>VGXV01000003.1 GCA_016873165.1 Planctomycetota bacterium | reverse complement strand
TAACACACATACAAAAAAATGAACCTTTTCTCAGTGAGGTGTCAAAAAAACAGAGGGTTATATTTGATGCTTTTGGAATCCAGGAAGAGGCTTTACATAGTTATTAACTTTTTCTCCAATTTAGGATCCATCCTTATATCTTTTAAAAAAGGGACATTTGACAATAGAACGGTCAGTGTAAACTTTGCCGAATAGCCGGAGCAGACTCATCAACCGCATATTCATTTATTTGATGGGTGTGTCAGCCAGCCAGCCTTACACCTGAACATAATATTTTGCATGATAGGGCAGGGGCATTGTCCTGCCAAATAAAGCTGCCCTATATCGTTGAATTATTGGTGAGACATACAGCGTCTAATGGACCGCTGCGGAAGAAGAGGAATTTTTTAAAAGAGGCCAGTGTAATGATTCACGCATCTGAATATAGCTTTCGGCGCAGCCTCTGGCAAGATTTCGTACCCTTTTAATGTACCCTGTTCTTTGGGTAACGCCGATTGCGCCCCGCGCATCCAGCAAATTAAAGGTATGAGAACACTTCATAACATAATCATACGCGGGCAACGGAAGGTTTTCTTTCAATAATTTCTGACATTCCGCTTCATAAAATTCAAAAAGCTTAAAAAGCATCGCCGTATCTGCGACCTTGAAATTATATGTAGAAAATTGTTCTTCATCCAGTTTATGGATATCGCCATAGGTATATCCTTCTACCCATTCCAGATCAAACACCGACTCCTTTTCCTGGATGAACATCGCGACTCGTTCGAGTCCGTAAGTAAGTTCAAGGGTAATCGGTTCCAGCTCAAAACCGCCCACCTGTTGAAAGTAGGTAAATTGTGTGATCTCCATGCCGTCCAGCCAGACCTCCCACCCCAGTCCCGTTGCGCCAAGCGTGGGAGATTCCCAATCGTCCTCAACAAACCGCACATCGTGCTTCACGAGGTCTATTCCCATCGCCCGCAAACTGTTTAAGTAAATTTGCTGAGAATCGTCGGGGGCGGGTTTCACGATTACCTGAAATTGGTAATAATGCTGCAATCTGTTTGGATTTTCACCATATCTGCCGTCCGTCGGGCGTCGGGAAGGCTCTACATAAGCGCATTTCCATGGTTCGGGCCCCAGCGCCTTAAGAAATGTTGCGGGATTAAACGTCCCCGCACCCTTTTCCGTATCATACGGCTGCCAGAGTATGCACCCGTAATCCGCCCAGTATTTTTGTAAGGTTAAAATAATCTCTTGAAATGTCATTGCGTCCATTCATAGGTAAATGTGATAAAAATATGGTATTTAAAACCCTGTCAGGGTTCGGAACCCTCTCAGGGTTAATTTGCCGGCTACCGGCTGATAATTGGCGACACTTTGGTTTTGTGAAATAATGCAGCACTCATAAGCAGGGTGGGCGGCGCCCACCCTGCATGGCTACATCTATCAATGGAAGGGTTGTTTCATTGCTCTTGCGGGTTCAGGGTTACAATCCAACGTCATTAAGTTAAGTAGGGTGGATTAAGCGACAGCGAATCCACCTTTCCTGTGCATATTATTGGTGGATTCGGCGTAAAATACAACGCCTTAATCCACCCTACCTGCTTAACTTAATGACGTTGGGTTACAATCTGAACCCACACTTTTTCTACTATCTTCTCCGATGAAGCAGTGATTCTGCTACCACCCGTAACCAGCGTTCGCCCCCGGATAAACTTAAGAGTTCAGGCCACAGACCTGAACCCGCCAAGGGGTAAGCAATTTTTCGGAGTCTATCATTATCCGTTTTCCTTGTCAAGAAATTATCGTATTAGCATACATACTGGCAATTTATGAAATGTTTAGCGATAGAAAAGGCATTTTCTATTTTGTTTTGCTATATTTTCTTAAACTATGATCTGCATCCGCCCATCAAAACATTCCTAACACTTTAGCTTTTTGAAAAAGGCTTCGATTTTCTTTATTATAAGGCATCTCTAATATTGACGCATAGAGCAAATCTCACATCCATTACCTCCGCACGGCAGGCAGGGGCTTTAGCCATGACCTTCTGGTACAGTTATAAGGATGGGTGAAGCGCCAGCGCACCCATCAAAATAAAGAATTGCTTATTGACCCTGCTCACCCGATTGGCTATAAATGTTTGTCTATACAGAGGATCAATGATTCGATATTTTCTCAATAGATATTGTCAAAAAGCCATTATAAAATATGGTGTTACGATGACTTCAGGTGAATAGAGTCAATAAGCCAATAAAGAATATGATTGATGGGTCTGCTTCGTCCATTCGGCAAGCTCAGGACAGGCTTTGACCCATCCTACATAAATAATAAGTTTTTTACAAAAAAGCGGGAATGCACCCCTTTACCTCAGGGCTGAAGCCCATGATTATTTTCCCCCTTAACCCCATGCTTCAGCATGGGGTTAAGTCATGGATAAATATTTAGCAACACTTTAGTTTTTTGAAAAATTCCAATAATAGCGATATTTTCCGATCACTGCAGGGGCGAAGCATTTGCCATGAATTTGGCATAAATGCGTTCATACCCAAAACGGGCAAATGCTTCGCCCCTACTTTTTCAAAAGACTAAAGGGTTGCAAACATTTTGCTATTTCCTGATTAAATGTTTCTTTGTTTGCTTATATAAGCGCCCATTTCTTTGTCAAGAAATGTCGTATGGCCTGCAAACCATTTAACGAGAAATAATAACATCTTCGACACATTGCCATTTGATAGTTTCACTTCTTCGGCTTTTTTATTCAGATCATTCATTAATTTCTCATGTTCTTTTTTCTGATCATAGAGATTCGGATATTTATAACTGATCATCAATAATTCTTCACTCTGAAAATGAAAGCGGGCGTAATTGACCAGTTCATCCAATAATTTCTGCATGCCGGGGTTTTTAACCGGACGGTTATCCAGTTCATAAAGAGCGTTTATCATGTGTAAAAATCTCTTATGTTGTATATCAATCTCATCCAACCCGGTGTTGTATTCATCGCGCCATTCAAAGTTTACTCCCATTTATATTCTCCCTTCGAAATCTGAAGAAAAATTTTTATTTAACGTGACGCACCAATTTCTGTCTTACAATGCAATTCATCGGAAAATTGATCATAAATGTAGTTCAATTCGTTGTAGGAATTCTCAAAGGCACAGTACACCAGCGGATCAAAGTGATTGCCGGATTCCTTTTTCATGATTGATATGGTTTCTTTCTCCGAATAGGCTTGTTTATATGGTCTGGCGGCGCGCAATGCGTCATACACGTCCGCAATGGCAACAATCCTTGATTCCAGCGGAATTTCACCTTTTAATAAACCGAACGGATAACCATTCCCGTCCCATCGTTCATGATGTGTCAACGCTATGGTGGAGGCAGTGTCTATTGTAGGGTTAATTGCGTTTTTATCGACCATATTATGCGAATAGAAATTGCTTTTTGCTGCAAACCGGCTGCTGGTTTTGTAATCCTGTCTGAGCATTTCCGCGCCTATTGAGCAGTGGTTTTTCATAAGTTCGCGTTCTTCGGCAGACAGCGGCCCTTGTTTTAAAAGAATGGTATCAGGAATACCTATTTTCCCGATGTCATGAAGCTGGCTGCTTAAAAAAATTGTGTCGGTAAAATCCCGGTTCATTCCAAGTTTTTTTGCGATAATCTGGCAGTAGCACCCCACCCTGAAAATATGATTTCCCGTGCCCGAATCCCTGAATTCTGCCACCCTGCCGAGTCTCCAGATCAAGTCCATTTGTGAATCCTTCAGTTCCTGTGTCCGTTCTTTAATTTTTTGCTCAAGAAATTCATTTTTGATTTTTATCCCGTCCTGATATGATTTTGTCCGCACCATATTCCTGACGCGTGCCAGCAAATCCTCTCTGGAAAACGGTTTGCTGAGCAAATCGGAAGCCCCGAGATCAAGCGCCTGAGTCTTAAGGTCTATTTTCGTTGAACTTGTCAGAATAAGCACGGGAATATCCGCGGTTGACTCGGAACTTCTGATCTTTCTTAACAGTTCCAAACCGTTAATATCCGGCATTACAATATCCAAAATGGCAAGGTGCAGCGCCTCATTCTGAAGGATGTTCCATGCCTGCTTTCCGTTTTCAGTGACAACGACCTTGTACCCTTCCTGTTCCAGGAGAGTAAAAAGCATTTTTCGCATGGATTTGCTGTCATCAGCAATAAGGATTTTCATAAAACGCGCGCCTCAATTACGCTCTTTTCCGCAATGCGCATTCGGCAGGGAATTTCACTTTATATTATGTTTCGCATAGCTTCACCACAGACCGGGAAATCTCCTCCAGCGGCAATATCTTGTCAACACCTCCCCGTTTGATCGCCTCATTCGGCATTCCAAAGACCACCGAAGTAGCCTCGTCCTGGGCAATAGTAAACGCGCCTGCCTCTTTCATTTCACGCATGCCCCTCGCCCCGTCATCTCCCATGCCCGTCATAATGACTCCTACCGCATTTTTACCCGCATATCTTGCCGCAGAACGGAAAAGCACGTCCACAGACGGACGATGCCGGCACACGAGGGGACCCTCTTTTATTTCAATATAATATCGTGCCCCGCTTCGTTTCAGCAGTGTGTGACGGTTTCCCGGCGCAATCAGCGCCTGTCCGCGAATGACGGTATCGTCATTTTCCGCCTCCTTTACCGAAATTTTGCAGAGAGAATCGAGCCGTTTGGCAAAGGCGGCAGTAAAGGTTTCCGGCATGTGCTGCACAATAACAATGCCCGGGGAATCCAAAGGAAGCTCCTCAAGAAAAATCCGGAGGGCTTCTGTGCCTCCGGTGGATGCGCCAACGACAATGATTTTCTCGGTGGTTTGCACCATTGCCTTTGAATCCGGTTTTGTAAGAATCGCATCCGCCGTAAGCTTTGGCCTGACGGTAAATGACCGTTCCGGTATGCGCTGCAAACGGGCAAGCGACGCCGATTTTACGGCGTCGCAAATCCGTATGCTGTTTTCCCGGAAAAATTCTTTTTTCCCCAATTTCGGCTTTTCGATAATGCCCACCGCCCCGTATTCCAGCGCCTTGAACGTCGTTTCGCATCCGTTTGCCGCCAGGCTTGAACAGATAACCACCGGCATAGGGTGCTGGCTCATAATCTTTTGCAAAAACGTAATGCCGTCCATGCGGGGCATTTCCACATCCAGGGTAATGACATCCGGCACTTCATGGCGCATTTTCTCTGCCGCAATTATAGGATCCGCCGCCGTCGCCATAATTTCAATTTCGTTATCGGAAGAAAGTATTTCCTGCAATGCCTGGCGCACCACAGCCGAATCATCAACAATGAGCACCCGTATCTTCTTTTTCATCTTTTTTTCATATACACGGTAGGCGCCACCCGCTCTAAAGGAACATCCATGTTCGTCAGGATTTCCGAGTGTCCCAGGATAAGATATCCTCCGCGAATCAAATAGCCGCTTAACCGATTCAGCAATTTTTCCTGAGTGTTTCTGTCAAAATAGATAATGACATTCCGGCAAAAGATAATGTCCATGTGTTCTCCAATTCCAAAGTCTCTCTCCATTAAATTCAGCCTTCGAAATGTGACACGGGATCTTAATTCCGGAACAATTCGCACCAGATTTTTTTTTGCATCCTTACTCGTCATAAAATATTTCCTTTTTTCAGCATCCGGCACCGGTAGAATTCTTTCCTGTTCGTACACCGCCCTGGCTGCAATTTTAAGCATTCTTGTGGAAATATCCGTGGCAAGGATTGAAAACCGGAAATCCGGTTGCCTGCTTTTAAAACTATCCAGCACCATTGCAAGGGTGTAAGGTTCCTCACCGCTGGAACATCCTGCGCTCCAGACGCGAAGCTCTCTGCAAATGCCCGCTCCATGCGACTCTATAAGCCTTGACAGCGCATTTCGCGATAAGTAGTCAAAACAACCCGGTTCGCGGAAAAAATCGGTCTTGTTCGTGGTCACCGCATCAATAAGATGAACTATTTCATTCTTAATGCCGTCTGCGCTAAACACAAAATCATAGTAATCGCTGAACGTTTTTATATCGAGATTGCGCAATCTCCTTTGCAGTCTCGACTCCAGCATTGTTTTTTTTGATGATGTCAGTTTTATTCCATAATCGTCATAAATAAATTTGCTAAACCGCGCAAAATCTTCATGAGACATGGTTTCCGTAATTATTTCATTCATAAGATCATTTGTGTGCATGATGACTATTTCATTATTTTTACTATTCTCGCGTTAAGATGAACGTTTTAACAATGGCTGTGTATCTGTGGTGTATGTTATGTGGTATTTTACCCACCCCTTACCCCTCCCGGGAGGGGTAAGGGGTGGGTTTTTCATCATACACTTTCAAATAACAGGGCGTGTATTACGCGACATCTTTTGCGTCATTCAAATGTTCCTTACTTGTCGCAATTTGCTGCAAGGCAAGTTCATCCGCGGAAAACACTTTATTGACATCAAGGATAATAATGAATTGTTCGTCACGTTTTCCCATGCCAAGGATAAACTCTGTTTTTAATCTGGTTCCTATTCTGGGAGCAGGCTCGATCTGGTCGGGTTCAAGTTCCAGTACTTCCCGCACCGAATCTACCAGTGCGCCGAGAACGGTTATTTCCCCATCCAGTTCGACTTCCATAATAACAATGCATGACTTTATTGTTTTGTCGGCTTTCTCAATCCCGAATTTTTTCCTCATATCGATTACCGGAACAACCGTGCCCCTGAGATTAATAACGCCAAGCATAAAATCCGGCGTTCTCGGAACCTTTGTGATTGTGGTAAAATCAAGCACCTCCCGCACCTGTGTAATATTTATCGCAAAGACCTCTGCGTCTAATATAAAAGTCAAAAACTGCGTTGTTTTTGTCAATTCTGTCACACTCATGCCTTTCTCTCCTCATATTTATAAGCTAGGCTGCCTTTGGCAGCGACTTTTAGATACAAGACAAATATCGGTAAAAAACAACCCCCGCACCCCCTTTATTAAGGGGGATTTCCTTTAGTTCCCCCTTAGAAAAGGGGGTTTTCCTTTAGTCCCCCTTAGAAAAGGGGGTGCAGGGGGTTGTCTGACACAACTATAATGCAAATTTTGAAATTCCTTAGCATTTAATTAGGCCTTCGGCAACTTTTAACAGAGTTGGGTGGGCATTACCCACCAAACGTAGAGACGCATTGCTATGCGTCTCTACAAGCAACGTGAGACGGTGGGCATTGCCCACCCTACAAAGATTGAAATCCCTTACCATTTAATTATCCGCTGCATTTTTTACTTCCAGCGAACTATCCCGAGGATTATTCGTTGCTATGACTAACCTGTCCCGTTTCTTTGCATTCCCATCCGCTTTTTTCCGGACGGACTGCTGCGCTTCACGGTATTTTACGCCGGAGCTCTCTTCGTCCGTCAGAGCGGCATTCATTGCCATTTTGCCATTCTCTTCCGTTTTGAAAAAACCGATGGTATCCTTTAACTGTTGCGCCTGATGAGAAAGGTTCATCGAAGTGGAAGCCATTTGTTCCGCCGCCGCCGCATTTTGCTGTATCACTGTGTCCAGTTGTTGAATTGATTTATTCACTTCTTCGACTCCCTTGCTCTGTTCGCTGCTTGCAGCGTTGATTTCCTGAACAAGTTCCGCTGTTTTTTGTATATCGGGAACCAATTGCATCAGCATATTGCCGGCGCCTTCCGCAACCTCAACGCTCGATGTTGACAGGTGATCAATCTGCTCCGCAGCGGTTTGACTGCGCTCCGCAAGTTTTCTTACCTCCGCAGCCACCACGGCAAATCCTTTGCCGTGTTCACCCGCGCGCGCCGCCTCGATTGCCGCATTAAGCGCCAGGAGATCGGTCTGCCTGGCAATTTCCCTGATAATCGCGATCTTTTCCGCAATATCTTTCATTGCCTTCACGGTTTTCGTCACGGCGTTTCCGCCTTTGCCCGCATCCTCCGCGCACCTTTTTGAAATCTTTTCCGTCTGTTGCGCATTATCCGCATTCTGCTTAATGATAGAGGCTATTTCATTCATGGAAGAAGATGTCTGCTCCGCGGTGGCAGCCTGTTCTGCGGCGCCCTGAGACATCTGCTCCGAACCGGAACTTACTTCCGAACTGCTGACGGCCACATTGTCCGCAGTCGATTTTACATCGCTCACAATTTGCCTGAGATTCTCCGCCATGTGTTTAATAGCCGCATATACGCCTGACAATGGTTTGTTCTTCGTAGTAAATGTCACGGTCAGATCGCCCTGTGATATTTTTCTGGCAATGTCTTCTATTACCTGAGGTTCATTGCCAAACATCCTGTATATTCCTTTTATCAGAAACAACGTCAGGAAAAAAACCGCTCCCAGCGCCGTTCCGCCAATGATGGAGTACATAATGACGCCATTTCCCGCATCCGCCACTATTGCATCAGAGAGTATTTTTATTTTCTCCGCCTGAAAGTCTTCAATATTTTTCAAAACGTTAATCCGTTTTGTCGCGGCTTCAAACACCTCCTGGCCGGTAACAGCGAATTGTCCCGCATTGGCATTTTCCAGCAGCAGTTTTCGTATATTTGATACCGTTTCCACCACCTGTCCGTTATGGTTTGATTTATAGAAAGCCAGCGCTTCCGGAGACGCGAGGTATTCGAAATTCCTTATCAACCTCTCACTGCCTTTCCAGACCGTCATCCATTTGTCCAGGTCGGCGGAACTGATTGCCTTGTTTGCCACGGTTATTCCCCCCATAACCGCCCTTTCAACCCCCGACAGTTCCTTTGCCGAAATAAAATTCACATAGGCCGATACGGAATTTGAAATCTCCGGGTGATTCGACATCAGAGCAACATGTTCAAAGGATTGGGTAAAATGCGCATTCATTGCCGTAAAATACTGTATGGTTTCATCCTTATTTATGGAAAGGCTGATTATCTGATTTCTCTTTCCGGGGAGATCCTTAATATCATTCAGGATGAGATTTACGGCAGAATTAAATTCATCGCCGTACTGTTTTACGTTAAATGATTTCATAAACTCATGAAAAGGCGCCAGAGCCTTGTCGGCATCGCCCCTGGCAACCGGCAACTCTTCCGCCATCTTTTTGCCTCCGCTTGCCACGTACACTGCGGAAGCACCTCGTTCCTTCTGCAATTCATGCAATAGTCCGCTGGCATTGATAATGTATTCGCTTAATGCGTTTATCCTGTTTGCCTCCGTTTTTACGCGTATTTTCCCGTCAATAACAGTATAAAGAAAAAAACCTGTCACCATGGATGGCAATAAACTCAGCAATATAAGTTTTTTTGTAAGCGATAGTCTCAAGTAGTATCTCCTATGTTAATGTTTAGGAATTTCAAAGTTTCTCATTATGCCTTTAACCCACCCCTAAATCCCCTCCCAGGAGGGGACTTCTAATATGCCCCGCTCAGGAGGGGACTTTTAATATGCTCCTCCCAAAAGGGGACTTCTAATATTCCCCTCTTGGGAGGGGGTTTTCTGATTCCCCTCCTGGGAGGGGTAAGGGGTGGGTTAAAAGAAAAGTCGTTGGGTTTTTGTCTTTTAAAACCCAACCTGATTAAACGTTCAGGAATTTCTGACAAAATCGGCATCCTCCGCATCTGAACCATTGCCGCCCGGCTCGCCTAAATCAAGGTCAATGCCTCCGTTTGAATTGGCAGCCGCCCCTTTCCTGTTTTCAGCGACAACGGCATATTCGGATTTTTTCTCAGGAATATGCCTGTCGTTCGCCCGGCGCGTTTTTTCTCCGGGAATCCTTTCCCTTGCCGCGGGGCTTTTCTGTGCGGCATTTCCGTCATTATTTGTCTTAAAGAAACTGACAGCGTCTTTGAGGTACTGCGCCTGCCCTGACAATTCCTCCGCGGTTGAGGCCACCTGTTCCGCGGCGGCGACATTTTGCTGAATTACCGTATCCAGTTGCTGGATCGCTTTATTTACCTGCTCAACCCCCTTATCCTGTTCGCTGCTGGAAGCGCTGATTTCCTGCACCAGCTCCGCGGTTTTCTGGATGTCCGGCACAAGTATCGACAGCATTTTGCCTGCCTTTTCTGCAACATCCACGCTGGAAGAAGACAAATGATCAATTTGCCCCGCCGCCGTCTGGCTGCGTTCCGCAAGTTTACGCACCTCAGACGCCACTACGGCAAATCCTTTGCCGTGTTCTCCGGCGCGCGCCGCTTCTATGGCGGCATTGAGCGCGAGCAGATCCGTTTGCCGTGCGATTTCCTTAATGATCGATATCTTTTCCGCTATCTCTTTCATTGCCTTTACCGTTTGTTCCACTGCATCGCCGCCTTCTTTGGCGTCTATTGCCGACTTCCTTGCTATTTTTTCCGTCTGCTGCGCATTGTCGGCATTTTGCTTAATGGCCGAGGCCATCTCATCCATGGAAGAAGATGTCTCTTCCGCAGACGCCGCCTGCTCGGAAGATCCCTGAGACAACTGTTCGGAACTGGAGCTCAGTTCCTGGCTGCCGATTGCAACATTTTCCGACGCAGTTTTAACATCTCCCACTACCTCGCGCAGTTTTACCGTCATATTTTTAATAGCGGCATATACCCCGCTTTCTTTCTTGTTTTTCGTCTCAAATTGCATGGTAAGATCGCCAATTGCCGCCTTTTGCGCAATATCGACGATTAATTCCGGTTCTCCGCCAAACTGGAGATAGATTCCCCTTGCAATAAAATACCCTACAAATCCAACAATAACACCTGCCACAATTCCGGCAATAATAATAGCACGCACCAGATTATTTACCGGGGCCATTACCTCCGCTTCATCGATCTCCGCCAGCAGACCCCAGGTGATGTCTCCGATTTGTACAGGAGTATAAGCGGAGAGAACCGGGTTGCCGTTATAATCAAGAATTACTTTGGTGTCCGTCCTTCCGGAAACTGCCTCGCGTGCGGCTTCGGTATCAACGCCGTTTTTCTGAACAGTGCCGGCAAATGACGCCTTCACGGAATGTCCCTCCGGATCAAGGAACGAGTTGGAGCGCATGCGCAGATCGCTGCCCACCAGGTATGTCTCGCCGGTTTTTCCCATGCCCTCACGCTGCTGCATGATTGCGTTAATAGTCTCCAGCGGAAGCTGCAGGGCTACAACCATTTCCACATTGCCATCGTGAACGACCGGCATGGCAACAAACGATGCCGGTTCATCGTTGCTTGGAGCATAGGGAGCGAAGTCCACCATACCATACTGTTTTGTGTTTAACACCTGCTTAACAAGCGCCCCGAGATTGGAATTGCTGTACTTGCCGTTCACAAAATTGGTTTGGTAATCGGCTTCCCTGCATACGGTATAGAAACAATAGCCCTCGGGGTTTATCAGAAGGAGATCATAATACCCGTATTCCCTGATATACTCCGCAAAGAAATATTCTCCGTTTCCATCCTTCGGACAAAATGCCTCAGCGATGTCTATTTTTGCACTCATGCACCAGGTGATTCCGCCGCTTACACTGACGGGAGTGTATGCGATTATGACCGGCTGTTTCCGGTAATCGGTAATATAGGAAACCCCTGTTTTCCCCTGTTCATGAACGGCTCTGGTTGCAACGGTATCGATTTTCCCTTTGGAAGGATCGGCAAAGGATGCCTTTACCGTACGGTTTTGCGTGTCATGATAGGAATCAGACCTCATAAGATAATCAGGCCCCACCAGAAGTGTTTCCGCCGTGTCTCCCAGTCCTGACCGGTCTGCCATAATTGCGTTGATCCTTCCGACAGGCATCTGGAACATCAAAACGCCTATCTTTTCGTTTCCGTCGTAAATGGGAGAGGCAATAAAACCTGCCGGGTCATCGTAAGAGGGAGCGTATCGGGAATAGTCCGCCATTGCGACGCCATTCTTGTCGGTAAACGCATTCGCCTTCCGAAAAGCCTCCCCGATAGGGGTCTGCGCGTATGGCCCGTTGACAAGCGAGGTGCCAAAATCCAGCTCCTTAAAAACCGAGTAGACAATTTTTCCCGAATCTGCATCTACGAGGAATATGTCGTAATATTCAAATTTTTCAAGAAAATCCCTTATCGTCGGATGAAATTTGCCGTGAATGGCGCTGTACTGTGAATTATCCCCTGCTTTGTCGAGCAAATGCTTTGACCCAAGAGGGTTTTTATTGTCTTTTATATAATAGTGCTGCAGCGCGACGGTGTCATCATCCAATTGACGAAAATAAGACTCCGCATTTGATGACGTTCCATGATTTCTCTTTTTATATTCTTCGTTAAACTCGTCAATATAGTATGAGTGCAGCTCCTTGCGCATACGATCAAGATCGGCTGCCGCCACATTGTTTTCCGTGCGAACGGAATGAAAAGCTTCTTTGAATTTTCTCATTGCGTCAACGATCATCTGGTTGTCGGAAAATGTGATTACCTGATCGTTTATTGTTTGAAAGTATTGTTCTATCGCTATTTTTTTAATATCCCTTACGGCGATCAGTTTGTTAAGCGCCTCTCTTCGCAATGTGCTTACCGTTTTCCCAAGCACACCCATATCTCCCTTGCGTTCTTCAAAGTATTTTGTAATCTGGGCTTTTTTGATGCCCCTTACCGATTCAAGCTGATTGTACGACTGCTTTACCAGCGACTCGGTAGCCTCCCTGCAGCTCCACCAGCCGATAAATATCAGCGGCACAAGGCCCACAAGGAGGAAAATCCCTATAAGCTTTGGCTTCAACTTTATAAGTTTTCGCTTCTCCATATTAACTGCTCCTTATAAAAATGTTTGTTTTAATCCACAGTGGATTTTGTATTTTTCATCTTATTTAATTACAGATGAGATGCTTCGCTCCGTTCAGCATGGCAACAAAGTCATTCTGAGTGAGGTGAAGAATCTGATTTTACCGATTGTTCCCAAACTGGAGTTTGGGAGCGAGCAAATCCCCCTTAAAAAAGGGGGACTCAGGGGGTTGTAATAAAACATTAAAATGTAAGACAACCCCCTAACCCCCTTTATTAAGGGGGAATATGGTAAATTTCGCTGAATAGATACGAAAATGTTGGGTTTCGTTCCTCCCTGCCTGACGACAGGCAAAGAACCCACCTGCAATTCAACGATATAAAACGTTGAATGTAAGGGTTAAAATATTGAGCCACTCCCTGAGCCTGCGGACAGGTGCTTAGTACGATAGCTTCCTCCCCCTGAATCCCCCTCCGAAGGGGGACAGATTGCCTATTTTCTTCACTTTAGAAGAGGGCAGTTTCTCCCCTTTAGATCGGGGGAGGACAACTCCATTCTCCCCCTTCGGAGGGGGATTCAGGGGGAGGAAAAACGATTGAAATTATTTTCAATGGCTTATGCGCACAACGAGTTTTCTTCCATTTCCACGGCCTGTATCAGATGCGGGATATCGATAATCATGGCAACCCGTCCGTCGCCGAGAATGGTGGCGCCGGATACCCCCTGCACATTTTTGTAAACAGATCCAAGCGCTTTTATCACTGTCTGGTGTTCTCCGACAACACGGTCTACCACAAATCCCACTCTGCGGTCGCCCGTTCTTGTGATGACAATCTGCTCGATATTTTCTGAATTTCCTTCAAGAAAGAACCAGTCTTTCAGCCGGATATACGGCACTATCTCACCGCGCACATTTGTAATATGCCTTCCCTTCGCCTTTAATGCTTCTTCGCGGGTCAATTCAATGCATTCTTCAACGGCAGAAAGCGGCAAAACAAAATATTCATTCCCTATTTCAACCTGTAATCCCTCGATGATTGCCAGCGTCAGCGGCAATGTAATGGTGATTGTCGTTCCCTTTCCCTTTTTGCTTTCAACATCGATTGAGCCCCTGAGAGAATCTATCGTCTGCTTTACGACATCCATGCCGACGCCCCGGCCCGACACGCTGGTAACTTCCTTCGCAGTGGAAAATCCCGGCTCAAAAATAAGGGCATAGCACTCTTTTTCCGACAATTCGGCATTTGCCGCCACCATGCCTTTTTCAATAGCCCTGGCGCGCACGATATCCGTATCAATGCCCCTTCCATCATCCCTGATTTGAATTATCACGCTGGAACCCGAATGAAATGCCGAAAGATGAATAACGCCCGTTCCTGGCTTTCCGGAAGCCTCACGTGCGCCTGGCAGCTCGATTCCATGATCGATGCTGTTTCTGATAATATGCACAAGGGGATCATTCAGGCGGTCTATTACCGTTTTGTCCAGTTCGGTTTCCCCGCCATCGGTCGCCATGTCCGTTTCTTTTCCCAATTCGTCCGAGAGATCACGGACCAGACGTTTCAGTTTGTTAAAAATCATTCCTATGGGAACCATGCGGACGCTGAAGGCGCTATCCCTTAATTCCACCGTAAGCCGTTCTACTTCTTCCGCTATGGCAAACAATTCCGAATCGTTTTGGCGGGATGCGGTGCGGCTGAGCCGCTGCTGAAGAATCACCAGCTCTCCGACAAGGTCTACGAAATGATCGAGTTTCTCTGCCGGCACCCGAATGTTTGAATGGGTTTCTGTAGTTTGACGCTTTTTACGCGCGTCTCTTATTTGTGATTGTTCCTCAAGTGCTGACCGAAGCCCCTCATTGGTCACCGCCTCGGCATCCACAAGAATTTCTCCGAGTCGTTTTTGCGATGACAACGCTTTTTCAATATCGTCCGGTGAAATTATGCCGCGGTCCACCAGAATATTTCCGAGCTTTTCATTGTCCGCCGCTTCATCCGACTCGCAATAACCATCAACAACCTTTATGTTTAATTCGCAATTATCCGCAATAAATATAAATATATCTTTTATGGCATCAACGCCTTTGCCGGTTGTCAAAATAATGTCCCAATGGGTATAACAATACTCAGGGTTTATCTCATGAATCGGGGGGATCGTATCTACATGGGCAATGGCCCTGCATTCTCCGAGTTCTTTGAGTTCGTTCAGCAAATAGATTGGATTCGTTCCGTTCATAAATATATTTTTTTCAGGCCGAAAGTGTATTCTGTATACTATATTTTCACAATTGGTCTCCCCGGAAACCCCGGTTTCCGCAGCCTTTGCCGCTCCGCTCTTTTTGTCGTCACGGGAAATCAATTTTCTAAACGCGGCGATAATTTCCGTGCTCCTTGATTCATCCGCAGGTTCATTTCCTCCGTATGCGTCAAGCATTGCCCGAATCTGGTCTTTGGCGGATAGTCCCAGATTGACCAGGTGTTTTGTCACTGCGATTTTCCCGTCGCGCACTTGTTCAAAAACGGTTTCCACGTCGTGCATAAATTCGGCAATATCGTCGAAACCGAACATTGCGCCCGATCCTTTGATTGTATGCATTGCCCTGAAAACACGTCCGACAAGCTCCCTGTTATCCGGAGATTCCTCCAGTTCCAGGAACGCGGTTTCCAGTTCGCCAAGGAGCTCGTACGCCTCCTCTTTGAACGTTTCTTTATGTTTATCAATGTGTGACATAAGAACCTCCGCCAGTTAAATTAGGTTGGGTTTTAAAAGACAAAAACCCAACGACTTTTCTTTTGACCTACCCCGTACCCCTCCGGGTGGGGGCTTTTAATATACCTTTCCCATGAGTGGATTTGACGAATTCCCCTCATGGGGGGGGTAAGATAATCGTTGGTGGATACGGCGCAAAAACCAGCGCCTTTATCCACCCTACCCACTTCGTTCTGCAGCCTTGAAATTCCTAAACATTAAGTTATTTCAGCACCTTTTTTACCACTGCCATCAACTGCTCCGGTTTGAATGGCTTTACAATCCAGCCCGTGGCTCCGGCTTGTTTTCCCTCCTGCTTTTTTGTGTCCTGCGATTCGGTGGTGAGCATAATAATCGGAATAAAACGGTAATCCGGCATGGCTCTTAGCTGGCGCACAAGCTCAATGCCGTCCATATTCGGCATATTTACGTCGCTTATCAGCATGTGTATGGATGCCCCGTTTAATTTGCCTAATGCGTCCTTGCCGTCCATGGCTTCAATCACATCGTACCCCGCATCCTTAAGGGTAAAATTTACCATCTGGCGGATGCTTGCCGAGTCATCCACCGTCATAATTGTCTTACCCATTAATTGTCTCCTTTCCTGCTAAAACAATTATCTTCACACTCTAAAATACACCCCCGGTGATGGGTGTAGCCTGCGTCCATCACTGCCTGTTTAAAAGGCGCGGAACATTTGCTTATCGTCAGACGCTTATTAGTTTTTGCCGAAGCCAGGTGGGCGGCATACAGGAGTTGAAGGAACGAGAGGTCGACTTCGGTCGTTTTTGCCAAATCAATCCTTATGTGGTTAACAAGAGACAGCGCGCCGATTAGTTTTTCTTTCAGTTCATTCGCAAGGGGTATCGTCACTTTTCCGTTAAAAGCCAGTATGCCATCCTTTGCTATTTGTTCTATTTCCTGCTGCTGCATTTTTACCTTCCTGTTAAAAATGTTCCGTGGAATTTTATGCTATTTCTGCTCAATTATTTCCGTAGGTTGGGTTGAGCAAGGCGAAACCCAACGTAAATATTTATAGAAATGTTGGGTTTCGTTCCTCAACCCAACTACAGCTACTACAGCTACTGTATTTTTCGCACATTCACGCAATGTGTTTATCTGTTGTTTACCCACCCCTGCCCCTCCCAAGAGGGGATTTCTTCTATTTCCCTCCGGGGGGAGGGGCTTCTTAAATTTTCATCCCAGGAGGCGGTTTTATTTATTCCCCTCTTGGGAGGGGCAGGGGTGGGTTTTTTGCTTTGCTCACTTCTAAAAAAGCTCTATGTTGTCCCCCATATCATCTTTTTCATCTTTTTTTATCTCAGGCATGTTTGCATCGGCGCCTTTATGAACTGCTACGCCCGTGACTGCCATGTGAACGTTTCTTTCGCCCTCCGTGGTATAAAACGATGCAAGGGATTCCAGATTGTCCGCATTTTCATGTATAGCGGAGTCAGGAAACTGCTCCCTGATAAGGGCTGCCAGTTCATTCAATCCATTGGCAACGTCATCAATCATGCCTGCCATTTCTTCATGGAAGACGATCTTTTCCGTCAATTTTCCGATTTCAGTTCCCAGCGTTTGCCCATTTTCGATTATTTGCTGTAAAAGGAGACCGAATTCTTTGTTTACCTTATTGAGTGATCCCAGCATATGTTCAAGGGTATTCGCCATGCTGTCATGAGTTTTGCCGTTTTTAACAGACAATGAGTTGTCTGCAATGACGGACTGGAGTTTTTCAAGCACATTCGTGGTTTGTTCTCTTGCATTTGACGAAAGCCTTTGAATCTCCTCCGCCAACACCTCGAACGTTTTTCCCTCCTCTCCCACACATGCCGCCCTTACCTGGGCGTTAAGGGCGATAAGTTTAATCTTTGCGCTGATTTCCTCTATTTCCTTTATAAACCCTGACAACCCGTGAACCGCGCCATGGACGGATTCAGATATTTCCGTTTCAATTTTTTCATTGTCTCTCAATGCCCGGATTGAGGCAACAATGCCTGTTTCAATCCTGGACAGGAGCGAACTGTCCGAATGATGATTATTGCCTGATAATTCCCTGATATCAGAGGTCATGCTTATCGCATTGCGGGAGATGCCCCTGAGGTTGTCAATTACGCCGCAAACCGCCGTCTCAAGTTCTTTTTTTGTGTTAAGAAGCTGGGAAAATTGCAGCTTGCAGACTTTTCCCATCCATCCCGCAAACGCTGCATTCTGATCATGCGTCATTTGCTCATGATCCTCCTCCGCCTTTTCCAGTTTCTCCCGGAGATTTTTCAGGATATCTCTCACGTGTTCCAGTTGTTGCCGTGTAATGTCATGAAACTGAAGCGAAGCAACGGCGCTGCCGATATTTTTGTATATTTCAGAGGAACGGGCGGCAATCCGGGAAGAGACGTCCGATGATTTTTCCTTCAACCCCACCAATGAAACCAGACTTGCCTGGGCATCTTCGAGGAGTTTTACGGCAGAGTTTTTTTGTATATGTGTAAGTTCCCCGGTTTTTGCTAGGGAACTTTGCACGGTAACGGACAGGGATTTTGTGTTTTCCATAACATTGCCCGATTTAACGTCTATTTCATCCGCAAGTATTTTTACATCATCGGAAACATCATGGAATCCTGACGTATTGCTCCGGTCAAGGCGCGCATTTTCTATCCGAATGGAAATGCTTAAAAACCGCAGCATCCTGGTTAAGCGGGAAAACTCATCACAGGTTGTTTCCAGCCAGTGTGTTGCCCCTATAATGCGGTTGAGTTTTTCCATGCCGCCGTTTGACGCTCCGTTCTCCTTTCCAAAGTAACGTGACATTATTGCCAACTGCTCTTTCAGCCCGTCGATTGCATCGTTGATTTCTTTCCCGGAGGCAAGCTGGGAGATAGCCTCCGTCATTTCCGATAATTTTTTTGAACCGGCGGCAAATTCCTGAAGTCTCTGTCCGATATGGAGAAACTTCTCCTCCGAACCGCTTTGCAATGTTTCAATCAATTTTTTAAGGCTGCCAAAGCGGTCATTCCATTCTTTGAAATGATCTTGCAGTTTTCCCTGTTTTGTGAGAATTCCAGCAGGATTTATTTGCTTCGGCAGAAAAATTTTAAATTTTGAAATCATTTTTTCTCACTGCAAAATAACCGATACAACTATTCGCTGCCACCCTCTCCCTTTTTAGAGGGGAAAACGAGAAGCGTGGAGACGCAATGCATTGCGTCTCTACAAGGGGATTCAGGGGTGTGGTACCGTTTTCTGACTAAATTCCTTGTGAACATTAAATTAGCCATTGATTTCAAACCCTGACAGGGTTCGGACCCCCCTGTCAGGGTTCCCCCAACTCTCCCCATCCCTGGTAATGACAAAAAATGCGAAACTTATATAAGAATATATTCCATAGGTGTTGAATTGATACACCCGATACGACTTAGCAATTCGGATACCAAAGCGAAAATCACTGAAATCTCATAAATGTATTTTTCTTTGAGGAACCGGTTTTGATTACGCAAAACTGTGTATTTACATTGATGAGCAAAAAATCATGTATTTGATTTTTGTTGTAAAACAGTTTTTTATAGTGAAGAAAAATACAGGAGAAAAGTGAGAATATTCCCACTTTGGGAAATTTCCCAAAAGTGGGAATATTTCCCAAAAACGGGTTTAAGAAACAATAAAGAGGAGATACTATTTGGCAGATACTATAAAAATACATTCAGCAACCTTTGTTTGGCTATAGCCCTATGCCGTTGTTTTCATATTCTCTGCGTAAAAGCCCTTGGAATAATTTTTGCTTGTGTGGATCATACTGATAATTGTGATACATGGAATCTCAGCAACACAAAATCCGGGATTGTATCACTTTGGTTTTTTGAAAAACTGTGACAACATAAGGTAAATCTTGCTTACCGGTTTAACCCTGACAGGGTTCTGAAACTCTGTCAGGGTTGCAGAATAGCTGAGAAATCATGTTTTTTAAAAAACTAAAGTAATACCCGGAATTTAATCAGGTTGGGTTTTAAAAGACAAAAATCCCAACGACTTTTCTTTTAACCCACCCCTAAATCCCCTCCCGGGAGGGGATTTAGGGGTGGGTCCTTTTCAAATACCGGGACAATCCGGAAGGGGTGAACTGTTACGTTTTCAAAAAGCTAACATATAGTCAAACAAATCTGGATTTAGAGGTAATTTGGTTTTATAAAAAGCGGGGGCGAAGCATTTGCCCGTTTGGGTATAAATGCATTTATGACAATTTATGCAAATGCTTCGCCCCTGCACTATGCGGCAATATCGTTATTATTGAAAAACTATTAAGGTAAAGCAACTGTTCAGCCGGTGTTAAGTGAAAGCCGTAAATACAACCCTTAACTTAATGACATTGGATTACAAATCTGAACTCGCAAGAATCTCAACTTTGAAATTCCTAAACGTTAAATTAGGCCTTCGGCAGCTTTTTCGATGTAAAGATGTAGAGCGAAGTGCTACTTCGCACGAACGAAGCAATCGCTTCGTTCTACAGCTTTGAAATTCCTGAACATGAATTAGGCCTTCGGCAGCTTTTTCGATGTAAAGATGTAGAGCGAAGTGCCACTTCGCACGAACGAAGCAATCGCTTCGTTCTACAGCTTTGAAATTCCTAAACATGAATTAGGCCTTTGGAGACTTTTACAATGTAGTTGTTTTGTTATAATGTTATTCCTATGACACAAAAAAAGATGAACATATTGCTCGTCGAAAACGAAAAGCCCCATGTGGAATTAATCATTCGTTCATTTGAAGACCACATCCATGAGGTAAGCATTACGGTTGCGCATACCCTCCGGGCGGCAAGAGAACGTGTTGCAGAGTGTATTCCGGATATAGCGATAGTCGATTATAATCTGCCCGATGGAAAGGGCATTGGACTTATCCCCGGCAACAAGGAAAAATTATCCTATCCGGTAGTAATCATGACCGGTTATGGCGATGAGCAGGCTGCCGTCAGGGCAATGAAGGCCGGAGCGCTGGATTACCTTGTAAAGTCGAAAGAAATGTTTGCCGATTTGCCACGTATTTGCAGAAGGTTTATTCGCGAATGGAATTACATTACTGAGCGCCGTAATTTAATAAAATCACTGCAGGAAAGCAAACAAAGGCTTGAGCAGGCTGAACGGATTGCAAAATTAGGCCATTGGGAATTAGACCTTGTTACCAACACGCTCTATTGGTCTGATGAGATATACCGGATTTTCGATATAGATCCCAAAAAATTCAAGGCTTCCTATGAGGCATTTCTTGAAACAGTCCATCCCGAAGACAGAGAACGCGTAAACACGGCTTATACAGATTCCTTAAAAAACAAAACCCTCTACGATATTGAACACCGCCTGCTGATGAAAGACGGCGCTGTCAAATTCGTACGTGAAAAATGTACTACGGAATATGATCCGCAGGGAATCCCTTTGCGTTCTCTTGGCATCGTTCAGGATATAACGGAGCAAAAATTAGCCACGGACCTCATCATGGGTTTTGCTGAGGTATTGGATAACTCGTCAAACGAAATATACATATTTGATGCAAAAACCCTCCTATTCATCCATGTAAACAAAACTGCTGTAATAAATACAGGATATTCCCTTGCCGAACTCAGGCGGCTTACCCCGCTGGACCTGAAACCGGAATTTACTTCAGAATCATTTGATACACTTATCGAACCTCTCCGGACGGGGGCAAAGGGGAATATACATTTTTCGGCTGTTCACCGAAGGAAGGACGGCACCTTATACAACATTGAAGTCAATTTGCAGCTTTCCACGTTTGAACATTCTCCCGCCTTTGTGGCAAATATCGTTGACAGCACAGAGCGCAGAAAGGCCGAAAACGAAATACTCAAACTGTCCCGCGCCATTGAACAAAGCCCCTCTGTGATAATCATTACCGACCCGAAAGGAATCATAGAATATGTAAACCCGGTATTTACCGGAATTACCGGATACACGAATGAAGATATTCTCGGGCAGCATTTAGAATTTCTGAAACCGGAGGGGATATCGTCTAAAGAATACAGGCAGCTATGGCAAACAGTTGCTTCCGGCGACATATGGAAAGGAGAATTATGCGCAAGAAAAAAGACCGGCGAATTTTACTGGGAATCCGTTTTTATCTCGCCGGTAAGAAATGCCGAAGGAGTCATTGCAAACTTTTTGGCGGTGAAGGAGGATATTACCGAACGCAAGCAGATGGAAATAGTGCTGCTTGAGAGTGAAAGCAACTACAGAAAGCTTTCCAGCCAGTTTAACGCCCTTTTGGACGCCATTGAAAAACCTCTGATCCTGCTTTCCCCTGAATTGGAAATATTATGGGAAAACCGTGCCGCAAAAATAATCTTCGAAAAAAAGATTCATAACGGAAAAGAACACCAGTGCTATAATGTATGGTTTCACCGCTCCGTCCCTTGCGAAGGCTGTCTTGTTCAAAAATGCTTCCAAACGGGAAAAACGGAAAATACGCAATTTTTTACTCCGGATAACCGGTTTTGGGATATAAAAGTCTTTCCCGTAAAAGAGGAAGAAAACAAAATCAACCATGTCATTATGGTTGCCAGCGATATGACGGAAGAATTGCTGGCAAGGGAAAAATCCCTGCGCGCGGGCCAACTGGCCACAATAGGAGAACTGGCGGCAAGCGTAGCGCATGAAATCAACAACCCCATTTACGGCGTGATTAATTGCGCCGAATTGTTGATTATGGATTCCTTACGAGGGAAAAAGATGGACCATGATATGGTAAACATGATTATAAAAGAATCCCAACGCATTGCAAATGTAACAAAATGCCTTCTTTCCTTTGTCAGGGATACGGATGAAGAAAAAATCAAGTGCAGCGTACATGAATTGTTTGCCGATACCCTTACTTTCAGCGGAACAATTATGCGAAAGGAGGGTATTAATCTGAAAATACGCATTCCTGAAAATTTGCCAAAAATTATCGTTCATCCGCAGCGAATACAGCAGGTTTTTTTAAATATTCTTAACAACTCCCGTTACGCCCTGAATGAAAAATATCCCAATCAGCACAAAAACAAGATTATTGATATCACCGCATCGGAAATACTATTGAACGAAGCGCCGCATATAAAAATCGTTTTTCATGACAGGGGCGCCGGAATACCCCATGACAAATTGGAAAAAGCGCTGACGCCTTTTTTCACCACAAAACCAAAAGGAAAGGGAACAGGGTTGGGACTGAGTATTTGCAATGACATTATTAACAATTATAATGGCACATTAGAAATTGAAAGCCGTGAAGGACATTTTACAAAGATTAAAATTACGCTGCCAATAGCAGAAACAAGAAAAGGAGAATAATGGTTGAATTTTACCTGCACGGAAAATAGAGAAAAACTAAGTGAGAGCCTATGTTTCGCGATAGAACAGAATCCGTTCGCAATGATACTTGCCGATACCCAAGGGAAAATTGAATATGTTAACTCCGGATTTTCCCTATTAACCGGCTACTCCTTTGAAGAAGCCATCGGGCAAAATCTCTTTTTTTTTATACCGGACAAAACACCGCTGAAATCGTATGCACAAGTATGGAATACGGTCACATCCGGCATTGAATGGCGGGGCAAATTGCGCAACAAGAAGAGAAATGGCAAAAGCTATTGGTTTTCCGTTTCAATTTCCCCTGTCAGAAGCAGCGAAGGCACTATCACACACTCTGTCGCTGTCATGGAAGATATAACGGAGCGAAAACGATTGGAAATAAAACTGCGTAAAAGCGAAAATACTGCAAAAAGACTTTCCCGGCAGTTCCGCTCTTTTGTGGAGGCGCTTGATACCTCGATAATTTTACTTTCCGGAGAATTAAAAGTCTTATGGGCAAACAATGCAACCGCAAAACTATTCGGGAAAGAACTGCCTGATATTACAGGCAGGTATTGTTATCAACTGTGGTTTAACCGCACTACCCCCTGCGCCGAATGTCCGGCAATAAAATGTTTTCATACCGGGGTGCCGGAAAGCCTGCAATTCTCCGCGCTCAACAACCGGTTTATCAATGTAAAGGTATTTCCGGCAGAGGAAAAAGATAACACATCCCGCAAAGTAATCATGGCGGCAACCGATATTACCGATGAAGTGATAGCGCAGACAGAATCCATGCGGAACGGCCAGATGGAAAAATTCAGAGAACTGGCGGCAAGCATAGCGCACGAAATTAACAATCCCATATATGGAATAGTTAACTGCGCTCAGTTAATACACAAAGAATCCGCAGAAAACAAAAATATAAACCCTGATTTTGTCCGGTTGATACTCAAAGAATCCGACCGCATTGTTTCCATGACAAAAAGCCTTCTTTCATTTGTCGAATTGAAAAATGTGATGAAAATCAACTGCGATATCCGGGAAATAATCTCAGACCTGCTTGCCCTTGTGGGAGCAGTAATGAAAAAGGAAGGCATCCGCATCAATGTTTGCTTTCCCGCAGACATGCCGAAGCTTATTGGATACCCTCAGCAATTACAGGAAGCATTCTTGAATCTTATCAGCAACGCGCGGGATGCGCTCAATGAAAAACATCCCCATTCGGATCAGAATAAAATTCTTGAGATATCCGGTAAAACGATAACGCTTAAAGGCATCAATCACGCTCAAATCGTATTTTACGATCATGGGTGCGGAATACCTGCAAATAATATAAAAAAGGTGATGGTTCCTTTCTTTACTACAAAATCATTTAAAAAAAGTCCCGGGCTGGGTTTGAACATCTGCGAAAAACTTATAAAGGCACACGACGGCACAATGGAGATTGACAGCAAAGAAGGGGAATTTACCAAAGTAATAATTACCCTGCCGCCCGGCATATGAGCTTTATTACCTGAAAGGGGGGGCGTGATTTTTTTGAAGAGGGCACAAACAAACTATGAAGCCAAAAATTCTTATTGTTGATGATGAATTCATTATCACTTTTACGCTGCAAAAATTACTGTCCGAAGAGGGATATAACGTTTCCATCGTAAACAATATTAATGCTGCGAGAGATATGATCGCGCAGAAAAATTTCGATTTGATACTTACGGATATTATCCTTGGCTCCGATTCCGGCTTGGAAGTGTTAAAAAAGGCAAAGGAAAGCAACATTACCAGTCCGGTGATTTTTATCACCGGATACCCGACCGTTGAAACTGCCTCCGAAGCTGTGCGAATGGGCGCATATGATTATCTGCCCAAGCCGATAAAAAACGAAACCCTTTTGCGCACCATCAAAAAAGCCCTGGAGCATAAAAAAATCGTTGATGAAAATATAAAATACCGGTCAAACCTTGAGGCAATCCTGAAGAGCATCAAAGAGGCAATTATTACGGTAAACAAAGAACTGGAGATCGTTGAACTCAATAAGGCTGCCGAAAATATCTGCGGATTTCCCTGTAATGATGAGACGAAAGGGAAAAGATTTGATTCTTTTCTGGACAGGTGCGGAGGAAAATGTCTCGAGGCCCTCACCAAAACCGTCAGCACAAAGGATCCTGCCGAATTTATTCGGTTTGAATGCAACAACACTGCCAGACCAAGACAGGTGGCAAGCATAGCGACGTATCCCCTTTTTGATGCCCATGATACTTTTAACGGCTGCGTCCTGGTCGTCAGGGATGAAACCCGCCTGGCTGCGCTGGAAAATGACCTGCAGCAACGTCAGGATCTTTATAATCTCATTGGCAAAAGCCATGAGATGAAAAGGGTTTTCTCGTTTATTGAAGCCCTTTCCTCTATTCAAACGACGGTCCTGATCACCGGAGAAAGCGGCACCGGAAAAGGATTGGTGGCTGAAGCATTGCATTATTACAAACAGAAACAGAAAAAACCTTTCGTTGTGGTAAATTGCGCGGCATTATCGGACAATTTGCTTGAAAGTGAACTATTCGGACATGTCAAGGGAGCATACACGGGGGCGGTAAACGACAGAATCGGCAGATTCCAAATGGCAAATGGAGGCACTATTTTTCTGGATGAGATAGGCGATATTTCCGAAATGATGCAACTGCGCTTATTGAGGGTAATTCAGGATATGGAATTTGAACGGGTCGGAGATTCTCACTCTGTCAAAGTAGACGTCAGGGTTATTGCCGCAACCAACCAGGATCTTCGGAAAAAGGTAAAAATGGGAAAGTTCCGGGAAGACTTGTATTACCGGTTGAAAGTAGCGGAACTTGCCATGCCGGCGCTCAGGGACAGGAAGGAGGATATTCCTCTGCTGGTGGAACACTTCGTAGAAAGGTTTAATAATAAATTCAACAAAAACATCAGGTCATTATCATCAGATGTCCTGAAATTGTTTATGGACTATCATTGGCCGGGCAACATCAGAGAACTTTCGCACACGTTGGAATATGCCTTTGCCATATGCAATGACCCCATTATCACACTGAATTATATCCCCAGCGAACTTAAAAATATCAGATCGGCGGAGATTTCTCCTCAGGGGAAAATCAGGAAGGAAAATGATCGGGACACGGTTGTTCAAATATTGGAAAAAACCGGCGGAAACAAGTCAAAAGCGGCGCAATTACTTGGCATAAACCGCAGAACACTTTACAACAAGATGAAAAAATACGGTTTGCGAACAGAGAAAGAATAAAAACAATTTTTTACCTATTTGTGCGTCTTTTGTATACTCTAATTTTACTATTGACATACAGCCTTATGCATGGTTACACTATTGTGCAACTTTAAACTTAATGGCCGAATGCAAAGGAGGAGAGACTATGCGTTTTGCGGGAGTAAAAGAACTAAAACACAGCACTATGGATATTCTCAGAGAGTCTGAAAATGAGGACATAATAATCACGGCTTACGGCAAGCCGGTTGCCGTTTTGCATCATATAACAGAAGAAGACCTTGCCGATTATCTTATAGAAAATGATCCGGCTTTCAAAAGGAGAATTGAAGAGGCTTACGCAGAATACACGGTTGAGGGTGGAATCACCGCTGATGCTATGATAAAAAAGTTGGAAAAACGACGTGGAACAAAAAAGGTTTAAAGTTTTATTCAGTCCCTCTGCCCAAAAAGAAATTGAAAAGCTTGAGATTGACAAAGCCCTTCAACTGGCAACCGATATAAAAACCTATTTAGAAGCATTTCCCTTTCCTTTAGGTAAAAACAGAATAAGAAAACTAACAAACTTTGATCCGCCACTGTATCGTCTGCGAAGCGGTGATTTTAGGATTTATTATCGAATCCATTCCAAAGAGGTCATCATCCTTGCCGTTGTTCACAAAAAAGATAGCGAAACGTTTCTAAAAAAAATCAGATAAAAAAAAGATGGAATTACTTTTTCTATGTGCTGGAAAATAATGCATAAGAAATTTTTGTAACACTTTTGATTGAATAACTACATAATAATTAATTGGTAAAATTATTTTACAGGAGAGGCACAAATATATGGCGGAAGAGGCAAAAAAAGACGAAAGTTTTGAATTCCAGGCGGAAATAAAAAAATTACTTCATATTCTTTCACATTCATTATATACACATAAAGAGATATTCCTGCGGGAACTTATTTCCAATGCGTCTGACGCTCTCACGAAACTGCGTTTTCATTCGCTTACCAATGAGGACTATGAAGGGAAAGACCTGCCCCTTGAAATTAATATTGAAATGGACGAGGCAAATAAAACCCTTACCCTATCCGATACCGGCATCGGAATGACAAAGGACGAAATTATAAAGAACGTGGGAACCATCGCAAAATCGGGGTCTCTTGAATTTATTTCAACTTTATCCGAGGAAGCAAAGAAGGATTCAAACGTAATCGGGCAGTTTGGCGTGGGTTTTTATTCCGTGTTTATGGTGGCCGATGAAGTAAGAATCAGAACAAAGTCATACAAAAAAGGGGAACCGGCCTTTGAATGGCGGTCAGACGGCACCGGAAAATACTTCATGCACCAGATAGAAAAAGAAAAACGCGGCACGGAAATCATTGTTCATTTAAAGGAAGAAGAAAAAGAATATACCGACAAAACGAGAATATCCTCCATCATTAAGAAATATTCAAACTTCGTAAGTTTTCCCATCCTCGTAAGCGGCGAAAAAGCAAATCAGATTACCGCTATATGGAAAGAACCAAAAAAGAATGTCACTGCGGAACAGTATGAAGAGTTTTATAAGTTTATTGCAAACACAGAGGAAAAACCCCTTTTCCATCTGCACACCTCCGCCGAAGCGCCCATTCAGTTTTACAGCATTCTCTATTGTCCGGCGTCAAATTATGAATCGGTCATGCTTAAGAAACTGGAACATGGAATTCAACTGTATTGCAACAAAATCCTCATTCAGGCAGACTGCAAAACGCTCTTGCCTGAATATCTGAGATTCGTCCGCGGCGTGGTTGATTCTTCCGATATTCCCCTGAATATTTCGAGGGAAACATTTCAGGACAACCGTGTTATCCAGAAGATGAAAAGCATACTCGTAAAACAAGTTCTGGGACTTCTCCAGGATATCGCAAAAAATGATAAGGAAAAGTACGAAACCTTCTGGAAACAATTCGGAAGAATATTAAAAGAAGGGGTTCATTTTGATTTTGAGAACAGAGAAACGCTGGCGCAGTTAATGAGGTTTAATTCTTCGCATTGCAAGGACGCCAATGAACTGGTTTCCCTGAAAGAATACACGGAAAGGATGAAACCGGAACAGAAGGAAATCTATTATATAACCGCCGTGAACAGGGACACAATCGAAAAAAGTCCCTACCTGGAAATATTCAGGAAAAAGCAGGTGGAAGTATTATATCTAACCGACCCCAACGATGAATTTCTCCTGTCAGGCCTCGACAAATTCGAAGAAAAACCAATCAGGTCGGCGGATCAGGCAAACCTGGACGTACTGAAAGACGCCGATAAGGGGATTGTTGACACGTCTTCGGAGCCGAAAAACTATGATGAAATATTTAAACATCTTTTAAAGACCATGAAGGTCACCCTGGCAGACAAGGTAACGGACGTTAAGGAATCTCACCGGCTGAGCGACAGCCCATGCTGCCTTGTAAACCCTGACTTCTCACCAAGCGTTCATGTACAGAAACTTATCCACATGATGGACAAGAATTATCAGATGTCCAAGAAGATCATGGAAATTAACCGGAAAAACAAGATGATTCAAAACCTGGCACGGATGAACGAAACCCCGGACAATCAGCCGCTTATCGGTAAAATTATCAACCAGTTATTTGAAAATGCGCTTATGCAGGACGGCGTCGTCTTCGATCCCACCTCCATGGCGCCAAGGGTAAACGAGCTTCTTGAAGAACTCACCAACGCAAAACTGGGAGAAGGGAAGAAGATTATTATTTAGCACGTTATTGGTGGATTCGGTATAAAAAACAACGCCTTAATCGGGAGCATTCCCGATTTATTGTAATAAAACAATTAGCGTATATTCTGCCAAATACGAAAAGTTCCTCATCTCACTGAGAAACTCAACCCTTCGACTCCGCTCAGGGTGACAGTTCGGGTCATGCTGAGCGGAGTCGAAGCATACTATAAATGATGAGTTGCAAAAATCGGGAATGCTCCCCCTTAATCCGCCCTGCCTTAACTTGATGGCATTGAGCTGTGTGGGTAATAAATGCAAAATCTCCGCCGGAGGAGGTATGGGGTATAACATAGCTAACCCGATGGCCATTGCCGGAAACGCGCTATCTGTAATTCCCATGCAGTTCCATCGGGGAAATATCTGTTTATCGCATCGTTATTCGACGATCGAACTGATAAACGTATCGGCAGTTCCAATGGAAATGGACATCTCTCTTATCAGGGAAATGACCTCATCCTCAAACATAACAAGTTCCTTCTGCATGGTAATGATCGCCTGGGTATTCAGGTTATGCTTCAAATACAGCACCTGATCACTGAAATCGACAAGCACGGGGTCTAATTTCCGCTCAATGTATTTCATGGATTCTATAAGATGTTGAAATTGCCTTCTCTTTTGTATTAATTTTCTCTGGCTGCTTTCTCTCAGCGAACTATTTACATACTGTTCTAATTCAACCTCCCATTCGGTAAACATCGCTTCAGCTACCGTTTCTGCCGCCTTGATTCCTTTACTAAGCGATAATGATTTTTCACGGCATTTTTCATATCCGTTTTTCAGCCTGTTGTATTTTTCTTCATACGTCACGCCATCATGAGTAACAACCGATCTGAATTCGACCAGCGCCGATTTAAATTGTTCATCTGTTTCCTGCAGGATATTTCTTGCGTCTTTTACTTTATTTGAAAGCATTTCCCTTTTATTATAACCCAGTTTTTCCATCGAGTTGTAATACGTTGTCTGGCAGCCGGAAAAATGTAGCAACATAAAAAACATAAAAGAGAAAGAACAAATACTTCTTACACTTAAAAGCTTCATATTTTTCTCCTTATCAGCGCTGCATTGGTAAAACGACTGCGATACATTTTCATTCAACCGTATAGTTCTATATTACTTCCAATGGATTCCGGCATCGATATTAAAAAACGGATATCGTGCTATCCAAAAAGATTCTACCGGCAGTGTACATATTTTATAAGTAAATTGGCTATTTGTCTATGCCTTCTTATGTCGCTAAAACGCTTGTTAAATAGCACAATAGAATTTTACTAATAATTTGTTGCTGTTGCATGAAAAAATTGCGATAAACGTGAATAGCTACCCACGCTTTAGATATATTAAAATACCAATAATGATAAAATAACCTGTTGATAAGACATACAAGTTTTTGTACACTCTGAGAAAGTTTATTGAAGAATAGGTTCTCCACTCAAAACAACGTTCGCCCCTGTAGTTAAAAATCCGCAATTATTTGTCTTAAATGTATAGAGGGTTTTCTTTATTATTTAAAGAGAAAAATCAATATGATTAAGGTTGATACAATACGGGAAGATATACATAAGTTGCTGCCTGAAATACGTTCTTATTTGGAATCAAACCCCAAGATACTATTTGCCTATCTTTTTGGCAGTTTAGCACAGAGAAAACAAACACCATTAAGTGATGTGGATATTGCGGTGTACCTTTCAGATACATCCTCATTGCCGGAGGACAAGCTGGAAATTGTGGGACATTTTATAAATATTTTAGAAACAGATGAAATAGATTTGGTTATTTTAAATACCGCACCGCTTCCGCTTGCTGCAAGAATAATTGAAAATAAAATAATCTTAGCGGACAAACAACCGTTCTTGAGGCACAATTTTGAGTCACTTACATTGAGAAAGTATTTTGATTTTTCTATAAAGGAATGGGAAATTCTAAAACGGAGATATTTGATTGGTAGATAAGGCTCTTATACTGAGAAAATTGAGTGAAATCGATCAATATATAAAACAGCTTGAGGAATTTGCAAATATTTCTCTTGAAAAATATTCAAACGATTGGAAAACACAACGCATCGTTGAAAGGACTCTTCAAATATTGATAGAAACTTGTACTGATATTGCAAATCATATTATTTCTGACAAAGAATATCGTGTTCCGAAAAGTTACGCGGAAACTTTTGAAGTTCTTTATGAAAATAACATTATAAGCAAAGAACTTTTCAACATTATGTCAAAAATGGCAAGATTTCGAAATATAGTGGTCCATCATTATGACACGATAGATGCTGCAATTGTTATTAGTATATTAAGAAAGAATCTGAAAGATTTTACCATTTTTCAGGATGCCATTATAAAAATTTTAAAATAAGCCAATGTCGAAAAACTCTTAGCAACATTATTTCAACACCATTCTTCTGCATTTTCTCATCATAAATATTATCCCAGAAACCCCCTCACTTTCCCTGCGGCAATAATATTTTCCGTGATGGTCTCTTCTTTTTTTGCAAGTACCGCCTCGATAATCTGCGTGGTATGTTCGCTGTGCAGGATATTTTCCACATAAGTTGTCATATTCAATACTTTTTCGATATCTCTCGCAATTTTCGGAGAAATCAGTTTTTTAACGTCTTCATTATAATACGATGCCACCGTTGAAATATCTTCAAAGAAAGCCGGATACGCTGCGGCAAGGAATGACAGGTCATTCTCCGTAAGGGCATGCAACCCCAGCAATTCGGGAGGCAACCCAATAGAATACAGTGCGGCGCAAAAGGAGATTACCCGCGGCAGGGTTATCCCTTCCACGCTTCTCGAATAGCCAAAAAGCCCTATATGCAGTTTACGCATCCTTCTTCGGGGAACAAACCGCGCTATTTCACTGATTAAGGGCGCGAGTTCTTTAATTTGCTCCCGGTAGGCATGCGACAATCTTTTTGTAATGTCCAGGGCGATTTTTTCGTCAATCACCACCGGAGGCTTCCTTTCACGGTTATTGATTGTTTCAATGGCCTTTCTGACAAGTTCTTCATCGTAGTCATACTTAAAGGCGGACTGTATGGTATACGTCTGAACACTCGGATATTCATTCAGGCATTCGTCTACATTTAATGGCGTCATATTTCCCCTGAAAAGATTGGAGCCCACTCCGAGAATAGGATAGATGGGAATCCTGATTTTTTCCTGCAACGCATGTAATCTCTGCAAGGTAATTTTTACCACAAGTATGGCAGGCAGAAAACCATAGTTCAGCGCCGGATCAGAACGTCCGAGAAATACCCGCTGATAGGGAAAATGTTTGTCTTTCAAATATTCCTGCACTATGGAATCGGCAGAAAGCATATATTGAATATCTTCCACCAAAGGGATAACCTCAATGGTCTCCGGCATAAACTCGCCGATCCATTCTCCTATGGTAATATCGCCGCTGAAACATTTCTTGTGCTGTTTTCCGACCACAAAATCACGGTAATAATAATATACCCGGTTTATAATTGCCGTATTCGTAGTCATGGGAAGAATAACTTCAAATATGGGCGGAATTGTGCCGTCACCATAAAACAACTTGGCGGTATCATAGGAACGGGGAGCGCTTTCAAGGGTTTCCAGGAGTATTTTTGCCTCGCTTTTTTCATACTCGGGATTCGGCGCGCGCAGGGTAATAAAAAGATCCTTGCCGATTCTATTATTCTTGAAAAAATTTTCATACCGTGTAATGAGTTTTTTAATAACAAATTCGTCCACTTCCTTTCCCTCGCAATCCCACATCTGCTCATCACATCGCAAATGAGAAAACACATAATATGCCTCTTTTATTTCATCTTCACCGCGAAAAGGCGTTCCTTCCGTAAAAAACGGCATGGCTACATTATCGGGGTGTTGCGTGCTCATCGTCCGTGGTATTTTTCTCATTTTTGCGACCTTTCAAGACAAATTTTGTTATTTGATAACATCTGCGGCACCGGAATCATCACATCTGAAAATTCCGGTGTCATTATTTTACATTATTTCTCACAAGAAGCAAAACATCGCACGGAACATCAATCAATTATTTCTTTTTATCTTTTGGAACGGCAGTTTCTATTGTATACCATTATCGGATTTCCGTATAAAATGGAAAATCCGGCATTATTGTGGTAAATTTATACCATAGTATTTTTTAAACTGTTAATGGAAAAGGGAAATGGTGGTAATGAATGATCCGGTTTCATGATGTCTGTTTGAATTTTGGCTCTACAGTTATTTTCGACAACATTTCTCTGCAAATTCGGCTGAATGACCGCATCGGGCTAATCGGGCCTAATGGCGCAGGGAAATCAACCTTTTTTAAACTTGTTTGCAAACATATTGAGCCGTCTTCAGGCAATGTTATTTGTGCTAAAGATGCCAAATTAGGATATCTTCCTCAGGAATGTTTTGCGTTCAAAAAAAGAACTGTCTTTGAAGAGGCAAGTTCTGCCTTTGAAACCATACATCATCTGAAAGATCAAATCGATACGATACATACTAAGCTGGAAAACCCTTCCCTTGCCGATGACGACCGTCAGGAACTCCTCGACCGGTATACACATCTGCAGCATCAGTTGTCGGTGGTAAACGCAAACAAAATCGACGCGGAAACGGAAAAGGTATTAAAAGGCATCGGTTTCAAGGTGTCCGATTTCGGGAAAAATATCGAAGCCCTGAGCGGCGGATGGCAGATGCGCGTCGCCCTCTCCAGGTTATTGTTACAGGAACCGGATATCCTCCTTCTGGACGAACCTACAAACCATCTCGACGTAGATTCTATCCTCTGGCTTGAACAGTATCTCAGGGAATTACACGCGGGTTTGATTCTTATTTCCCATGACAAGGCGTTTTTAGACCGCAATGTCACAAAAATATGGGAATTGGAGAAAGGAAATATCTGTGAATATCACGGCAATTACTCTTTTTATGAATCCGAAAAGGAAAAAAGGCGCGAGCTGCAAATTTCCCGCTATACCAATCAGCAGAAGAAGATTAAAGAAGTAGAGAGATTTATCGAAAGATTCCGGGCAAAGAACACAAAGGCGTCGCAGGTGCAAAGCCGCATCAAGATGCTTGAAAAAATGGAAAAGGAGGAATTGCCGGAAAATACGGTTCAAAAGGTCACCTTCAGGTTCCCTCCGGCAAAACAAAGCGGCGCAAATGTCCTTGACGTGAAAGATATTTCATACAAATACGATGAAAAATGGATATTTGAGGGCATTTGCCTTTCCATCGAGCGGGGAGAAAAGGTTGCGCTCGTCGGCCAGAATGGTTCCGGGAAATCCACATTATTGCGCATTATTAACCGTATGAGCAATCCTCAGATTGGCTCTGTCACTACAGGACACAATGTCCTTGCCGATTACTTTGCCCAGGAAACCGCTGAAAGCCTGCAGGGGACCAATACGGTGCTTGAGGAAGTTGAATCCATCGCGCCATTTTCCATGCTCCCCCTCGTGAGAAATCTTCTGGGGGCGTTTCTTTTTTCCGGTGACGATGTGTTTAAGGCCGTAAATGTTCTGAGTGGTGGTGAAAAATCGCGCCTGTGCCTTGCAAAAATCCTTTTAAAACCGGCAAATTTTCTCGTGCTGGACGAACCGACAAATCACATCGATATTACTACAAAAAAAGTGCTTAAAGAAGCATTGCTGAATTATCCGGGGAGTCTTTTGATTGTTTCTCACGACAGAGACTTTCTGGACGGGCTGGTTTCAAAGGTGTATGAGTTAAAAGAAGGAAAACTTTTTGTTCATTTAAGCGGTTTTAGGGATTTTATAGAGAAAAGAGAAGCGGAATTACGGTCGGAAACAAATAAAACCGTGACGCAGATTGCCCCTGAAGCAAACCCACCTGAAATGACCTCCCAAAAGCAGCTCTTTTTGCAGAAAAAGGAACAAAACGCAAGACGAAGAAAATTGGAAAAGGAACTTCAGAAAATCGAGGAAAGAATCTCCTCGCTGGAAACACAAAAACAGGAACTGGACCAAATACTTTTGGATCCTCAACTCTATAATAATAATGACAAGGAGAGACCCATTATTATTAACAAGCAATACAAAACTGTCACAGAAGAACTCGAAAATCTTTATCAAAAGTGGGAGGTTACACACTCGGACCTGGATATGATAAATGCCGAAGTGTAAAATTATTCCGTAAGATTGCAACCATTCCCCTCGCGATAACAATGAATTATCTTTTCCTTATACTATTATGGACTGCCTGGTGTTCGTTACACAGCGTGACTGCATCGATAACGGTGTCAAAATATCTGATGCATCTTCTGAAGACAAAATCCCGTTATTATCGCTTGCTCTTTAATCTTGCCGCAATAGCCACTGCCATCCCTGCTGTTCTTTATAATAGGTCGATTGAGAGCAGGCTGCTCTTTCAGTGGAGTGGGATATGTTTTCCCTTGCAGATAGTTTTGCTGATTATTGCGGTCTCATTATTTTTTGCGGGCGCAAAACGCTACGACCTCTTACAACTATGCGGTATTCGGCAAATACAAACGGGAAACACACACGGCGTATTGGCGCAATCCGGTGCATTTGACGCAACAGGCATTCTCGGCATCACACGGCATCCATGGTATCTGGCAATGATCTTATTTCTCTGGGCAAGGGATTTGTACCTGTCCGGATTTATTGCCAATTGCGTTCTTACAATATACCTGATTACAGGAACATTACTGGAAGAAAAGAAACTCGTTCGGGAATTCGGCAGAGAGTATCAGGAATATCAAAAGAGAGTATCCATGCTTTTCCCTTTCAGGTTTTTTAAAGCAAAAATCGTAAAGACCTTTCTTCAAAAATGAGATTTGAATAAAGAGGACAACTATGTATACAACGCTTATTTCTCCGCAGGATGTATCGACACAAATAAACAATAAAAACCGGGTTATCATTGATTGTCGCTTTTCTCTGGAAGACAGTGAGCGGGGCAGGCGGGATTATTCCGCCGCTCACATCCCGAATGCCCTGTACGTGCATCTCAACGAAGACCTTTCTGCCCGGATCATTCCGGGAAAAACCGGGAGACACCCTCTTCCTGAAGTTGAGACATTAGTAAACACCTTTTCTCGCCGGGGCATTGACGGCGATACGCACGTAGTGGTGTATGACGATGCAACAGGCGCGTTTGCAGCCAGGCTTTGGTGGATGCTGCGGTGGCTGGGGCATGACCATGTTGCCGTTCTTGACGGAGGCTGGAAACACTGGTTGAAGGCAGGATTCCCTGCAACCGGTGAAGTGCATAAACGCAACCCGCGCACATTTATTCCAAAACCGCGCCCCCGTATGCTTGTAAATGCCATGCAGGTAGTGAATATCCTCAATGATAGCTCATATCGGATTCTCGACGCCCGTTCGCCGGAGCGTTTTAAAGGACTTAACGAAACGATAGACCCGGTAGCGGGACATATTCCCAATGCAATTTGTGCGCCCTTTGCCGGAAATGTCGACGCGGAAGGAAGAATGTTATCCCGTGAAAAATTATCTCAGCGGTTCAAGTCCTTGTTAGGGAATATTGCGCCTGATCATGCTATTTTCTATTGCGGATCAGGAGTGACTGCATGCCACAACCTTCTTGCAATGTATCATGCGGGACTGGGTGACGGCGTACTCTACGCAGGATCATGGAGCGAATGGATAACGGACACGTCCCGCCCTGTGGCAACTCTCAACGAGAAAAATTAATGGATATCAATTCATAATTTTTATACCATAAGCTGGACTGCGATATCAAGAAGCGCATATTTGCAAGGGTAGTTTTGCAGCAGACATTGTGGTTTTTTGCAGACAATTAAAAAAACGGGGGAATCATGGATAACAATAACGAATGGATTGCTATCAGAGAAGACGAAAAGGGCGGCATTAAGGAATTATCTCAACTGCTGTCCGAGGCAGGTATAGAATCAAAAGCAACGCTTGTCCCCGGTTGTAATACGGGAAAATGCGGATGCAGATACCTCCTCCTGGTGCAAAAAGATGATGCACAGAAGGCGCATGCCTGTATAGAGGAATTTCATGTGGAAAAATATCCCGAAATCAAAGCTTCACAGGAATGGGAGGCAGAGGGGAAATGCCCGGCGTGCGGTTATTGCGTCGGGGAAAATGCCAAAGAATGTCCTGATTGCGGGTTATTGCTTATTATCGAAGGGTAGTTTTGTTAAACATTTTCCTCTGTTACTGCCTGTTAACCTCCGGACAGTAATTTACGAATGCTTACTATTGTAGCGCCACTGTTTCTCCAAAATATTTCCCTCCGTTCATAAAACAAATCATTTATCTACCTTACGAGTTCAGGAGTTACAAAATATAGCGCGAAGTGCCGCTTCGCCAATACCTATATAAAGTAAGCGAAGATGATCTTCGCTCTACAACTAAAATCACAATTTGTGAACTCGTAAGGTACATATTCTCATATTCCAAAAATTTTGCAAAAAAAAACGTGATGCTATATGGCACAAGATGAATTTTGTGTCACACTCGGCAATGTGCCAAGTGTGCCAAAAATGACACACTTTTATATAATTTTCGTAATGCCACTCCACTTTCTGAACATTGAAAAACAATGCTAACATTAATATACAACGATGGTTACTATTTATTTTCTTAAAAATAATACTACCCCGTTTGAAGTATTAAAACTTTATTTACACGTTTGAAATTCTTCATCTATTCATACATGTGTGCAAAATATATAAAACTGGGTTTGTAGATTTAAAATGACGAAATCTTCCATTCTAAAAACAAGAAAAACAGGCAAAACCCATTGCTTTCCTTATAATTCCTGATATTGGAGGAAGGCACTCTTTTTTGCATTATCGCAAAATGTGCTTTCGTACAGAGAAGACAATATTTTTAGATTAGGGAAAAAGTGTGACATTGTTGGCACACTGGGTGTGTCACAAAACTGGGATAATTCATACCGTGACAAGATTGTCTCATAGCAACAGATCCCCATGATTATTCTGTAAACAATAAATATACAAACACTTACGAATACATCCGTATTTAATAATGCCATCCTCTGTCCCGCAATATATCCAATATTAGTATGGGTATTATTTTTGCTATTCTATTGTAATTACCTAATTCAAAAAACTGGTAACACTTTAACATTTTGAAAAAGACTTCGATTTCCCTTATTTTATAATGTACCTCTAATATTGATACATGGAGCAAATTTCACCTCCATTAACTCCGCACTTTAGTGCGGAGATATCCACAACAAATACACCGGCTTTAGCCATGACCTTCTGGTACAGTGAAAGATATTGGGCTAACTTTACCTCAGGGCTGAAGCCAACGATTGTTTTTCCCCTTAACCCCATGCTGAAGCATGGAGTTAAGGCATGGGCAATTTTTCAAAAAAAACTAAAGTGTTATAAAAACTGACATAGTTGATTATCCTTTTTTACAACATGAAAAAATTGTTTTAAATGGGGAATTAATCTGTGAAAAAATCAATATGCACACAACAACCACGAACAAATAACAAAAAGCACACTATCCTTATCGTTGATGATAACAACGATAGCCGTGTCTTGTTAAAAACTCTGTTAAAGGGACACGGGGATAATCCCACAATAGCGGAAAATGGGAAAAAAGCCCTCAAGAAGATAGCGGACAAAAAATTTGACCTTATTATTTCTGATATATTTATGCCGGTTATGGATGGGTTCAAGTTTTGTCAAACGGTAAAAGAAGACGGTAACGGGAGGAATATTCCCTTTATCTTTTATTCTGCGGCGTACAAGCGCAAAGAGGACGAAGAGTTCGCTCTTAAAATAGGCGCCGCCAGATTCGTTCGAAAGCCTGTGGAACCAAAGAAATTACTCTCAATAATAAAAGAGGTGATAAATGAGTCTGAAAAAAGGGAATTTGCCCTTAATAAAGCAATAGTACCGAATAATGATGAGAAAGAAATTGCTTCTCTGTATTCCGAACGTTTGGCGCATCAACTAATCCATAAAGAAGAAGAACTTCATGATAGTGAAGAAAGGCTCCTTTCGATCAGCAACACCATAAATGATGCTATAATTATAATAGACAGCAGAGGCATTATTACCTATGCCAACAAATCCGCGGAAAAACTTTTTGGCTATTCAAATAGCGAATTTATTGGGCAGGGGCTGTGCGATACAATCATGCCGAAAAAGTACGCCAATGCACATTTAGAAGGTATAAAACAATTCAAAAAAACAGGAGAGGGGAATTTAATTGGTAAAACCGCAGAACTGTGCGCAAAACGGAAGGATAATACGGTATTTCCCATCGAACTCTCGCTTTCCTCGTTCAAAATACGCAATAAATGGCATGCAGTAAGTGTGATAAGAGACATTACCCCTCGCAAATTGGCGGATGCCTTGCTGAAGAAAAGTGCGGACACCCTCCAAAAATCCTATGGGGGTATGATAAGCGCGTTATCTCATATGGCAGAAGCCAGAGATCCTTATACGGCCGGGCATCAACTGCGAGTCGCCGAGCTTGCCCGTTCCATTGCCGTCGAGATGGGATTTCCCTCTGAACAAACAGACGGCATATTTTTAGGCGGACTTATCCACGATATCGGAAAAATATGTGTGCCTGCCGAAATTCTCAGCAAACCCGGAAAACTTTCTGACATAGAATTTAAAATTATTCAGAATCACCCCCAGGTGGGTTTCGATATTTTAAAAGAAATTACATTCCCATGGCCAATCGCCCAGATTATACAGCAACATCATGAACGCCTGGATGGCTCCGGATATCCAAACAATTTATCGAATAGTGAAATTATCCCAGAAGCAAAAGTAATCGGCGTTGCGGATACGGTAGAAGCGGTTGCCTCCCACAGACCGTATCGGCCTTCCCTTGGAATAGAGAATGCCCTTGAAATTATCGCAAACGGAAGGGAGAGCGCCTTTGATACTGATATTGTAAATACCTGCATAAAACTTTTTAATGAAAAACAATACAAATTTGCATAAACTATGTATAAGGGGGAAGCATTCCCGTATAAGGGAATATTATAGTAAACGTAATAAATACGTACGCGTGTAAGTTTCATTGCAAGGGTGGCAGCCCGAGCAATCCACAAGGTTTAGTTTCTTCGCTCCTTTCCTGTCAGTCAAGCGGGCGCTCAGAATGGCAAAGCCTGTTCTGAATGAAGTGGATGAGCGAAGAGCACAGAATGATGGCATAGGAGGTATTTACAGGTGAAAATCGGCATTTTAACAAGCGGCGGCGATGCGCCGGGAATGAACGCGGCAATACGGGCAATTGTACGGTCGGCAAACCAGTTGGAGTGGGAGGTTTATGGTATTTTTTACGGTTTCCATGGGCTGTGCGAAAAAGATATCACAGGGAGCCTTAATAATTTCAAAGAATTACATCCTAAAGACGTTGCCCATGTTTTAGGGAGAGGCGGAACATTTTTAAAAAGCGCGCGATACCATAAATTTCAAAATGAAGACACCAGAAAAACCGCTTTAAAAAACCTTCACGCCCTTGATATAAAATGTCTGGTGGTGATCGGAGGGGATGGGTCATTTCATGGGTCGCATGCCCTTTATCAGACAAATATGGCCTGCGGCATCATGGATGACCTTCGCATTGTTTGTATTCCCGCTACAATTGACAATGATATTCCCTGCACAAAATATTCAATCGGGGCGGATACCGCTCTCAACACCGCGATGGAATGTATCGACAAGATACGCGACACTGCCTGCTCGCATAAGCGGGTGTTTTTAGTTCAGATAATGGGGAGGGATTGTGATTACCTCCCTTATATAAACGGCATTACTTCCGGCGCCCATATTGTATTGGGAGCGCATGACATTGCCGATATAAACAAAATATCCCAAAGTATTCTTGATGGTTTCAGCGTAGGAAAGGATTTTGTAATAATTATTGTCGCGGAAGGATTGCAGCAGATAAAATCGGGCAGTACGGGAGAGATCATCAACATTCGCGACGAAAAATACAGCCAGTTTACTGCCTCCGAAATGGTGCGAAGAGAACTCGTCAACACATTTCCCGAAGAATATAAAGACAGGGTGCGTCCCATAGTTCTTGGGCATGTTCAGAGAGGCGGAGAACCTTCCGTCTTTGACAGGGTGCTCGCGACGAGATTCGGTGTTGCGGCGGTGAAAGTATTTGACCTGTGGGACGAAAAGGGCGACAACCAGCCGGTCATGCTTGCCTTTCAAAATGAAGGCGAAACAAATGACAAAATTGTTCCAATACCATTGCAACAGGTGCTTGACAAATCGGCTTCCACGGCAAGCAGGAAATACCGGTTCCTGAATCAATTAGTGATACGCGGCGTTCAATACACACACGCAAAATGGCCGGATGAATTATAAAGCGGGGAGCATTCCCGATTTTTTGTGAAAATCGACTACCGTATATCATGCCGGATATGAAAACATCTTCAATTTACAGGAAAACGCAGCCCTTCGACGGAGTTTATCCTGAGCGGTAAAAGATGCTTCGACTCCGCTCAGCATGACATAAGCGAAGGGCTCAGGGTGACCGTGAATGTTATCTATAAAAAAGCATGTCATGCTGAGCGGAGCCTTGTAGGGTGGATTAAGCGGAGCGAATCCACCATTTATGCGATAATTGTTGGTGGATACGGCGCAAAAACCAGCGCCTTTATCCACCCTACCCACACCGATCCCATAAACGGTTGCAAAAAATCGGGAATGCTCCCATAAAGCGTGGCATTGCCAAACCGGCTGTTTATCTGCTATTGATTGTTTTTGATGAACTGCACGATTTTCCGGTCTTCTTTGGATATATGATTTGCCAGCCAGTCGCATACCTTTTGCTGTGTTTGGATTACCAGATCAGTGGTAATGCCGTGAGTCTCGAATTCTTTTTCCATGGCATGGAAATCTTTTATAAATTGCATATGTTGTTCCTTGTGCGCCTTAAACTCATCATACCGTTCATTGGCCATAAAAAACTCTTCATCGTGAAAATGCTGTACAATATACCTCGATAAAAACTCCATCAATTCCACTACCTTCATCTTGCCCTTTCCTGCCTCCATAGCAGCAAGAAATGCGTTTACCCTTCTGATTATCTCCTTGTGCTGGTCGTCTATAGGTATAATTCCCGTAGACAAATCGTTGCTCCATTGGAGTCCCATATTCCCCTTCCCCTTTCTCTAAAAAACAGGATTAAGTAGTTATCTACAAATTGTATATATATAAATTTCAACAGATGCAACGTTTTTTTATTTTATTGATAAAATTATTGTGGAGATTTTAGAATAAATATTATTTACTGATAGCTGGCAATGCAAAATTGGACGCATAGAATAAAAATTAAATTGTTTTGAATCCCTTGAAATTGCTGATAAAATTTTATGGGATGGAAGCATTTTAAAGTTCTGAGAGACATAAAAATCACCGGTTGGGCTTTTTTTGAAAATTCATTAAGATTTCAATTGGCCTTCTGTGAGCGGCTGAACAATGCCTATGCTTTTTTCATTCGCTGAAAAATTCATAATGAGAGAAAAAGTATGCTGAAGAAATACGTTTATTGTGCTTTGGTTTTTCCAATGATAATGATGTTGTTTTGCTCCGTTTTGTTCTGCGAGGAAGAAGACGTTCTGAGCAAAAACAATCTTGGATTTATCCGGGCTGTCGTTGATGATACGATAATAACACAGGATGAGGTCATCAAACGGTCGGCGCCTGCCATACGGGAAGCAAGAAAGAAATATAGCAGCAACAAAGAATTCTCAGAAAATTTTGAGAAAATTCTGGAGGATACCCTTGAGGAGTTAATAGACCGGAAACTATTGGTGAAGGAGGCATATAAAGTCTTTGGCGCGGATGCGGTGATGATGAATGATGTGCAAAAGGAACTGGATTATTTTTTGAAAGGAGCCGTTGAAAATGTGGGTTCTTTGTCAAAGTTTTACGAGATTGCAGAATCGCAGGGAATAAATCCGATTGAAAAGAAAACAGAACTTAAAGAAGATATAATGATTGACAAGGTAATCAAAGAAAACGTCAACAACAAGGTGAAGGTGCAGCCAAAGTTGCTGAAGCGCTATTATATGGAGAATATCGATGAATTTCGGCAGAAAAAAGAAATAAAACTCAAGCATATAATGATCAAATTTTCCTCACACAACGATGACAAAGAAAAAGCGCGTGCCCTTGCTGAAAAAATTATAACCCTTCTTTCCGGAGGGGAAGATTTTTCCTCACTGGCAAAACTGTATTCGGAGGGACCCAATGCCGAAAAAGGAGGGGAATGGAGCTTTGACGAAATACAAGGATTGAGAAAGGAACTCAGGGATGTTATTTATAACCTGAAGGATAATGAGTACAGCAAAATAGCAGAATCTCCTGTCGGATATCATATTTTTAAAACAGAACTTATAAAACCGGAAATGGTAAGAGAGTTTGAAGATGTGCAGAACGAGATTTATCAGAAGTTATACAGGGAAGAGATCGGAAGATTAAAGAAAAAATACATTCAGAATCTCAGGGCAGAGGCATTTATTAAAATTAATAAATATTGAGGTATATCATTGACAACACTATTTTTTAGCGGGAGAAGAAGGTGTTAAGACGGGCGCTTGCGTTGAAATTATTTGAAGCCTTTTCCATGCAGAGGTGGAACGATATGATACGTCCGGTAGAGCTGACGGAAATGGACAAGCATGCGCATAAAATGATTATTGCCTATTGTCTTGGCAAATATGAAGAAGAAAAAGGAAGACAGGTGGATTGGGAGGCATTAATAAAAGGGGGAATATTCGAATTGCTGCGGCGCATTGTTATATCGGATATAAAATCTCCGATATACCGGAAAATAAAAGAATTGCACCCTGCTGTCTTCCGGCAGCTTAATAAATGGGTTTATGAACAACTCAAGCCAACGTTTGACGGACTGCCAAAAGAAATGAAGACCGAATTAAAGAACTATTTGTTTGATGCAAAAAAGGAAGACAATCTTACAAAAAATATATTGAATGCATCGCATATTTATTCCAGTTTCTGGGAATTTCAAATAATTCAGAAGGTGCATCCTACCGGTTACAAGATGGATAGCATCGAAAAGGATTTAAAAAATGACATCGAGACGTATCTTGACCTTGCCGGAATGCGTAAGATTGTTTGCAAAGGAAATATCTCAAACTTTCTTGATCTCTGCGGGCACCTGCGTTTTCAAATCAGATGGAGCCAAACCCCGCGGTTGCCAAAAACATCCGTTTTGGGGCACATGCTTTTAGTGGCAATCTTTTGCTACCTTTTTGCAAGAGAGGTGTCCGCCTGCCCTAAAAGGATATATAACAATTTTTTCAGCGCATTGTTTCACGATCTGCCGGAAGCCGTCACAAGGGATATCCTGTCTCCCATTAAAAGATCGGTGGAAGGCATGCCGGAAGCTATCAGCAAAATCGAAGAAGAACTGGCAGAAAAAGAAATTTCTCCTTTGCTGGAAACAGGATGGCTTGAGGAGATAAAATATTTCACCCGAAATGAGTACGAAAGCAAAATTAAACTAAAAGGGAAAGTGAAGTTTGTTACTACGGAAAAGATAAATGAAAAATACAATCACGATGATTTTGATCCCATAGACGGAGAATTTATAAAGATTGCGGACGATTTGGCGGCATATCTGGAAGCTTCCTCAACAAACAGTTTGGGATTGTATCCGAAACATTTAAAAGAAGGCCGTGAAACAATTGAAAAAAAATATAAAGGCCGGTCGATTGCGGGCATGTCAATAGAGGCGTTATTTGCGGATTTTGCAACATAGCCGCGCAGAGATATCCATTTGTATTGACACCGTTCATTATAAATTGTATAAGTAACAAAATTCTTATGAGTGGAAAAAAATAACCATGGAAAGTAAAAGACATTTCAGCCGCATTCATTTTGAGGCGCATACTCAATTAAAGCATCATAATACAACATACCGGGGAGAACTGCTTGATATTTCGTTGAAAGGCGCATTGCTTCAATTCAAGGAAAATATTCCGGTCAAATTGGGAGATGAGTGCGAATTGAAAATCCACCTCCCCTCTTCAAATATTAACTTAGTTTTTGAATCGAAGCTCGTCCATATTCATCAGGATCATTTTGGTTTTAAATTTATAAGCGAGGATATTGACACCATAACACATCTGAGAAGAATGATAGAACTCAATGTCGGAAATCATGAGAAAATTACCGACGAATTATCACATTGGTTAAAAGAATAAAAGGAGGATTCATTTGAAAACACTTTTGATATGTATTGCATTGGCAATTGCCGGTATGGCACAGCAAACCTGGGCGGAGACAGTTAATCCGAAAGTTCTGCTCGAAACCAACCATGGAGAAATAGTTCTTGAGCTTTATCCCGAAAAGGCGCCCGATACCGTAAAAAATTTTCTCAGATACGTTCAGGACGGTTTTTACAACGACACGATATTCCACCGTGTAATCAAAGGATTTATGATACAAGGCGGCGGTTTAACCGCTGATATGAACAGAAAAAACACGCTGGACCCTGTCAAAAATGAGGCGGATAACGGTCTTAAAAATGCAAGGGGCTCCGTAGCAATGGCCCGGACGATGGACCCGCATTCTGCCACGGCACAATTCTTCATTAATACGGTAGACAACGGTTTTCTTGATTTTACGGAACAAAGCACAAGGGGATGGGGATATTGCGTTTTTGGCAAGGTAATAAAGGGAATGGAAACAGTTGACACCATCGAACGCTTGCCTACCACAACAAAAGAGGGCTATAGCGACGTTCCCGGCGCTGCGGTTGTTCTTAAAAAAGCAATAGAAATAAAATAACAGTTTTTGTAGCACTTTAGTTTTTTGAAAAATTGCCCATGTCTTAACCCCATGCTTCAGCATGGGGTTATGGGGAGAAATAATCATGGGCTTCAGCCCTGAGGTAAAGTTAGTCCAATATCTTTCACCGTACCAGAAGGTCATGGCTAAAGCCGGTGTATTTACTGTGAATAACTCCGCGCTAAAGTGCGGAGTTAATGGAGGTGAAATTTGCACCATGCGCCAATATTAGAGGTGCATTATAAAATAAGGGAAATTGAAGTCTTTTTCAAAAAGCTAAAGTATTTCCAGTTTTTTACAACTATGAATGTTACCCCGCACAATTTCCCCTTGTTTAGCTCCTGATAACTCTTCCGGAAAGAAATAGCATGGCAGCCACAAAAAAATATACAGGGAGAATCGTCCTGTCGTTCATTTTGTTTTTTTGCGGCGCGGTAAACGTTTATGCAAGAACAGAAACAGAGGCTGTCACTCAAGTATCCACAATTGATGCACTGTTATCAGGAATTTATGACGGGGAAACAACTATTGCCCAGTTGAAAAAATACGGAAATTTCGGCATCGGGACGTTTAATGCACTGGATGGGGAGATGGTTGCCGTTAATGGAGAATTCTATCAGGTAAAACCGAATGGTTTGGTGGAGAAAGCGAAACATTCCATGAAAACACCATTTGCAGCGGTAACTTTTTTTGATATGGATGAAGCGTTAGAGTTGCAGCCGGGGGTTAATTTTACTACTTTTGAACGGGTTATGGATACTGCGGCGCCCACAAAAAACATTTTCTATGCCATTCAGATAACGGGATTGTTTCGTGATATAAAATTGCGGAGTGTTCCCAAACAACAAAGACCATATGCGCCGCTTTCCGTTATTTTGAAGAAACAACCTCTTTTTTATTCAAAAAACATCAGAGGCAGCATCGTGGGCTTTCGCTGTCCGCAATTTATCAAAGGACTAAATGTCCCGGGATATCACTTCCATTTTATCAGTGAAAATGCCAAAATGGGCGGACACGTGCTGGAATTTACGGTGGAAGAAGCAATGCTGCAGATAGACTACACGCCAAAATTTTTTATGCTGCTGCCGGGCGATGACGAATTCTATAAAGCCGATCTGACAATAAACCGGGAAGAAGAATTAAAAAAGGTGGAAAAGTAAATCACATCTGCTTGCTCCAGAATTTGGGAATAATATCTTTTTTGCCTTTGCATAATTTACATATCCTGCAACTTTAGCAGCAAATTCTTCAGGGGAATCACCACCGTGTCCTTCTCAATGGGAAATTCATCATTGCCGCCGTAGACAATATACTTTCGGACTGCCTTTACATCTTTGCATGCCAGATGAAACCCCTGTTTGATTTTGGGAGCAATGCCGGTTTTGATTTCTATAGCCCACAATTCCCTGTCGGAAAATTTTAGCAGCAAGTCGATTTCCGCGCCTGCCGCTGTACGGTAAAAATAAGCCTCTGCCATGCCGGGAAGAACAGACATGATGTTTTCTATCACAAAACCTTCCCAACTCTTACCCAAGACGGGATTGAAAAGGAGGGAATCGTAGTCTCTTATGCCAAGAAGCCTGTGCAGGATGCCGCTGTCACGGATATAAAAGTGCGGTGATTTTACGAGACGTTTTTTTACATTGGCATACCACGGCTCAAGACGGCGCACGAGAAGTAAATCGACTAAAATATCAATATAGTTGGCGACTGTCTTGCTATCGACTTCCAGGTTCCCTGCCAGTTTGGAAAAATTGACCGGCTCGCCCTGCAAGTGCGCAAGCATTGTCCAGAGTCTGCGCAGTCGTGCCGCCGGAACCCGAAACCCCATTTGTGGCACATCACGTTCCAGATATGTCCTGATCAGATTCTCAAGCCAGTTCATAGCCAGTGCATCTGTTTCTGCCAGGTAACTTTCCGGGAATCCACCGCGCAGCCATAATTTCTGGATATCTTTCGGCTTGTCAGCGGGAACTTCCAGCACATTCAGGCCTGTCAGTTCGATATAGCAGATACGCCCTGCGAGACTCTCCGAGGATTGCCGGATCAAATCCATGGAGGCTGAACCAAGGACAAGATACTGCTCTCCTTTGCATCCCGCCCGCCTGTTTTTGTCTATCAGACCCCGTAACACCATAAATAAATCAGGAGCACGCTGTATCTCATCCATGATGACAAGCTTATCGGCATGCAGGGACAAAAACGCCGAAGGATCACTCAGCTTCAACAAATCTTCAGGGGCTTCAAGGTCAAGGTAGAGCGCTGGCCGACTTTCAGCTATTGTTTGTGCAAGCGTTGTCTTGCCCACTTGCCGTGGTCCAAGAAGGGCAACGGCAGGTGTATGCCGCATTGTTTGCTCAAGTTTGCCGGTAATCCATCTTTTCAACATATATAGCATTTTCGGAAAATGATTCCTAAAATGCAAGGAAAAACCTGAATAATGCGGGCAAGCGATTCAAAAAAAGCCTGACCTTTACGTCTATGTTGTTTCAGGTACTGAAAGCAAGCCGTTTTATAAAAAATCGACTCGACCTGGGAAAATAAAAAAGACGGCCATAATTTACGTCTTGATGCCTATCCGGAGTCGTTCATTTTTCTGATTCAAAAATTCAGTTGACTTTCTCATTTTCTCATTTATCATTCATTATACACAGTACCGATGACAGAAATAATTGATTCTTTCTAAGTTTTTAATCTAAAGTGTATTGTTAACAGGCCCGGAGAGGTTATGTTAGAAGCAGTCGAAAAATCGAAAACTCCGGTAACTCGCAGGAAATTTCTTTACTTTGCAGGCTGGGGTTTGATCGGGGTATTTGTGACAACAATAACCGGCTCAATCCTCAGATTCTTTTTCCCCAGAACAATCTTCGAACCTCCCACGCGCTATTCAGTCGGGTTCCCTTCCCAATATACATTGGGGGTAAGCGAAAAATTCAAAAAACAATTCAGGGTATGGATTGTCAGAGAAGCGGATAAGTTGTATGTTGTTGAGGCAAAGTGCACACATCTTGGCTGCACGCCCAACTGGCTTGCGTCGGAAGGAAAATTCAAATGTCCATGCCATGGCAGCGGTTTTACCCCGGATGGAATTAATATAGAAGGTCCCGCGCCGAGGCCATTGGAGCGTTTTAAAGTGGCATTGGGCGACGATGGACAAATTATTGTCGATGAAAGTGCCCGATTCAGAGGTGAACGGGGGGAATGGGACAAACCGGGGGCTTTTTTAAAGGTATAATATGGAAAATCAGCAGAAAGACACATTTTTCACAAAATACAAAAAACTAGCAAAAGAAAAAGGTCTGCTTGGCGCATGCTTCAGTATGGTGTTTCAATCGAAGGTATGGGAGTCCGTTTTCAGGCATGGCCTTGCCGATACCCCTAAAAACAGAACGTTAAAGATTATTTCCAATGTATTCCTCCATCTGCATCCCGCAAAGGTAAAAAGGCATGCCCCTCAATTTAAGTTTACATGGTGCATGGGCGGCATCAGCTTTTTCCTGTTTTTAGTGCTTACGGCTACCGGCATATTATTGATGTTTTATTATCGTCCCACCGTTCATGACGCATACTGGGATGTAAAAGATCTTGAATATCAGGTGCCGTTCGGGGCATTGCTGAGGAATCTCCATCGGTGGGCAGCACATTTGATGGTGATCACCGTATGGCTGCATATGTTCCGTGTTTTTGCAACGGGTTCGTATAAACCCCCAAGAGAATTTAACTGGTGTGTCGGAGTCGTTCTTCTGGTTGTTACCCTTCTCCTGAGCTTTACCGGGTATTTGCTTACGTGGGATCAGTTGGGATTCTGGGCGGTTACGGTCGGAACGAACATGGCGCGTTCTACGCCATTATTAGGTCATGAAGGGCCTTTCGGGGAACAATTGGGAATGACTTCGCACAACGACATCCGTTTCGCCCTTCTGGGAGGCTCACTGGTTGGCGGCAATGCGCTATTAAGGGCATACGTATGGCATTGCATTGGGCTTCCATTAATTATCAGCATATTTATGATGGTGCATTTCTGGCGAATTCGCAAAGATGGCGGCATATCAGGGCCTCTTTGATAGTGTTATTTAAAGATTTCAAATCATGGAAAATATATGGGCAATTATAACTAAACCGGATAACATTCCCATTGTGGCATTGATCTTTTTGCTGTGCTTCTTCTCTTTTATCACCTTTCAGCAGGCATTCAGGAACGATAGCAGGCCAAAACAGGAAGAACGTCAAAAAGGAGAATAGTGGCCATGAAATATACGATTGTCAGGGCAGATGATCATTGGTTTCGGCAAAATATCAATTGCCAATACGCGTGTCCCGTCAATACACCCGCGATGAATTACATAGAACGTATCGTTGTGGGGAATTTCGATTCATCACTGCTCCTTAATACCATGGCAAATCTCTTTCCCCATATCCTCGGCAGGGTTTGTACCCATCCTTGCGAAACCGCATGCAGGAGAGGGGTTATTGATTCCCCCATTTCCATATGTTCGCTGAAAAGAAGCGCCGCGGATTTTTCCGTCAATAAATTTCCTCAGAAAAAAGTGGTCGTCAGAAAAACCGGCAAACGAATTGCAATTATTGGTTCAGGCCCATGCGGCCTGGCAGCAGCCCATGATTTAGCGGTAAAGGGACATGATGCTATCATATATGAAGCGCTGTCGGTTGCGGGCGGCATGCTTCAAGTAGGAATTCCCCCCTATCGCCTTCCGCGCGCCATAATTGAAGATTCTATCAACTGGATAAAGGGATTTGGCGTTGAAATTCTTTTAAACACTCCCGTCGACGCTCCGGAAAAGTTTGATGAACTCTTAAATTCCTTCGATGCTGTTTATATCGCAACCGGAGCCCATAAATCTTCCCGCATGGATATTCCCGGAGAAGAATTGGGAGGGGTAATGCATGGCGTTTCTTTTATGAAAGACACCAATCTTGGAATAATAAAAAGCGTTCCGAAAAAAATAGTGGTAATCGGCGGAGGTTTTACTGCGATCGATTGCGCGCGTTCGTCTCTGCGCCTGGGCGCAAGCGAGGTGTCGATTGTGTATCGCCGAAGCAGGGAAGAAATGCCTGCCGGAGAAATTGAAGTTCGCATGGCGGAGGAAGAAGGCATTACAATGCTTTACCTGACTTCTCCCGTCAAATTAACAGGACAAAACGGAATTGCAACACATATGGAATGTGTTAAGAATAAGCTTGGTGAACCTGATGCGCCTGGACGCCGCCGCCCGGAAACTATTGAAGGAAGCAATTTTACCATGTCTGTGGATATGGTTATTCCTGCTATTGGGCAGGCGCCGGATATCACTTTTCTTTCAGATCGATTTGGCATAAAAGTTAACAAGTGGGGAATGCCCTTGATTGACGGAGAGACCGGTATGACATCCCGAAGGGGTGCCTTTGCGGGGGGAGACTGCGTAACGGGACCACGAAACGTGATCGAGGTAATTGCCGACGGAAGAAAAGCGGCCAGCGCTATACATACGTACCTGACAAATCGGGAAAAAGAAGGATTCCAATTTCATTATAAATCACAAAATCCTTCAAAAAGAGTTTCCAATTATGAAGTTGTGCCCAGGCAACATCAGGAATCGCTTCCCCTGGACGACCGGGGATGCTTCGATGCCGAATCAGAACTTGGTTTATCCAGGGAAAATGCCCTGAAAGAGGCAAACCGCTGCCTGCTTTGCCATTTTAATATCTTTATCGATGAAAAATGCGTGTTATGCGGCGGCTGTATCGATGTCTGCCCTTACAACTGCATATCGATGGTTTCACGTGAAAATGTTTCAATGCAGAACTCTCGCCATGACGAAGATGACATCTCTGAAGATTGGGATGCGGCAATGATTATTGATGAAGAAAAATGCATACGATGCGGTTTGTGTGTTAAGCGTTGCCCTGTGGGAGCGATTACCATGAAACGGTTTGCCTATTCAGAAGGTTAAATGAATTAGGTTGGGTTTTTAAAAGACAAAATCCAACGACTTTTTACCCACCCCTAAATCCCCTCTCAAGAGGGGACTTCTACAATTCCCCTCTTGAGAGGGGTTAGGGGTGTGTTAAGGGCATAATGAAAAACTTTGAAATTCCTAAACATTAAAATAGAAAAAGTTTAAGAGATATGGAAAATAGCGAGGAAAATAAAGAAAAGAAAGGCAGATATCGCGCCCTTGCCTTTATAAAAGGCAAGACGTTTGCCAAAGAAAAAGACAGTGATATTTCGGAAAACGAAATAGCCACATGGCCTTACCTGATGAGAAAAGAGCTTCTGGCGGCAATTATTTGCACAATAGTGCTTATTGTTTGGTCGATCCTGTTTGACGCCCCTCTTGAAGAGCTTTCCGACCCTACCATGACTCCGAATCCTGCAAAGGCGCCCTGGTATTTTCTGGGATTGCAGGAAATGCTCGTTTATTTTGATCCCTGGATTGCCGGAGTTGTTTTTCCGATGCTGATAATTGCCGGATTAATGGTGATTCCTTATGTGGATTTTAATCCAAAGGGGAATGGGTATTATACCTTTAAGGAAAGAAAACTTGCGATGCTGACCTTTTGTTTCGGATTTCACGTATTATGGATACTCTTGATCATCGTAGGGGTATTTATGCGGGGACCAGGCTGGTTGTGGTTTTGGCCATGGCAGGAATGGGACCCGCATCGGGTAGTTGCGGAAACAAATTATGACCTGACCAGCTTTATTGGAGTAAAATCAAATTCTTTTATGGGTTTCATTATTGGCGGAGCGGTGTTATTTGGTTATTTTTATTCCGGAATATCCCTCCCTTATCGCCTTCTAAAAAGCAGAAAGAGTGTGGCAATAGAAAAACTTGGGTTTGTTAAATATACCATGGTGGCTTTTCTTTTCCTTTGTATGATGGCGCTTCCGATAAAGGTATGCTTGCGATTGGTGTTTCACATAAAATATATCTGGGTAACTCCGTGGTTTAATATATAATTTTTTAAAGAAGCATTTGTATGGAAACAGGAACAAAACGGAAAAAAGAAAAAAGAGAAGAAGAAAAATCCTATTCTGCTGTCTTTGCTGCGGCAAGCTTTCTCCTTGCTGCCGTTACCTTGTGGGCGGTGGTGAATGAGGTGGTTGACAGGAGGCCATGGAAAAAATATCAGAGAAAATTCTATCAGTTGGAATACGAAAAAGTAAGGGAAGAATATGAACAATCTCTCGCCCTTTTTGAAAGTCCCGAAATACAAAAGAAATATACGGAAACAAAAGAAAAGTTAAAAAATGCGCATAATGCCTTTCTCACACCTTCGGTTCAGGAAGAGTATAAAAAACTGTTAGCGGAAGAAAAGCGCGTAGAAAAAGATGTTGAATCATTGAGATTTCTGTCGGTCGTAGCGAGAAATGAAACGATGGAGAAAGAGTATCTCTATGGAAAAACACAGAATGAACACATTAAGAAAGAAATATGGGCGCTGGAAGAAGAAAATGAAGATCATGCCCTGAAACTGAAGGGATTTGAGCACCAACTTGTGTCAATCAGGGCAAAGCTGGGAGAATTGAAAAAAGACATTACCCTATATACAAATGAACTGGATTCATACACGGCAGGCATGGAACATGGCAAAGACAGGCTGAAAAAACTCGAAACCACACGGCCCGGACTTCAGGTGTATCAAACCTATTTGGAAGATATCAACATAGTTGACCGATGTATGTCATGTCATGTCGGCATAAACACATCAGAAAGTGTTTCCGATGAACAGCCATACGCAAGCCATCCTGACAGGCAATTATATCTTGGGAACCATCCTCCGGAGAAATTTGGCTGTGTTTTATGCCATGAAGGGCAGTCAAGCGCCACATCAGGAGTAAAAAAGGCGCATGGCGAAGTTGAATACTGGCTCACTCCGATATATCGGGGAAAAGGCGCGCAGGCTTCCTGCATTCGATGCCATAATAAGGGGAGAGAGGTGAAAGGCGCGGATTTGCTTTGGAGTGGGAAAACGTTATTTGATGAGCTTGGTTGCCATGGTTGCCATGAAACAAAAGGTTCTGATGAATATAAGAATAGAATTATCGGCCCAAGTTTGCGAAACATCAAAAACAAGGTAAAACCGGAATGGATAACGGACTGGATAAGAAATCCAAAGGGATTCCGGCCAACCACCATGATGCCGAATTTCAGGTTGTCGGAGGAAGAATCCCGTGCAATAGCGGCATATTTATGGCAGCATGCGGATAATGGCGGGGAAAATAATGATGAAATTATACAACTTACCGGGGAAGAATATGAGCAGGGCGATTTCCTTTTTGAACAAATAGGATGTCTGGCATGCCATAGTTACGAAAAAGATAAGGGAAAAACGTTTGCCCCGAATCTGGCCAGGATAGGAGAAAAGATGCTCGATACGTATTTTGTTGAGTGGATTCTCAATCCAAAAGAAAAAGAACCCCGCACAAGGATGCCAAATTTCAGGGTTGAAGAGGCGGATGCCCGTCTCATTGCCGGATATTTATTGAAGAAAACAAAACAACCTTCTGCGGAGGATGAATCAAAAAATGTTGCATGGTTAACAGATAAGGATAAAGCAGTTTTGGGAGAAGCGCTGATAAAAAGGTACGGATGCTTCGGCTGCCATGAAATTACAGGCATGGAAGGATCAGGGAAGATTGGGACAGAGTTGTCAGACATCGGATCAAAACATATACATCTGTTTGATTTTGGGCTTTTAGAAAAAAAGATATTGGGTGAGGCCGGGTTAAAACATTACACGGAAAATATCGGAGAGGCAAGAAGGTCATGGCTGAAGGCAAAGCTGCAGAACCCAAGGCAGTTTGATGAAGGAAAGTACAAGAAACAGGAAGACCGCCTGAAGATGCCCGACTTTGAATTGTCTCAGGAACAAATAGAAGCGCTGGTTGTATTGCTTACCGGTTTAAAGGAAGAGAAATTGCCGGAAAAATATATTGCAAAGCTATCAGGCAGGCAAAAGGCAATCGCTGAAGGCAAAAAGATACTTGGAAAATATAATTGCTCCGGGTGCCATCAGTTTGATCTGGACAGGGTATATCTTAACGACGGCATAGAACTTTCCGGCATGGTAAAAATACAGGAGGACGATGGCATTTATTTCCAGTTAATGGAGGATAACGAGCGATACGGACATAAGGCGGGAGAGGTGGTGTTTCTTGCGGAAGAAGATATCGCAAGGCAGGAGAAAACACCGGAAATTGAACTGGCAAATTCGATTATCGAGCATCATGTGGATGCAAAAGGCATAATGCCTGAAGAGGCAAGGGTCTTTGCGCCTCCGTTGTTATATGGAGAAGGCAGGAAAGTGCAATCCGAATGGGCGTTCGAATTTTTAAAAGAACCCTTTGATCTCAGGCCGTGGCTTGACGTAAAAATGCCGACGTTTGGCATGTCGGTTAATGATGCAACCAAACTTGCGATATTTCTCGCAGCGAAGGATGATGAACAATACCCTTACGATTTTATCGAAGAAACACAAAAAGGGTATATAGAGAAAAAGGAGAAGGCATATCCGGGATATCTTGCAGCGGCAAAGAACCTGTTTGAATCGGAAAATGTTCATTGTCTGCAATGTCACATAAGGGGCAGCAAAATGCCGGAAGGAGAACCTGCTGATTGGGCGCCTGATCTTATGCTTGCAAAGAAAAGACTTAAACCGGAATGGATTAAAAGGTGGCTTTTGGATCCGCAATCGATCCAGCCGGGAACAAAAATGCCGAAATTTTTCAGGGAAGGAGAATTTCAGGACTATATCCCGGGAACGCCTGAAGAACAGGTAGAGGTTATGAAGGATTTCCTGATGAACCTTTGGGAGTAAGGAATCGTTCCCGAAAGATACATCTGATAGTATTTTAATGTTTATACAAGGAATTTCAAAGTTTTTCATTATGCCCTTAACACACCCCTAACCCCTCTCAAGAGGGGAATTGTAGAAATCCCCTATCGGGAGGGGAATTGTAGAAGTCCCCTCTCGGGAGGGGATTTAGGGGTGGGTAAAAAGTCGTTGGGTTTTTGCCTTTTAAAACCCAACCTAATTTTAATGTTTGAAAAGTGTATGGAGTTTTATCCGTTGAATGGTGAACGTTTTTTGAGGGGAGGAATGCGATGAATTTCTTACTGGAAATAGCAGCACGGGATTTTGATTTAACCGATGCAAACAAAGCTGATATTGATAAATACGCAGAAAAATTAGACACCGCTTATGACCGGATTATCCGCTGCAGGGTAGTAGTAGAGGCGCTCCGCCATCGGGAACACCGGGGGCTTTTGTATAATGTAAAAATCGTTGTCACAATTCCCGGCACGGAACTGGTAATAAAACGCAAACCGAACGAGGATTTTCATATGGCGGTAAAAGATTCCTTCAACGCAATGCGGCGGAAGCTGGAAGACTTTGTTGCTCAGCGGCGCGGCAAGGTAAAACACCACGAAGAAGTGCCTCTCGCCCGTATCAGCAATTTATTCACTGAAGAGGGATACGGGTTTATTACCTCATCCGATGGCAGAGAGATTTATTTTCACAGGAATAGCGTTTTAAACCATGACTTTACTCGCCTGGAGAAGGGAATGGAAGTGCGTTTTGTCGAGGAGGAGGGCGATAAAGGTCCTCAGGCAAGTTCTGTAACAGTAACAGGGGGATAATTTGTCTTTAGTATGAATGGTGGATTCGCTCCGCTTAATCCCCCCTACAAGGCTAAAAACATGCGGGAATGACATACTTTGCAAGAGGGGGAATGTTTGGCGTGTTTTTGCTAAATTCCTAAGGATTGCATGATATACGGAACTATAGAGTAAACTATGGGAAAAAATAAACAACCTGCCTTTTGGGAAAAACAAAAAAGCGAGAAGGGACCGGACCTGCACATTGTGCAGGTCCGGTTTGATTGGCTCAAACATCCCAAGAGCCTGAAAGAATTAAAAAGACTCATCATCGAGGCAAATGACTGGGTAAATGTTGTCGCAACAACACCGGAGAATGAAATTGTAGTTGTCCGGCAATTCCGGTTTGGGGTTGAAAGAATTACTACGGAAATACCCGGCGGCATGGTTGATCATGGAGAAGATTCCAAAACAGCCGCAATGAGAGAGTTAGAAGAAGAAACAGGGTATACCAGTTCGGAATGGCAGTACCTTGGTTCGGTAGAACCGAATCCTGCCTTTTTAAACAACGTGTGCCATTCATGGCATGCGAAAAATGCAATCCAAACGCATGAAATGCATCCTGACGAAGAAGAGGATATTGTAGTTACGACGCTTACTCCGGATGAGATACGCCGGGAAATTCAAACCGGCAGTTTCAGACATTCTCTTGCCCTCTTAGCGCTTACCAAAATCTTTGATATCTGGAACAACGGAAACCTTTCTGTTCAATAACCATTTTCTGTTTGTTTCTCCTGTATTTCATTCGCAGGTGTGCCTGCCTATTAGTAGAGACGCATTGCTATGCGTCTCTACTTGCCCCTGCGGGGCAAAATCAGCATTACGAAAGATGTCATTTCCCCATATGATGCTGCAAGATTTTTTGATTGCAAAAATTATGTTGGTGTAGTAAAAAAATAGATAGCAGTTCTTCATTATATTATTAAAAACCCTGCGTAATAACCAGATTGAGAGCCTTTGCTAAATTTGTATTTTAAAGATAAAAGCCCAAAAATTTTAATGGAGAAACAATTATGAAAAAATCAAAATGCGTATTAAAAATAGCAATACCTATTTTAAGTCTCCTGGCAATAATCGGCAGTTGGCAGGGCAAAAGCGTAAATGCCGGCGATGCGACGATAGACCAGCAAACCTACCGTAGAATTAGCCACACGGGTCTTGTCGCAATCGATAATGGAAAAGCGGCGAAGGGATACGTTCTCTTTACTCCGATGAATAACACGTGTGGAGAAGTGTTTCTTATCGACACAGATAACGGAGAGGTGGTGCATAAGTGGGAGTTACCGTATGCACCTGGTGTGTATGGCTATCTGTTGCCCAATGGCAATCTTTTCTATAACGGGCAAGTAGAAAATGATGGCGCATGGGATCTGTGGCCGAACTGGAATAGTTTTAAAGGGGGTGTTATGCTGGAGGTTGACTGGGACGGGAATATCGTATGGGAACTTCACAGTCCCTATCATCACCATGACGGAAGGCGCACTTCTTCCGGAGGCGCGATTTTTCTGGTGGTTGAAAAAGTTTCGGAAGAGATAAGAGACCAGGTGCAGGGCGGGATAGAAAGTTCCAGCGAAAAAGGGGATATGTGGGCGGATGTTATTGTCGAAGTGGATAAAACCGGGAATCAGATCTGGAAATGGCATGCTAAGGATCATCTTGACTTTGATACGGATGTTATTCAGTCAAATTGCCCCAGAGATGAGTGGACACACGCGAATACCGTTGTTCCTCTCAACGATGACGAGGTAATGGTGAGTTTTCGGAATATATCTACCGTCGGCATTATTAACAAGGATACCGGGGACTTTGTCTGGAAGCTGGGACATTCTGTTTTTGCCCAGCAGCATGACCCTACCCTCCTTGATAATGGCAATATCCTGGTATTTGATAATGGGCAGCAACGAGAAAAGGAACCCGTTCCCTATTCCAGGGTTATAGAATTAAACCGTGATACAAAAGAAATTGTCTGGAGATATCGGGATGTGCCGGCAATTAACTTTTTCAGCCCCACGATATCAGGGGCACAGAGATTATCCAACGGAAATACCCTGGTCACGGAAGGGTGTTTTGGCAGGATATTTCAGGTGACATCTGAGAAGGAAGTGGTATGGGAATATGTCAGCCCTTACTTTTATGGGAAAAAAGAGAATGAAGAAGATGTGGAAGTAATTGATAATTCAATTTTTAAAGCCAGATTTTATACCGCGGAAGAAATTCCGAACCTGAGATAAAATTTTATTTAGAAATGAGAAATATGAACATAATTTTAGCATTATTGCTGAGTTTTGTAATGTCTGTGTCCTGTTCCGGATTCGTTTATTCAGAGGAGGCGGGACCTGACAACCAAACGTATTTTTCCAAAACAGCCTTTCCTTCTGAAGAACATGTGTTGCAAACAAAAGGGGAAAAGGAGAGTGAGAAGATTCTGAAGCTGGAAATACCTTTTATCGCAAACAAGGGGCAGATGGATGCGTGGGTGGCATTTTATGCGCATATTTTCTGCGGAACGGTATTTATTACGAATGACGGGGAGATAGTGTATGTATTGCCGGAAGGGCAAAAAAGCAGTGAGCAAAGCGCATGTAAGGTAAAAAACCGGGCAATTTCCGGTAAAAAAACCGAGACGCCTAAACAAAGTTTTTCAGAAAAAAGGGGAAGTATCGTCATCAGGGAGATATTGGATGGCAATACAATACCCATGGCGAGAGGAGAAGGTGCGGCGGCAGCAAAGATCAATTATTTTAAAGGAAATACTTCCGGGAAATGGATTTCAACGATTCCAAGCTTCAGGATGGTTAGTTTGGGAGAGGTATATGAAGGGATAGAATTGAAGTTAAAAGCACAGGGAAGCACTGTGGAAAAACTATTTTACATAAAGCCGGGAGCAAACCCTGATAAAATAAAAATTCGTTTAGAAACGGCAGAAAGAAGCGGATTAAAAATAAATGATGAGGGGGAGCTTGTAGTAGAAACAGAAACCGGAACGGTAAGGTTTTCACGTCCCGTTGCGTATCAGATAATTAATGGCAATAAAGCAGAGGTTCCCGTAGCGTATTGCTTACAAAAGGAAGATGCTGCCGGTGGGATATCAGACGGCGGGCATCATGCTGCTGAGAATGAAAAGTACCGATGGTACGGAGCCGAAGATTTACATGACGCTGAACTTGTGGCAGCAAATCATGCTGCAAAAAATTCAGATACTGCATTCATTTACGGTTTTCAACTCGGCAATTTTGACAGGACGAAGGAACTTGTCATAGATCCTATGATTTCCTCCACTTTTATAGGAGGTTCTGATGAAGACAGGGTTCGTTCAGTGGCAGTAGATTCAAACGACAATACCTATGTTTTAGGAGTAACGATGTCGGAAGACTTTCCTGCGACAGAAGGTGCATATGCTGCATCTTCCGGCGGCAACAAAGATATTTTTATCTCAAAATTCAGCAATGATCTGACGAGCCTTGTTGCTTCCACATATTTAGGGGGGGCTAATACCGATGAGGCCTATGCACTGGCAATTGATTCAAGTGATAATGTGTACATAACGGGCTTGACGTATTCCGATGACTTTCCTGTCACTGAAAATGCGTATGACACATCCTATTCCTCGGGTGAAGTATATGTGTCAAAATTGAATAGTGATCTTGGCAGTTTAACGGCCTCAACGTATCTGGGCGGTTCGTATGGCGAAGAGGCTCAGTCATTGGCGCTGGATGCAAGCGGCAATATATATGTAACCGGCATGACTTCTTCCAAGGATTTTCCAACCACAGAAGGCGCCTATGACACTTCTTTTGCCGGCGCATCCAGAGAAATTTTTATTTCAAAACTTGACAATGATTTAAAAAGTTTGCTTGCCTCAACATTTCTGGGGGGATCAGCATATGACGGTGCTTATTCTCTGGCGCTGGATTCAAGTGATAATGTGTACGTAACGGGGGTTACCAAGTCAGATGACTTTCCAACAACTGCTGACATTTTTGATGATTCTTTTAATGAAAACGAAGATGCGTTTATATCAAAATTCAACAGTGACCTGACCAGTTTGCTTGCTTCAACGTATCTGGGGGGATACGATTATGACGGCGCTTATTCACTGGCGCTGGATTCAAGCGATAACGTATTTGTAGCAGGGTATACCGGCTCAACGGATTCGGCGGATTTCCCCACAACTGACGATGCATATGATCCGTTTTATTACGGGGGAGACGCTTTTGTATCAAAGTTTGACACCGATCTGACCGGTTTGCTCGCTTCAACGTATCTGGGCGGATCGGATTATGACGAGATTTACTCACTGGCGGTGGATACAAGGGGCAATGTATACGTAACGGGAATTACCCAATCAGAAGATTTTCCCACAACTGATGGCGTTTTCGATGATTCTTTTAACGGAAATGAAGATGCGTTTATATCAAAATTCAGCAGCGACCTGACCAGTCTGCTTGCTTCAACGTATCTGGGAGGAACTGATGAGGATACGTCCCGGTTTATAACTATTGATTCCAACGGACGGGTATGCGTGGCAGGTTCAACGTTTTCAGAAGATTTTCCCACAACAGAAGGAATGTATAGCACCAGCTTTAATAATGAGTCCAGCGAGGGTTTTATATCGCGATTTGACAGTTCCCTTTCAAAAAACGGAGAGGTGTCCACAGATGAAGCCACAAATGTAACCTATGAATCGGCAACGTTAAATGGCACGATTAACGCGGAGGGGTTGTCTGCGACAGTGTGGTTTGAGTATGGGATGTTCAGTAATTCTTATGATTCTACAAAAGGCGAACTATCTGTCAGCGGACATAGCGCCATTTCTGTAAATACAGATATCAGCGGTTTAAGCCCCAATACGACGTATTATTACAGAATAGCGGCAAAAAATAAGATTGGAACACTGTATGGCAGTGAAAAGTCATTTAAAACATCAGTGCTGTGTGACGGGGAAATTGTGACTGCTGATCAGGATATTGTGGAGATTGCCCCGGAATCTTCAACCCCGGTAACGATAACGGTTGCATGCAATGATGGCACTCTTCGCGATGATGCGCTTGTAATCTGGGAAATCGTTAAAGGTGATGATGCTGTTTCCCTGTCTCCTGAAAGTGTCGTCACTGATGATAACGGCCTTGCAGTATTTACGATTACGGGAGAAAAAAAGGGAAAGGCCATTGTGAAGTTTATATCAAGCGACTCAAATAGCAAGGTAAAGGTTAAAATAAAAGTAACCAGATGAGTTGCACTGAAGGTGCTTATAAAAGTGAATTTTAAATTGATAATAGGGTGGAGTGGGCTGTAGAGACGCATAGCAATGCGTCTCTACGTTTGTTGAACTTGTACGACATTTTCTGCAAATCACAATTGTGAGACTATGGAATATACAACCTTATTTATTTTATTCCTATTTTACACTTTAAAGACCTGAGGGTATTTCTCATAAGCATTGTAATGGTCATAGGGCCAACTCCTCCGGGAACAGGCGTGATATGTCCTGCAATTTTACTTGCTGCTTCAAAATCAACGTCGCCTTTTAAAACGGCAACCATTTTTTTGGGATCGGTTTTACTGGGTTTTTCGCCAACCCTGTTCACTCCCACATCAATTACACAAGCGCCCGGTTTAATCCATTCCGGTTTTACCAGTCCGGGAACTCCTGCGGCAACAATAAGGATGTCCGCGCGTTTGCAGTGTTCCGCCATATTTTTTGTCCGTGTATGGACAATTGTTACCGTAGCATCCGCACCTGCCCCTTTCTGGAGCATCATATTTGCAATTGGTTTTCCTACGATGTTAGAGCGTCCGACCACAACCACCTCCGCGCCGCAGGTTTCAACGCCTGACCGTATAATTAACTCCTGAATGCCGGCAGGGGTGCAAGGCGGAAATTTTACCTCATCTCCCCCGATCATAAGACGCCCTACGTTTACCGGGTGAAAACCATCAACATCCTTATCCGGATCAATGGCATTAAGCACCCTTTTTTCATCGATATGTTTCGGAAGGGGAAGTTGCACAAGGATACCATGTATCGAATTATCGTTGTTATATTTTTCTATGAGCGCAAGAAGGTCTTTTTCTGATATAGTTGCCGGCTGCGAATCCTGCACTTCTTTGAAACCCAGCCGATGGGCGGTTTTGATTTTTAAGGTTACATACGACAGGGAAGCCGGATTTTCACCAACCAGAATCGTCACCAGACCGGGAACAACTCCGTGTTTCTGTTTTATTTTTACCACTTCAGCGGTGATTTCCTCTAATATCTGTTCTCCAATCTCTGTGCCTTTAATTAGTTTTGCAGACATAAAAATAAACTCTCCTTTCAACGATACATACAAAGAATCGTAACAATTTTGTGAAAGTGAAATGATAGTAAAACGCTCAGGAAAATACAACTTTTTTCCATATTTTTCTATGACATAAAAAACACGTGTTTTTGAAGATGAATTTATGTATGATTTATTTTCACGTTGAGGAATTTCAGACGGGTGCATTCCCGATTTTTTGTAACCGTTTATGGGATCGGTGTGGGTAGGGTGGATAAAGGCGCTGGTTTTTGCGCCGTATCCACCAACGATTATCGCATGAATTGGTGGATTCGCTCCGCTTAATCCACCCTTAAGGCTAGTATTTTCTTATTCCGGGTTATTTTAAGGTTTCTCACAAATTTTTTCTGATAGAAAAATAATGGTTTTTAACAAAATTAAAGGGAAATTGTTGGTATTTGGGCTTTGCATTTCACTTATTCCCATTTCCGTAATTTCAATATTGTACTATATAACTGCTGCGAAAGAACTGCGCACCCATCAAATAAATGAACTGTCTGCAATTGCACAATCAAAAAAGATTCATTTGCTTTCGCTGATGGAAGCAAAAAAAGGAAGAACGGTTGATTTTAGCTCCGACGGTTTTATAAGGGATTATCTTGAAAAAATAAACCGTGAGATAGCATCACACAAGTTGCTTGTGAAATCATTAACAAAGCACTTGCAAAATAATAAGAAACCGTTAGACCCTCATATCACGGGAGTAACCGTCGTAAATACCAAGGGCAGGGTCGTTGCTTCTACATACAAGGAATGGATGGGGAAGGATATTTCCGGACAGGAAATTTTTTTAGAGGGGATGAAGATGGTTCCCGGGAATGTATATGTCGGCCCTCCCCATTTTTGTCTGTATGGCCGTAGAAATACTCTTTCGATTTCAGCGCCTTTAATCTCACGGCGTGCAAAAAATGGTGAAAAGATCGGTTTGATAATCAATTGCTATGATGTAGAAATCTTAAATACGGTCACCACCGATTACGAAGGATTAGGAAATACAGGGGAAGTATATCTGGTAAATAAAGATAAGGTGATGATCACGAACTCCCGTTTTATCAATGATGCCCCGATGAAACAGGCCGTGGATACCGAACCGGTGTGCAAAATCCTGGAGTCCGGAAGGGAAATTACGGGTATATACCCTGATTACCGGGGCATACCGGTAGTCGGAGCAAGCAGGTATATAAAAGAATATGACTGGATATTATTGTCCGAAGTCGATAAATCCGAATTGTTTGCGCCTTTGGACTATTTAAGCCTGATTGCATTGATAACGGGTATCGCAAGCGGAGGAATTGCTGTTATTTTTGGCATATATTTCGCGCTATCGGTTTCCTTTCCTATTAACAAATTAAAGATAGCAACAGAGAAATTTGCTTCGGGTAATTTTTCGCAAAGAGTTTCAATAAACCGCAACGATGAGATTGGAAGTCTTGCCCGGAGTTTTAATGATATGGCACAGGAAATTCAGGAGAAGAATCGTTCCCTGGGTGAGAGCGAGGAACGCTTTCGCGCAATGTTTGATCAGGCGGCAGTCGGTGTTGCCCTTATAGACACCAATACCGGCAAATTCCTTAAGGTGAATAAAAAATATTGCACTATTACTGGCTATTCGGAAGAAGATATACTTTCTTTAACATGCAAGGACATTACCTTTCCGGATGATTGGCAGGAAGATATGGCGAAGATGGAAAAGTTAAAGGAAGGCAAAATAACTGAATATTCAAGGGAAAAACGATATATGCATAAAGAAGGCAAGATTGTTTGGGTAAATCTAACGGCATCTCCTTTATGGAAAAAGGGAGAATCCCCGAATTTTCATGTCGCCATTATAGAGGACATTACACAAAACAAACATATGGCAGAAGAACAGGAAAAGCTGAAAGAGCAGCTTATTCATGCACAGAGGCTGGAAACCGTTGGAAAACTTACCAGCGGCGTTGCGCATAATTTTAACAACCTTCTCATGGCAATTATGGGATACACAAATTTATTAAAAATGGATATAGGGGATAATGCCCAATGCCAAACGTATATAAAAAGCATACTATTTTCATTGGACAGGGCAGCAGATTTAACACAGGATCTTCTTGCCTTTAGCAGAAAACAGACAATCCACCTGCAGGAAATAAATCTGGATACCATTGTAAAAGATACGGAAACTCTTTTAATTGGACTGGCTGGCGAAAATGTGCATATCGAAATATCGGCAGGAGGAAAAAACTGTTATGCAATGGCAGACCGCGCTCAAATTGAGCAGGTCTTGATGAACCTTTACTCGAATGCAATAGATGCAATGCCCAACGGCGGAACATTAAGCATTAAAAGTGAGAGAAAAGAATTGGATGCGGCTTTTATGAAAAACCACAGTTTCAGCAGGCAACCGGGAGAATATATGGCAATTTCCGTTTCAGATACGGGAACGGGAATTGATGAAAGCATCAAAGGCAGAATTTTTGAACCGTTTTTCACCACGAAAGAAGTGGGAAAAGGCACTGGGCTTGGGCTTTCCATGGTACATGGCATGGTTGAACAGCATGGTGGTTTTGTGACATGTTCGAGTATAGTGGGAAAAGGAGCAACCTTCGCCGTATACCTCCCCCTCTTGAAAGATAAAGATAAAACAGTGGCAGAGAAAGAAGCAGGGCATGCAGCAGAACAATACAGTGGCAATATCTCCGGAAAGGAAACGATATTGCTGGCAGAAGATGAAGATGAACTGAGAAATGTATTGGAAAAATATTTAGGAATATACGGATATGATGTTATTTCCGCAGCGGATGGAGATGACGCCATTAAAAAATATCAAAGAAACAAAAAGGATATCAGGCTTTTGGTTCTGGACGTAGTAATGCCCAAAAAAAATGGCAGAGAGGTTTACGAAGCTATTAAAAAAGAAAAAACGGTACATGCTATTTTTATGAGCGGCTACAGTGAAGATATCCTGCATAATGGCGGTATTATCATTGACAAGGATTTGCACTTTATTCCTAAACCGGTTTCTCCTATCGATTTATTATATAAAGTGCGGCATATTCTTGACAGAAACATTTGAGCATGAACAGATTTTTTCACATTCTGGACAAAGAACGTATTATTGCAAAGCCAGGATTTAACCGATGGCTGATACCTCCCACAGCGCTTTGTATTCATTTGGCGATAGGGCAGGTATATGCGTTCAGTGTTTTTAACCTGCCCCTGACAAGAATCATTGGGATTCACGAATCCGCTCCCGAAGACTGGAAATTGACCTCTGTGGGATGGATATTCAGCATTGCAATCGTTTTTTTAGGCATCTCCGCGGCATTTGGCGGCCGCTGGCTTGAAAATGCCGGACCTCGCAAGGCAATGTTTTTTTCGGCAATATGTTTCAGCGGGGGGTTTTTCCTCTCAGCCGCCGGAGTATGGGTTCATTCCATACTCCTGCTTTATTTCGGTTACGGAGTAATGGGAGGCATAGGGCTGGGGCTGGGGTATATTTCTCCCGTATCGACACTCATAAAATGGTTTCCTGACCGGCCGGGAATGGCTACCGGAATGGCGATCATGGGATTTGGCGGCGGCGCTATGGTAGGTTCTCCCCTTGCAGTTTTGCTTATGGAATGTTTTTCCTCTGAAACAAGCATGGGAGTCGGAATGACATTCCTGGCGATGGGAATAATGTATTTTTTCTTCATGCTCGTAGGTGCATTTAATGTACGCATTCCGCCGGAAGGATGGTTGCCTGCCGGCTACAATCCCCCTGTAAAACCGAAGAAACTGGTTACTGACAAAGATGTGCATGTTGACCAGGCGATGAAGACTCCCCAGTTTTATTTATTGTGGGGGGTTCTGTGTTTTAATGTAACTGCGGGTATTGGCGTATTGGGCCAGGCCTCGGTAATGTGCCAGGAAATGTTTCATGGACATATCGCACCCCTTGCCGCCTCCGGTTTTGTCGGATTGCTGAGCGTCGCAAATATGCTTGGCCGTTTTTTATGGTCAGGCGCCTCTGATTATTTAGGCAGAAAAACTACCTATTCGATTTATTTTATCTTGGGTGTTTTGCTGTACAGTTTCATACCATTTGCCGGATGGATAGGCAACATTGTTTTGTTTATTATCTCGTATGCGATTATTATGAGCATGTATGGCGGAGGGTTTGCGACTATTCCGGCGTATTTAAAAGATATTTTCGGCTCCATGCACGTTGGGGCAATTCATGGGCGCTTATTGACGGCATGGTCGGTTGCAGGAATAATCGGGCCGGTTCTGGTAAACTATCTTCGCCAATATCAAATCGATCATGGCATGCCAAAGGCAAGCGCCTATACTATTACCATGTACATTATGGCCGGCCTGCTGCTGTGCGGCCTGGCATGTAATTTGTGCATCAAGCCTGTTCACAAAAAACATCATTACCTGCCGGGTGTAAAGAAATAATGGCAACATTTTAGTTTTTTGAAAAAGATATTTACGTATACCTGTTATATAACCGGAATAAGGCATTTTCCTTGTAGTGGCAAGGCGCGCCTTGCCACTACTTATAAGCAGATTTTTTAAAAAACTAAAATGTTACAAATAATGTAATTATACAACAGGAAAGAAAATGTTTTGTAAATGTTGGATTGATATTAAGAATATTTTGTCTTTGTTGGCGTCCTTTTTTGCTTTGCATCGGCAGGAGAGGCATGCCAAACAAATTTTCATTATTAAGGATAATATTAAATTGATTTTGCTTTGGGGATTCGTAAGCATTCCTATCGTATGGGGTTTTTTGCAAACATTTCAAAAGGTGCTTGGTTTGTTTAAACACGAAATGTAGAATATTTGTAATAATTTTGATATTAAAAAAATCGTATCATTTTAGTATTTTGGAAATGGTAACTGTTTTTCTTTACAAAATATCGAGAAGTTAAATGAAAGGCAGTCAGTGTATAACAGGGGGTAGATCCCCCTGAAAATGGATAATAAATTTAATTAGCCCTGAAAGGGAGAAAGGAATTCGTGTGGCTGGCACATTCACATTTTTAGCGATGTATTTTGTGTTTAGCACAAAAAATAGAGTTCCTTTGCTGGATAATATCATTTATGAAAGGCTCTTCTCATATATTGGTGGAATAATCAGGGAGCTTGGCGGAAGACTCATTGAAATTAACGCTATGCCAGAGCATATCCATTTTTATGTGTATATGCCCAAAACCGTTTCTGTCTCGAAATTTATAAAGATTGTAAAGGCAAATGCCTCAAAATGGATTCATGATTCATTTCCAAATAAAGATAAATTTGCAACACGTTAGTTTTTTGAAAAACCGCCTATGGCTTAACCCCATGCTTCAGCATGGGGTTAAGGGGAGAAATAATCATGGGCTTTAGCCCTGAGGTAAAATTAGCCCAATATCTTTCAATGTACCAGAAGGTCATGGCTAAAGCCGGTGTATTTATTGTGGATAACTCCGCACTAAAGTGCGGAGTTAATGGATGTGAAATTTGTTCCATGCGCCAATATTAGAGGTGCATTATAAAATAAGGGAAATCAAAGTCCTTTCACCCCTTTGGGGCTTGTTGTTTTTTGTTATTCAAAATCAGGGGGCTTCACCCCCTGCTATAACCTAACGGCCTTTCAGGCCTAAATCTTGAAGGAGGGCTAAGCTTGCTTTACTGAAAATTTTCAAAAAGCTAAAATGTTACAAAAAATCCATATATTAATATGAAATATTTTTTATCGGAGGTTTCTATAGTGAGCATTCGTAAAATAACTTTTTTTGTTTTTTTTATTGTTTTATCTTTTCAGTGTCTGGCTGCTTCTCTGTCGGTTGCAGGAGGATTGCCTTCCCATTCTGAGTTAAAAGCGGCTTTATCGGCAGTGGTAAAAGAAGACAACGGCGGTTTTGGCTTCAACATGTGGGCAACTGTTGTAGACAGGGATGGCATTGTGAAGGCGGTGACTTTTTCCGGAAACGAAAGAGGCGATCAATGGCCGGGAAGCAGGGTAATTTCCGCACAAAAGGCGAATACCGCAAATGCGTTCAGTTTGCCGGGATTTGCTTTGTCAACCGCAAACCTCTTTACCGCAGTTCAGGAAGGTGGGAGTTTATTCGGGCTGCAGTTCAGCAATCCGGTAAATACGGAAACTGCATACTGCGGCTCGCCGCAGAAGTACGGATCGGAAAACGATCCTATGGTTGGCCGTAAAATCGGAGGCATAAACGTATTCGGAGGAGGCATTGCGCTTTATAATAATGAAGGTGAATTGCTCGGCGCTTTAGGCGTAAGTGGCGATAGTTCCTGCGCAGACCACAATATCGCATGGAAAGTAAGGCATGCACTCATGCTGGACTATGTTCCTAAAGGGGTGAACTCTTCTCAGGATGATAATATTGTATATGACATTGTTGATGGGGTAAGTCAAAGCGGATGGGGACATCCGGCATGCTCTCCTGTGGCAATTAAAATTGCGGCAGAATTGCCAAAAACACACCCCGTCCGCGTAAAAAAGGGGAAATAATGTCGTATTTGGTTTCGTGGTATTTTTAAAGGAAGAAGGTATTGTATGAAACTCATTAAAGTTATTATGCGGCCTGAAAAGACTTTTGAACTAAAAGATGTGCTATCCGGCATTGGGTATCATGGAATTACCGTTAAAGAATGTTCGGGTTTTGGAGAACACAAAACAACGATAAAACAACTTTATCGGGGCATTGCTTACGATACAAGATCCGATCTCTTCAAGAGAGTGGAATTGGAATTTATTGTCCATGACGATAAAGTAGAAAGCATTGTGAAAACCATAAGAAATGTTGCTTCTACTGACAAGGGAGGAGATGGAAGAATTTACATTATACCTGTGGAAGACGCTATCCATATACATTCAGGCGACACACATTCCGGGTTTATGGATGAAAAGTTACTGGAAAGCAAGAGACAATAGATAGCTGATTTGGCAATTATTATCGATGTATTAAAATGGGATGCAATTTTTATTTCACGCGGAAACTATACCTTGCAGGTTCACACATTACGAAATGTAGAGCGAAGAGTCTCTTCGCTCTACAACTACAACCTATAGGAGATTACGTAAACTCGCAAGGTATAGTTATTGTCCTATTGTATCCATCGGGGCATTGACCCGGCGAATGTACCACTTTTTTGAAAACATTTCATAGGAGATAAGACACGTAAGCTTGTTGTTGACAATTACACAATACTGCTTTTTTAGCTTGTCCTGAATGGTGTTGTCCAGCCACTCACTTACAATGCGTGTCACATAGAAAAGCCTTCCCTGTAATTGGAACCGATACGGGACCACATGACTAATTGTCAGATCATTCATTGGCGCCCATAGTGATGAACATGCCAAATGTGTGATGGCAAAGACGAGGGAAAAACCATATACAATGATAACGGCTATGTGAAAAAAATGTGAAAATACAATTATGTATTTTCCTTCAAAAATGCCTGTTAATTGTTTGGTTCCTGAAGCGTAGAAGGCAAGCGACAAGGCGATCTCCCAATATCCTACGGTAAACCCGAAGGAATTATCATCGCAAACCTGTTTCTTAATTGCCATGATAATCAGCAATGGCAGCCACCATAGCCCAACAGACCAGAAAAACAATGAAAAACCTTTCAGAAATGGCAGAAGTTCGAGAAAGGGACCTCCCGTGACCGATACCTGCCGGAACAATGCAATGCCGGTAAGAGCGGTAAGCGCGGCGGCTCCGGCGTTCATCCAATAAGGTGATATTTCTGAATTATTCGGAAACTTGTAAAAAACGAGTCGCAGGACAATTAATGTCATAAATAAAAGATATAAAATGCACCCACAGACCACAAGCCAAAAGAAACCAAATGGATGAGAAATAGGTGTTCTGTTGCCTGTTTGGCGACAACCGTTCCCATCAGCGCAGTAATCTGCGTGCCGACACTCACAAAGAACCATCCGCCGTGTAGTACCTCTTCAAGTTTTCTATCTTCAGGTTTGCGGCATAAAAACAAAAAGCTGAAAGACGAAAGTGTAACACTTACCCAAAGGGCAATGGAGAGATACCAAAATATCCAATAAATGATATGATTACCCGATAGTTTGGAACAACAAATCCCTGCAAGGCCTATAACTCCTGGCAATGAAAAGAGGTAATGGGAATTTTCAGGGCTGAGGTATTCAGTGAAAAATTCTCTATAAAAAAGCGCCGCCTTTATGGCTAAAAAGACCGCCACTAAAAAAAATACCGCGATCCCGCCGAGAAAAAGATAGGGAGTGACTTCATTATAACCATAAGAGACGATATAAGCGCCATCATCATCGTGGTCATTGCGGGAATAAACCAACGGGCGTTGGTTGAATATGCTGCAATCGTTACTATGTTCATGATTAGGAATTTCAAAGTCGGGATTCTTCGGTCGTTCCTCCCTCAGAATGACCCTTCTATTACCGGGAGCATTCCCGATTTTTTGTAAATCAAAATAAAGCCGACCATAAAGGATCGGCGCTACCATGCAATATGTGTCGTAGCGCGGGTGGTTTATCCCCCGCATAATATCTCCACATTTTACAAAAAATTGGGAATGCTCCCCTATTACCATAATGTCATTCTGAGCGGAGCGAATCCACCATTTATGCGATAATTGTTGGTGGATACGGCGCAAAAACCAGCGCCTTTATCCACCCTACCCACACCGATCCCATAAACGGTTACAAAAAATCGGGAATGCTCCCTCGAAAAACAATGTCACGTTAGTCAGTCAGGTTTGGTTTTACTATACGACCCGGAGAACATCAAGCTGCAAATCTTTGCCGTAATGGGAACTCGTAAGGTAAAAACAAGAATACCGGACGGTCGATTTCGAGAAAGAACTGTTTTACGGCCATAACGATGTTCGTTTTTTCTCTTTATAACAAGTACATCTTGTTGTATTATTACTCCTTATTCGGCTATGGCTATATACTATATCTCATCTCAATTACTATCATGAAAAAAGCGCCTCTTTATTGTTATTTCTTTCTCATCGTTGTTTTATCGTTTTTATTACTTATTGATAAAACACAGGCGGAAAATGTATATACTATTATGGGCATCGTTTCAAATGAGGAAGGCGATCCCATAGAGGGAGCTACGGTATTGGCAGATGATTTTGAAGCTGTTACCGATAGTGGCGGAACATTCCGGTTTGACGGTCTGCCAGGAGGTTTTTATGAATTAACCGCATCGGCGCATGGATATATTACTACGACTGAAGAGATACATATTGATGATGAAGTGCCGGTTAATATAACCGTTGCCATCACAATGGTACTTGCAGAATGTCCGGACATGTTAGAAGCGAAAGCGACCTCTTTAACTGCCCCTTTAAGTGAAATAACACTCCCAAAAAATGATAGTACAGAAATAGTGATTACGGTGACAGATGATACAGGCTGCCCCGTTGAAGGCGTAAAATGCAAAAGACTGCTCTCTTCATCAAATAACCGTTATATTGACGTGACACCCCGAAGCGGAAAGTCTGATGAAGATGGACAGGTGATTTTTACGATTACCGCTAAAGAAGAAAAGGAGAGCACAAAAGTAAAGTTTAAAACAAAGGGGTTAGAAGATGCATTGACCGTTATAGTAACTGTTGTGAAGCAGGGTTAATGAATTTTTGATTTACGAATTACGAATTACGATTTGGGATTTGGATTATGAATAAAGCTCAATTACAAAACCGGACAAAAAATTTTGCGATTAGTGTTTTTACGATGGTAGAAAGTTTGCCGAAGTCCAAAGGAACCGAAGTAATTGCGTATCAACTTATAAAAGATCCACCTCTGTTGCCGCTAATTATAGAGCGGTTTGCAGGGCTAAATCAAAAGCAGATTTTATTAATAAATTAAAAATCGTAGAAGAAGAATCAGATGAGTCTTTGTTTTGGCTAGAATTTATCGCAGAATTAGAATTTATCGACAAAAAACTCTTGAAGAATTTAATTCAAGAAGCAAATGAGTTGGTATCTATTTTTACTGCTGCTGTAAAGACCTCGAAAACAAATCCTAAATCGTAATTCGTAAATCTCAAATCGTAATTCGTAAATCCAAAGATTACTCTTTCGTCAAATTAACAGTAACCCCGGCCTTTTCTTTTACATCCTTTGCTTTAAATGTGACCGTTGCCGTGCCATTTCCCTTTTTGGCTTTTATCGTAAAAGTAGCCTGCCCGTTTTCATCGGTTTTTTGTTTTGAAGGCGTTACTTCTATTTTTTTATTATTCCTCTGAGAAATTTTTCTTTTTACTTTCACACCTTTTACAGGACAATCATCTTTTCCTGTTACCGTAACGGTCACTTCCTTACTTTCATTCTTCACAATTTCCACCTCTTCAGGGTATGCCACAATTGATGCAGCGATGCATGCAACGGGAGTAGGGGTTGTTGTTATTATGGGCGTTGGCATTGAGTCGGCAACCGATGCCATGTCTGTTACCGTACGTAAGAATCCTGTCGTATTAATTTCATCACCATACGTAACGGTTAGTGTTTCTCCCCCAGCCGCCTGTATACGCTCGTATTCCAGCGTGCCTCCGCTCTCAACAATCCGAATCGATCCGGCAAAAGCGCCTGTATCCGCCCCTGTTTCTGTCATCCTTACTCTTGTAATGTTGGAGAGAGAGGTCTCAATAAACACATCATTGAGAAGCGATTCGGCCTCTGTGTGATCTGCATTTCGTTCCGCATCTGACAGGGTTATGCCGGCGGAAGAATTTAACAGATAGGTGTCGGCATCAAAGGCAATTGCAGCATCAAAACTGCTAAACGCAAGAGACCTGGTATATGTAGCGGCATCAGGAGAAACATCTGTATAGGTGACTGTTGCAGTGCCGCCCTGAACAGTTTTTATGGTGCCGTTATTAGACCTTTCCGTTGCGCCGGCGCCTCCGGAAGTAGTTGTTCCTGTTTCAATGGTTGCAAGAAAAGTTCCGCTGTTCACTGCATTTTCATTGAGATCGAGAAGCAGATCATTTCCCGTAAAATAAGACGCCGATATTTTAATGGCGGTATTTACTATATCTACAGTTGCGGGGTTTGTATTTCTGTCGGCATCTTTTACCGTAACAACGACCGTATCGCCGGAAAGATATGCAACTTCTTTGCTCAATTTCAATACAATCTCCGGGGTCGGTGTAGGAACGGGTGTTCCTCCGCCAAATGATACCGTTACCGTTTCCGCGCCCGTATTATTTGCATTATCAAAGGCAGTAACCGTAATGTTATTGTCTCCGTCCGATGATAAAAGGATATTGGAGATGCTCCAATCAGTTGTTCCGGTCGCCGTGCCGCTGCCTCCTTTGTCATTCACCCATGTCACCCTGTTTATGCCGCTCAGGCTGTCTTTTGCACTGCCTTTCAGATTCGCAGTGATGCTGATTGTGTCCTCATCATTATTTGCAAGTCCGTGAATGTTTTCTGCAATATTTTCAATACGCACAATTCGTTTTCCATCACGATAGTTATTATGTATGGGATATGAAATTTTTTCAGCAAGAAGTGTGTCATCTGAAGAAATTCCAAAAGAAACGCTTGTGATGCTTACTATGGGGGAGGTCATATCCAATACTATAGAATCACTCGCTTCTTCCGATATATTTTCTCCGGCATCCTTATACCAGACATATGCTGTTTTTGTGCCGTCCCCGCTGTTTAAGCTATGCAAAACATCTTCGGTGTAACTGGCAGCAGAATTGACAGATACCCAACCTACATCGGAAGACAGAGGGGCTGTTGAACTGTTGGAAGCGTAATAGCCCGTTACTCCTGCATTATCAGTCGCCGAGAGATGAAGAGTAACTGCGGTGGAATTGGCATAGACGTCGTCGTTGTTAACAGTCATTATTCCTGCCGGCGCTATGGCATCCGGTTCAGTGGTAAAGCTCCATGTGTAATCGGTAGCCATTGCATTGCCTGCCACGTCCTTTGCAGCAGTATTTATAGTGGCGGCATAGGTGGTTGAATAATCAAGATTCGCGGAAGGGATAAATGTCGCAGTGGTATTGTTATACCCTATTGTGCCTGTTATTTCATTACTTAATACAAAGGACGATGCGTTAATAGTCGCGGCATCCATATTCTCGCTGAACGTAGCTGTGATTATGCTGCCAATGGAAACTTCAGTCTCCCCATCCCCGGGGCTTGCGGTAATCACCGCTGGGGGAGTCGTGTCCATGATAATAGAATCGCTCGCGGCGCCGGATACGTTCCCCGCGTCATCTTTATACCAGGCGAAAATCACTTTGTTGCCATCCCCTCCTCGTAAAGTATGGGAAACATCTTTGCTTAAGCTTTTCGTGGAATCAACAGATACCCAGCCAGCTGCGGTTGGCGAAGGCGCGGAAAAATCTGACGAAAGAAAATAACCCGTAACCCCCACCACATCGGTTGCAGAAAGACTAAGGGTAACGGTGGATGAATTGGCATAGGTGGCGTCGTTGTTGATCTTTACTGTGCCTACCGGCGCGGTGGTGTCTGTTGAAGTGGTAAAACTCCACGAATAGTTGGATGCCATGACATTGCCGGCCAGGTCTTTTACGTCTTTTGTTATAGTGGCGGTGTATTGGGTAGAATGATCAAGCTTGCCGTATGGGGCAAATGCAGCCGTAGTGTTGTTGTATTTTACCGTCCCTGTTATCCCTCCGCTTAACGTAAACGTTGATTTGCCGACAGTGGCGGCATCCATTGCTTCGCTGAAAGTGGCCGTTATTTCAGTTATAACGGGTGACACTTCTGTTGCTTCATTTGCGGGACGGGTACTGATTATTACAGGGGCAGTTGTGTCTAAAACAATAGAGTCGCTTGCGGCATCCGATACATTGTTTGCCGCATCCTTATACCAGACATATATGGTTTTATCGCCGTCTCCGCTGGTTAAAGTATATGAGATGTTTTTGGCAAAATGTGCCGTTGCATTTACGGATACCCAGTTCAAATCAGACGATGACGGCGTTGCGGAGGATGTTGAGATAAAATAACCCGTCACGCCCACATTATCTGTTGCTAAAAGCGCAAGGGTAGCAGCAGTGGAATTTGTATGAGAACTGCCGCTGTTGATTGCTATTGAACCGGCGGGCGCTGTGGTGTCCGGCACGGTAGTGAAGTCCCACACATAATCTGAGTCCATTGCCGTGCCCGCATAATTTGCCGCAGTCACTCCTGCTGTGCCTCCTCTGATCGTTGCGGTGTAGACGGTGTTATATGCTAAATTATCCGAAGGGGTAAACTGTATGGTTTCGCCTTCGGTAGATACCTCGCCGCTGACTGCGTCTTCACCTGCACTTACCATAAATGTGTCGGTAGTGACGGTAGATCCTTTAACATACGCATTAAAGGTGGCAGAAACGGTCGTATTTATTGCCACGTCTGTGGCACCATCATCAGGGGTAGTATTCGTTACGTAAAATTCAAACGGCGGAGGTGGGGGCGGAGGAGGTTCGTCATCGTCGGTAATAACAGCGATTACCTGTTGTGTGCCGCTTTCTGTAGCATTGGTCACAGAGTCAATATCCACAATGATGGTTTCATCGCTTTCGTCATTGTCGTCCTGTACCGCTGTGAGGGTAATCGAGCCATTGGTGTTGCCTGCCGTAATGGAGATAGAGGTGCCTGAACGGGTATAGTCATCATTTAAGGTGGCAGTGCCGGAAAAAGCCAGGTTTACCGTTACTGTACTGCTTGATAGGTTAGAAAGGGTGGCCGTAACCGTGCTTGATCCTCCGGCCTCTGCCATTGGACTGCCGGAGAGGCTAAGGGTTACAGAGGGGGCGCCATCATTATCGATTATAGTAGCGGTGTGCACTGTGGTAGTTCCTGCAGTGGCATTCGTGGGGATTCCCATGGTAACAATGACCGTTTCGTCTATTTCATCAATAGCATCATCTACGACAGTAATGGTAATAGTGGTAGTTGTCGTACCCGCAGCAATAGTAACCGGGCTTGACGTAATCGAATAATCGGCTGGGGATACCGCAGTGCCGCTTACGGTAAACGGCACGGTTACATTCAACCCTGTCACTGCGGAAAGTTGCGGAGTTATAGCTAAACTGCCAATACTTTCGGAGCCGGATTGGGAAGATGCAGAAAATTGCACGGTGAGCGGCAAATCGATAATCGTATTTCCAAAAAGATCGTCAGGGGTTGCGCCATACCATGAGACATAAATACGTTCGCCGGACATTATATTAACCCTTGCCCCGAAAAGATCATCTGCATCTGAGTTGACCGGTCCCTGCTCCGCACCCCATGATGCCATACCATCTACTGATCTCTTGAAGTAAACATTGCCAGTACCGGCTGAGCCTCTTGTTGTTCGGGCAGTGTATACGACATATACATCACCGGAACTTTCGTCTAAAGAAATTTTAGCGCCGGTAATGCCTTTGCTATCATTAGTTAAAACATCTGTCTTGGAAGTCCATGAGCCACCGGAATAAAGGGCTGCCCGGATATCATCATCTGCCTCGTCTACGGCATAGACTAAGTAAATATTATTATTTGACTTATTAACGGTTGCCCCAAACGCGCCGTCATATGTCCCATTTTCCGCGGCGTCCGTATCGATATTAGTCCAACCGGCATCCCATGCTGAAGTGGAATCATTGAATACCTTTGACTGGATATCATCAGCCGAAATATCCCACCGGATAGCCATGATATTGCCACCGGAAAGAGGCATAAGGATAAGATAATCGTCAGCCGTATCAAAAGGGTTCACGCCTGCCTCGCTCCAGTTGCCTGCGTTATTACAATTGCCCGTGCATTTAATAACAAAGGAATCGCCGCCATCCTGAACGCCCATGTACAAGTCGCCGTCAGTGCCTTTAGTAATAGAAGGGATATTGGCATTGGCAAAAGTTCCTCCCTGATTTGCACCGGTAGCATTAACGGTGGTGGTCAGTGTGTCGCTGCTTGTATCAAGGCGCGTGTAAAAGAGATCATCACTGCCGGAGTCAATGGTTAAAATGTGAATATAATTTCCGCTGGAATCCCCGGGAGTCCAGCGGTCGTACCAGATGGCGACATGCAGACAGTCCGTCTGGCTGTCAACCGTTACCGGTGAACCCCAGCTTGAGCCGCCGTTGGTAGTCTTGCTGTACTTACAGGTGCTATCGGAATCGATATAAAACACATATCCGGTTTGATCGGAAATAAAAACAGATGTTGGCGAGCTGCCATTATGTTCGCCGGTGGTTGTGCTTACCGAATCATCAATGGTGACCTGTGCCGCGTGGACATCGTGAGAGAGCGATGTGAGATCAAAAATATGAAACGATAAAAAAGTGAAAAAGAAAATCAAAAACACAAAGAAACATTGACCATACGCAAAATTCCTTCGGTTAAAAAAGAAAAAAATGTTTTTGTGCCTGAGATTTAGATGATAAATGCTGTTATTCATTTATATGTCAATGCATAGAGAAAATACGTAACATTTTAGTTTTTTGAAAAATTGTAATAACATAAGGCAAATCCTGCTTCCCGGTTTAACCCTGACAGGGTTTTAAAACCCTGTCAGGGTTGCAAAATAGCTGAGAAATTATGTTTTTTCAAAAAACTAACGTGTTGCGAAAATACTGATTCTATAATGCCATGCTGGGTAAATTTTAAAGTACAAGTGACTAAATCATAACATCTTACGCATATTTTACAAATATTGCAAAAGGAATTCCATTGTTTTTACTATCGAAAGGTATCTATTCAGCGAAATTTACCATATTCCCCCTTTTGCAGAGACAGGTTTCAAACCTGTCTCTGCTTGGTCGATAATTATTTCGCTGAATAGATACATAGAAAGAATAAATAAAAGGTAACACTTTAGTATTTTGAAGATGGCGGCTGTTTCGCCTCACAAAATTAAGTTTTATGCCCGAAGGGCAGACAGTATAGAGGAGGGGGCAGTTCCCTGAAAGGGCGATATGATGTGGAAAAATTAATTACTCTCACAGGTGGCTATTGTATTGCTGACAGGACGTGTGTCACCCTGCCATGTCTTATAACGAAAGAGGAAAACAAGTCCCGGAATTGCCGCCAGTGTGCAGAAGATGAAAAAATGAAACCATCCCAGTCTCTCGGCTAAAAATCCCGTAGGCGAAGAAACAATCACTCTGGGAATACCCATGAGGCTGCTCAAGAGCGCATATTGTGTGGCGGTAAATTTCTTATTGCAGAGGCTTGCCATAAAAGCCGTAAATGCAGAGGTGCCCATGCCGCTGGTTAAATTTTCAAAGGAAATTGTGGCGGCTAATACGGAGTGATACGCGCCCACAGAAGCAAGAACAGAAAAAGACAGGGTCGAAACTGCCTGAAGGATTCCAAATATCCAAAGACTTTTGTGAAGTCCGAGTTTTATTATGAGAATGCCGCCAACGAGACCGCCCGCAATTGTGGCAAATATGCCAAACGCCTTTACAATGCCTGCTAATTCCGTTTTAGTAAATCCCATCTTTAAAATAAAAGGTATCGTCATGCTGTTTGCCATGACATCGCCAATTTTATAAAGAAAGATAAACGCCAGGATTTCAAAAGCCCCCCCTCTCTTAAAATAATCGATAAAAGGTTCTACAACTGCTTCCCGAAGAGATACTGGGAGAACAATCTGCCCTTCTGTGCATGGCGCTGTACATGTTGTAATAATACCGATAAAAAGTGAGACAGCCAACATCAGATAAACGTAATTCCATGGGATATGGTCAGCCAAAAACAGGGCAAATGCCCCTGAAATGAGCATGCCAATACGATATCCGTTAACGGCAAGGGAAGATCCCAGCCCCAATTCCTCATCGCATAAAAGCTCACGCCGGTAAGCATCAACGACAATATCCTGACTCGCGCTAAAGAATGCTACAAGAACGGCAAGAAAGGCTACAATCCACGGAGATTCGGAAGGTTTCACCAGGGCAAATGCGCCAATGGAAAGCATAAGAAGGATTTGAAAGATAAGCATCCATCCGCGCCGCCTGCCAAAAAAGGGGAGCACATAACGATCAATGACGGGCGCCCATAAGAACTTAATCGTATAAGGAATCCCTGCCAGGGAAAACATCCCGATCACCGCAAGATTCACCTTCTCATCGGTCATCCATGCCTGAAGCGTTGCGCCGGTAACCATGAGGGGAATGCCGGAACTTATCCCCAGAAAAAAGGTAACCAGCATCCGCCAGCTAAAAATAATCCTTATCATTGAACCCTGCACAATACCCCAACAATCAGAAATTCAGATAAAAAGCACCTCATAAAATAGCGTCCACCGTCACAAAATATTGGTCTGAACAAAAGTATAATCCAATGCAAAATACCATACAATGCATCTCTTTTTGCTCTTTGCGACCCCATCATTTTATTTATAAAAAATATTCTTGCTGAAGCGCCAAAACATTGCTTCTAAAACGTTAACGAATAATCTTACCAGATTATTTTCACGACACAATGTTTTTTCCTTTTGCGGACATGACTATATCTTATTGAGTTAAGAAGAAAAATACATTAATATGAAACCTTATTCTCAGGGCTGTATACATCCCTGACCATTGCATAAACTAAACTCTTTAAAAACCTCAATTACATAACCGTATCAGGTATTTATTATGGCAGATTCCCTTGCATTATTGTCATTGTTAGTCGGCCTGGAATTAATCCTTGGCGTGGATAATATTCTTGTTATCTCTATTATTGCCGGTAAACTTCCCGAAGAACGCAGGAACAGGGCAAGGCTCCTCGGTCTGGGCATTGCCTTACTGGCAAGAATAATTGTGCTGTTTCTCCTGCTCACACTTTCCAATCTTACCAACAATGTAATATTTCATTTTTCCGTACGGGACATAATACTGCTTGCGGGAGGGCTTTTTCTCTTATGGAAGGCCGTTACGGAAATACACCATACTATCGAATTTAAAACTGACGGACAGCAGACAACTGCGGCAGTACACAAAGGATTTCTTATTGTTATCACGCAGATCGTACTTCTGGATATTGTATTTTCCATAGATTCGGTCATAACTGCCATTGGTTTAACGCACAAGATATGGATCATTATTACCTCGGTAATAGTATCCTTCCTTGCCATTCTTGCATTTGCAAAACCGGTCGGAGAGTTCATTGTGCAGCGCCCTACGCTTAAAATACTGGCGCTGTCCTTTCTCATTACCATTGGAATAACTATATTTATGGAGGGATTCCATAAGCATGTTCCCAAGGCATATATTTATCTTCCTATGGGTTTCGCGCTGTTTGTGGAGATATTACAATTGCGGTATGAACATAACCGGAAAAAGAAGACGGGTATAACCACCGCAACAGAATAGAGAGAAAAAACCGCGGCAGGGGAAATTTTCTTAAGCTGTTCTTGTTGATCTTTTAACGAAATAGCACAATAAACAGGAGCAATCCCGATTTTTTGTAAATAAATAAAACAATTAGCGTATATTCTGCCAAATATGAAAAGTTCCTCATCTCACTGAGAAACTCAACCCTTCGACTCCGCTCAGGGTGACATGCTTTTTCATAGATGACAATAAGCGTCATGCTGAGCGGAGCCGAAGCATAATAAATGATGAGTTTTGCAAAAAATCTGGAATGCTCCCCAATAAACTGAAATGCAACAATGCATTATTTCCTCATGCAAATCGAATCACATAGCTGCTTCGCTTCTGAAAACCTGATGTGTCCCGTGTAAAGCGCCTTTCCCACTATCATTCCCTCCAGAGGCATTTTGCTCAGATTTTCAATGTCCGTAAGCGAGGAAATTCCGCCTGACGCGATTACGGGGGTTTTTACCGCAGATAAAAGTTCCCGCAGGCTTTGAATATTTGGCCCCTGAAGCATTCCATCCCTTGATATATCGGTGAAAATGATGGCGCATGGCGATGACTTCTCCATCTCCCGCGCAAAATCTATGGCAGTTTGCTCACTGAGAGTCGTCCATCCCTGCACGGCAACTTTACCGTTTTTCGCATCAATGCCCACTGCAATACGGCCGGGAAATGTTATGCAAAGTTCACTTACCCATGATGGGGAATCGATTGCCTTTGTTCCGATTATTACCCTCTTCGCGCCCAGATCGAGCACGGTTTTCACTGCTTCGGTAGTCCTTAAACCACCGCCAAATTCGATGGGAATTTTTATGTTGTTGACAATTTGTTCTACAATGGAAAGATTTCCGGGAAGTCCTTCAAACGCCCCATCAAGATCAACTACATGCAGATACTGCGCACCCTGATCTTCCCATGACTTTGCCATATCCAGGGGGTCGTCGGAAAAGACGGTTTCTTCATCCTTTTTCCCCTGGGTTAATCGCACACATTTTCCACCTTTCAAATCGATTGCTGGAAAAATAATCATAGTGTCAGATTCATAAATTTAAAATTTTTAGAAAAAGTAAGTATAGTCAAACAACAGACAGACCTCTCTTAATAGAGGAAATCCACGCAATTGCTTTCTTTTAAGAGAGGTTGGGTAATAAGTGAGTTTTTGAAAAACTACAAATTCCCAAAGTTTTCAAGTATAGCAAGGCCATGTTGCTGGCTTTTTTCCGGATGGAATTGAGTGGCAAAGATATTCCTGTGCCATACCATTGAAGTAAAGCGCACACCGTATTCTGTTTCCGTGGCAACGACATCTACGTCTTCCGGGCAGACGTAGTATGAATGCACAAAATACATATACGCATGGCGGGGAACGTTTTTCAGGAGAGGATTATCTTGCCTGACAATATCAATCTGATTCCATCCCATGTGGGGTATTTTTAATTTTTCATTTTCTTGTTTTCCGGAAAAATCAAATCGAATCACCTTTCCTGGAATAATGTCCAACCCCGCATGTTCGCCATCTTCATAACTTTTCGAAAACAACAACTGGAGGCCAAGGCAAATACCCAGAAATGGTTTTCCCGAGTGAATAAAATCAACAATGGATTCTTTTAATCCCCTCTGGCGTAAACCAACCATTGCATCCTTAAAGGCGCCTACTCCCGGCAGCACCAATTTATCGGTATGTTTAATGTCGTTTGGATTGTCGCTTATTTTGACTTCAAAACCAAACCGTTCAAAACCTTTCTCTACGCTGCGAAGGTTTCCCATTCCATAATCGACGACAGTAATCATGCAGTGCGTTATTATCCCCCTCCGGAAATAATAACAATTTCTACACGACGGTTCTGCGTCTTGCCTGCTTTTGTCTTATTCTCTGCAACAGGCTGATACTGTCCAAACCCGGCAATATAAATTCTTGTGGGGGAAATGCCGCATTCATCAACCATATAATGAAGAACGGAACTCGCCCTTGCCGTTGAAAGCTCCCAGTTTGAAGGGTATTTATCTTTCTGCTTTTGAATAGGGTCACTATCCGTGTGCCCTTCGATTCTCACCATTTCATTTGCAATATCGGTTTGTAATATCCCGGCAATTTTCTTCAGTGTTGATTTTGATTGAGTGCGTAATTTTGCCTGTCCCGGGTCAAAAAGTATCGAATCCGGCAATATAATAGAAACCGAACCGTCCTTTATTCGTGTTGTAGCCCCTGTGCCCGCCAGTTTCGATTCAAGATCTTTTCTTGCATTTTCAAGCCGGCTAAGCTCACCTTCATACCTGCTTGCCGTTGCTGAAAGGTTGGAATTCTCCTGTTGCAGGCTTGCAAGATTATCACTTAACTGCTTATTTTCGACGCGTAATCGTTTAAGTTCTGCGCACCCTGTTCCCACAGCCAACATTCCCATCATTCCAAAAAGACAAATACCCCGCACTACACCAATTTTTTTTACCATCTTTTTCTCCTTTCACGAGCAATGCCATTAGAAATTAAGGGATACGGAAAACCGTAATGCGGTTTTCATGGGAGCATTCCCAATTTTTTGTAAAATGTGGAGGTATTATGCGGGGGATAAACCACCCGCGCTACGACACATATTGCATGGTAGCGCCGATCCTTTATGGTCGGCTTTATTTTGATTTACAAAAAATTGGGAATGCTCCTGTTTTCAAATTTTTTTTGTGACGAATATTTAAGACTGACAGAATAAATAAAACACTTTAAGAGGGAAACCCTTTAAAAAATACGCTGAACACAAGAACATATAAATTGATCTGGCCTATAAAATAATCCTGTAAACTGATGCATAACAAAGCAGCTACAGATAAAAACGGCCCGTAAGGAATCAGATGGCTTTTTTTTAATACCAATACGGGAATTGCCATCAGAAGTCCAAAGAACGGCGCGACGAAAAATATCGCAATGGCAAGTTTCCAGCCAACAATGGCGCCAATCATGCCCATAAGTTTTACATCACCAAAACCCATGGCGTCTTTTTTAAAGAGCAATTTTCCCATTACACCGCACAGGAAAATGAGTCCGCCTCCGGCAAAAGTTCCGGCAAGCGAAGCAATGAATGCATTCAGACGATGCGCGTCAATTAATACAAAACTTCTCAATGTGCCCTGAGCATGGTGCAGCTCCGGACACACGATGCTGAAAACAATAAAGAGCGGAATGCCAACAAAGGTAATTTCATTGGGAATTATGCGCAGCTCAAGATCAACAAAGGCCGATATTATCAACGCACAACAAAGAACGAGATACCCCAGAAAAACAAGGAAAGATTCACTTCGATATACAATAAAAATATAATATAGTTGTAAAAAAATACAACCTGTCAATACTTCTACTATCGGATAACGGACGGACAACTTGTTTTTGCATGTGCGGCAACGTCCCAACAAAAGTATGTAACTTATGACAGGAATATTATGAAACCACTTTATTGATTCCTTACAATGCGGGCAAAACGAATGGGGCCATATTAAGGATTTATTTTTAGGGATCCGATAGATACAGACGTTGAGAAAACTCCCAACCATCAAACCCACAACAAAAAATAAAAAATAAAAGTACGGATTAGAAACATCCAGTATATTTTTCTGGATAGCAATACTTCCTTTTTATCAAACTGCCGATATTTAAAATACTTAATGGAAAAGTTCTCAATGGTATATCATAACCTGTTAGCGAATGCAAGCTAAAAGCTTCTTATGCCACGACATCGTCAAAGTATAGAGAAGAGTTCCCCGGGCAAGGAAAAGAGAGGGGGGAATATTTGTTTTAGGATGAATTTTGCGCCAAAAATACCTTTTCGAGATTTTGTTTTGCTTCCCGGTAGTTAGGATCGATAGCTAGTGCTTTTTCAAAGCAAGGCTGCGCATTTCTATATTGCTTCTTTTTAAAGTACAACACCCCTAAATTGTTGTAAACAGAAGCATCATTGCTCTGCAATTCAATTGCTTTGCTCAATGCGGTAATTGCATTATCAATATCACCAATGGCCACATACGAGATGCCGAGGTTATAATACGCATCATAAAAAACAGGATGAATCTTTATTAATTTTTTATACGCCCTGATGGCTTCATCTATCTTGTTTTTCATTTGATATACAAGCGCTGTGCCGTAAACAGCCGCTTCATCGATAGGATTTGTATTGAGTACTTTTGCATACAATCCGAATGCCTCTTCTGTTTTGCCCGACTGCAATGCCTGTTGTCCTTTTTCAACAAATTCTGCATTTATATCCACAAGGGTTTTGTGGAGTTCCAAAAGTTCCTCATAATCAACCTTCGGCCATTTTTTTCTAAACAGGGTATCATTCATAGCAATACTATTTTTATAATCAATTTTATTTTCAATAAAGGTTTGGCTGCGATAATGATGGATATATACACTCTCATCTACCATTATTGCATACCCCTTTTGCCGCACCTTCAAACATAAATCATCGTCCTCATAATTCCCTGTGCCGAATGATTCATCCAATCCGCCAACTTCTTCATATAACGATTTTTTCATGAGAACCGCAAACCCGGCGATACGGTATCGGGGAGTCAGCCTTCCTTTAAAATTTCTTCGTATGCTTTGTGCAAAACGGTGAAATCCGTTTTCATCAAAAAAACCATCTTTCCCCGCAGAGTGCATAGAGGACGCAGAGAAAATGCTTGAATTGTTTTCATTGAGGCGAATATTCTCCTTATACTTTGCGTCTTTTTGTGGTTTCGGCGTTTCATCTGCGTATGGGATATCCTTTACCTGCTGCCTGCCGCTAATAGAATTGGTAATAGGCCCCACCATTCCTACTTTTCCATCTGACTCCAAACTTTCTACTAAACCTTCAAGCCATCCTTCAGACACAAGGACATCATTGTTAATCAGCATTATATATTCTCCGCCGGCCATTTTTACCCCCTGATTATTGCCTGCCGCAAACCCTTTATTTTCCCGGTTTTCAATAAGTTTGTAATTTGGACGTTCATTCACCAGTTTGCGAAGGTATTCAACGGTACCGTCCGTTGAGGCATTGTCCACGAAAATAATCTCATGAGGATAGTGCGTATAATCCTGGATTGAGCGGATGCATTTTTGGGTATATTCCAGGGCATTCCAGGTAAGGATAATGATGGAAACAGGCTTTTGTGGTGTGGTGTTTGATACTTCTGCCGGGAATACATTTGGCAGAGAATACTGCTGTATTTTGTTATTTCCCGTAAATATAGCAGAACCGTCTTCTTTGATAATGATATCCGGTGTGATTTTGCCAAGCCATTTATCATGCAGTCGTTGAATATTTTCCTTTACCTTCATAAACCGTTCAGGGCCGCTTTTGGATTCATGGTGAATCACAACACTTTCAGGCTGATAAACAAGTTTCCATCCTTTCTCCTGTAACCTGAAGCAAAGATCAACATCCTCATAACCATTCCAATCGCCTTCATCAAATCCTCCAACCTCGTTGAAGGCAGATTTGCGTATAAGCAGACAGGCGGCAGTAAGCGCCTGATAAGTTCTTAATTGGTTTGCCTCTGGCAGATTGGACGATTCTCCATAGTAAATATGTCGGCCAACCAGCGGATCAGGTAATTTTTGATCATCGAAAATGACGACTCCGGCGTGCTGAATTGTTCCGTCCGGAAACAAGAGTTTGCTCCCCGCTGCTCCCGCTGAATTATCTTGTGTGAGTATATTGAGAAGCGGTTCCAACCAGCCTTTCTTGGGTTCTGTATCGTTGTTTAAAAAAAGGAGATAATCGGTAGAAGCCATCCGTGCCCCCTGATTACAAGCCATGGCAAAACCAAGGTTTTTATCATTGGTAATAGTTTTGACATCCCCTTCTAAACACTTAAGAAAATCCATGGTGCCATCCGTTGATGCGTTATCAATTATTATGATCTCGTACAGATTTTGAGGAGTATTATTTATTATGGATTCAATACATTTCCTTGTAAACTCAACCCTATTAAAGACGGGAATAATAATAGTGCATATTTGCTGTTTTTCGCGAAACGTTTGGTTGTGCTTAAGTGAATTATTTCTTGACGTTATTACATGCTTAAAGTCTCTTAACAATTCCTCCTGCGCTTTTACAACATGCGGTTTGTTTCTCGTGTATTCTCCGTATTTCCGGTAAATAATTTGGATGGCCTTTAAAAATTCAGGCCTTTGCCCGCTGGTAATACTCGTGCCATCCTCCCGCCAGGTAAATTCACAGGTAATTCTTTTTATATGGGCAAACTTATACTTTCTTGACATTCTTATCCAGCAATCCATGTCTTCAAGGGCTCTTAAAGATTCGTCAAAAAGGCCCGTTTCTCGTAAACAATCTTTCTCGTGCATTATGCAAAGGACGGGGATAAAGTTGCTGACCAATATATAATCATATTCAAAATCATAGGAATAGGAAACTTCTCTTCTGGTTGTTACGTACTTTCCGTTTACCTTTTTCTGGTGGGCACGGTATGCGTCGGTGTACGCTACTTTATAATCACTGTTTTCCAAAAATGTAACGAGCGTTTCCACATGCTCCTGGTAAAAGACGTCGTCGTCGTCCAAATACGCAATGTATTTGCCGGTTGCCGCATTGATTCCTGTGTTTCTGGAGGCGGCAAGGCCTTTATTCGAGGTGTGAAGGAGATAATGAACTGCTAATCTGCCCTGGTAGGATTTTACAATATCTGAAACATCTTCTCCTGCATCATTGATTACAATAGTTTCAATATTCTTATAGGTCTGGGAGGCAATACTATCGAGAGTTACCTTTAAAGTACCCGGCCTATTATATGTGGGAACAATTATTGAAACAAGGGGATAGTTCTGTATTCTCCTATACAAACACTTTTCTACTATCTGTTTTGCTTCTGCAACGGTGCTTGAATTATAAAGACTTTGGTGGTTTAAAATAATTTGTGCCACCAATTTACTGTGATGTCTGAGGGCATTCGTATACATACTACTGTCCTTCACACGGTAGACGAATAATGGTTCCGGAATTCGCTTGCCATAGAATCCTTTTTCGCCACATCCAATCCAGAAGTCCCAGTCCTCATAACCCCACACCATGTTGCGGTTGTATCCACCAACTGCGTCCCATGCCTTCCGGCGATAGAGAGCACAGTAGTTAAGATGGTTCTCGCGGCATAGCCTTTGAAAATCATACTCCCCGGCATGAACAATTCGATCAATACTCCCAAAATGCCTCACATCGGTGTAGGCAATAGCGATCTTTGGCTGCCTTTCTAACAAAAAAACTGTTTTTTGCAACATCTCCGTATGCAACAAATCATCTGCATCCAGGGGCAGTATATATTTTCCGTCCGAAATCCTTATGCCGGCATTTCGTGCCTCTGCCAAACCTTTATTTTCCTGGTTTATAAGCCGAATTTTATTGCCGGGATATTTGCTGATTAAAGTATGGGCAACCTGGTATGTGTTGTCGCTGCTTCCGTCATTAACGATTATGCATTCCCAGTCAGCAAATGTTTGATTAACTACGGATTCAACAGCCTCAGACAAAAAACACGCTTGGTTATAACATGGTATTATTACTGAAACGGTAGATTTCATTGTTTTGAATTTATAAAATCAAGTGGAACTTCCTGATGACATGCATTTGGGATAAAATCCGTGTATTTTTCAACATCTATTCTATACCCTTCTCCGAATTTATTCGCAAGCATTTCGCTGGAATAGCAATTTTCATTTCCAGCCCGATTGTCGCACACATCCTGTACCATATTCAATGGCGCGCAAAAAGTCAGAGATAATTTGCTGCAAAGAATGATAGGCCTTGTCTTCGCATAAATATGTTTGTTGGTTGCCAATTGGTCTTCCAAGGTATTTGGGTTTTTGAAATTAACTTGAACGAGCAAAGGATAAAGCTCTTTCACTCTGTACAAAGAACTTGAAACTTCTAATGGATAACCAAAATCCAGTTCTGCGGTAGTCCAGTCATACTTTCGTATATCATTTGTAACATTGATAAATTTGGGGGGATTTTGTGAAGAATGTAGCGCATAGCAGTAAACAGTATTTTCACCCAATCGCAAGGAGAACCCAATGGCATTCTTGTTCTCACTCAAGCTATTGGTTAAATTGGAAATGTAAAATTTCCTTACAAAAACATTATCATCTACCATGAACAACACATAAGCATACTTCCTGACAGTTGATAGCACCTGTTCTTTGAAGTCAACTTCTTTAATAAACATAACATCCGTATAATCTTTTTTTAAGTCTTCGTATTGTTTTTCATAGACCGCATTGGAGGTTTTGTAAACTACCTTCAAATCCAGCGTATCGGCATCACCGCAATGCAAATAAAAAGACCTTAATGTCGCGTCTAATTGCATTGCCCTGTCTTTACTAAATATGAGTCCGACGATATGGTTCGTTTTTCTTGTTTTGGAGGTTTCACTCAACACCGCATCAACTTTTTCCAAATTCTGCCGTGCCTCTTTATAATCAGGATTTAGCAGCAACGCTATTTCAAAGTATGTCTTGGCATCCAGAGGCATATCTTTTTTAAAATATAATACACCAAGATTGTTGTATATCGAAGCTTCACTGGCACATAAGCAAATTGATTTTTCCAGGGTGGAAATGGCATTATCTATCCGGTTTATTTTCGTATAAGCAATGGCAAGACCCGTGTAAGCATCGGACAAAGCAGGGTCAATTTCAATAATAGTCTTATATTTATCAATTGCCTCGTTGTATTCCCCCCTCAGGAACATATCCTCCGCTTTTTTGAGGAGTTCAGGCAATTCAGTTGCCGTCATTATTATACTGTCACTACCCGGCAACCCATTACTATCCAAGGCTCCTTGCAAATAATGAGCCTGTGAACATTCGGAAGCGCTCTTTTGCTTTTCTGAAAAAAGCCTTACATACAGTTCCTCATATTTATCAACGACAGACTCCCAGGTAAGTTTATCTTTCCACTCCTTCCACCCTTCATCAGCAAGTCGTTTCCGAAGTCCTTCGTCGTTCAAAATCCTGTTTGCATGAATTGCCATTTCATTCGGCGCGCAGACAACCCCGCCTTTCCACTCGCGGACATTCCCGCAGTCAGTGGAAACAAAAGGTGTTTTTGATGCCTTGGCCTCAATAATTACCAATGGTGAGGCCTCGATATATGAGCCAAACAAAAATATATCTGCTTCATGAAAGGCAGCAAGGGTGTCTTCACGCGGAATATCCGCTAAATATTTTACGTTTAAATCTACAGACATTGCTTTCAAATATGATAGTTGATCCCCTTCTTTTCCAACAAAAACCATAGTAAAATCCTGCCTATTCATCTGTTTTACACACTCAATAACTCTTTCTTGTCCCTTGCCTTCATAATAATTTGCAACACACAGACCAAAGTATTTGGTTGCTATATGATATTTTTCCCGAAAATGTATTTTTGGTTTAATAGAAAATTCTTCCTCTGAAACTCCGTTCGGAATGATTACACTATTATTTAGTCCACACCGCTGAGCAAATTCGTAATCCTTGTAAATTGAAGAGTGATATACGGCAGCAGCATAAAGCGGCAGCACTTTAGGAAGGATATTGCTGAAATATGCCGCAAACTGTGGCCATCGAAGGGTACGGCTATCGGCCAGTGCAGAATAACCACATGGCGCAATTACATTAACACGTCTGCTCGCTGTAGCCCCGATAACACTAAAAGCCAAATCGGTGGCCCATTGCTGCGCGGCATAGTTCAACACCACCCCCGCAGGATGCGTGAGTAAAAAGTGTTTATACAATTCAACATCACTACCGTATATACCATTTCCAATAGAACCTTTCACGGAGAACTCTTCTATTTTTACACCATTGTGTTCCATTGCCTTACGGTTCTCCAATCTCGATGTCGCAACAGTTACGTCATACCCCCGCTTTACAAGCCTCTCGGATAACTGCTGGACTACAAACTCCGCACCACCGGTGTGCGGATAATAAAATTCTACGGTATGGAGAATAGGAAATGGCTTCTTACGGCGAAAGACCTCCGTTGATTTCGTTAAGTTCTTATCAGACGCATGCGGTCTCAACCAAACCAGGCTCATGCCGGGAAGACCCATGGCGGTATGCCAAACATCCAAATTGTTTTCTTCTGAAAACTGCTTAATAGCGAAGTTGGGTTCACAATTATACTTCGATTGGTCGTCCTGTAAAAATGAATCATGCAATAGTATAGCCGCCGCATTCACAGATTTTTTTATCTCACTCAGATCTCGCCAAACAGCATCATAAGAATAATCCCCATCAACAAAAAATAAGGGGAAACGATGAGAATTGCTGCTGAGTATTTCCTTCGCAACAGTTATACCATCACCTAAATACCGGTTTACCGGCAATCCTTTAATATATCTGGCCCTTTCCCCCTGATCCTTCAAATTCTCAATATGGTTCGCGTCGGCAGGCGAGTCTATTGAATAGATATCCGTTTTTATCCCCAAATGATTGGATATCTCATAAAAAACACGCGCGCTTTTACCCGCATGAGTCCCCCATTCAATTATAATATCAGGTTCAAAATAGCTAACGACAGAACACATCATTAGCAATTCGTCTAATGGATATGGCCTAACACCAACAATTGGAATTATTTTATTTACTATAAAATCGGATAATGCCCATTTATCAGCTTCCGGATATTTTCTATTATTTTGATTTGTCTTTGTAATTTTCTGTGTCGCAGAATCAGTAACACCACCATAATCACAAACAACATTATTCTTTTCATTTGTTGTTTCCAACTTTATACATTGAACATCGTTTCTCTTTAAAATAACTATCGAGTCAACTTTCTCCTCTTTACGGTGTGTTTCCGTTTTATGTATGCCAAAACCATATCTTTTTACAAATAAATCAAACTTTTTTTTAGAATAAGTATTGTGATACCACGTGCCATCGTAATTTATTTTGTCAATATCGCTATCAGAAAGCTCAATAAAAAAATTTATGAAAACATCTGTGCCACATACACGAAAGACTTCGGATAATAACTCCTCATAATGGCTTTGATGCTCTAAAACATGCCTCAAGTATACTATATCAAAACTGCGGTCTTTGAATGGAAGATGGTAGCCATCCATCAAAACAGGCTTCATATTTTTAAAATGCATTGACGCATGCTTTGCAAACTTATATGTTACATCAGCGCCATAGTATTTGACTCTGCCCTTGTCAAACACGCCTTCATTTTCTAATGCCCTATAATCTATTCCGGAACCAAAGCCGATTTCCAGCACACGAATATTCTTGCAAGAAATAGCGTCTTTTAAATATTTTCTCCATAATACCCGCCCGATATTTTCCGCACCCTGGTTTTCTCCCCATAATTCATCTGTAACAAGAAAATCTTCCACCCTTTTGTTTTCAAGAAGTTTATCCCAATTGAAATGCCTCGTTGATTTATCCGCATATATTTTTGTGTCAGGCTCTTTACGATAACTGCCTGTATTTGCATCAAAATCCTTTGTACTTGTCGCCTGCGACATCCTTGCACATTCAATAAAATCTAATATTTGACGCACATAATTCTCAAACCTGTATGTCTTATCATACTCAGCACACGCATTTTGGGAATATATAGTATAATTATCTTCAATTTTCGATATAGCATTCGGTATTTCATTGAAATTATCGACACATAACCCACTTCCGGTATTTTCTATCGCCTGTATTGTACTAGGATATTTTTTCGCAATAACCGGTAAACCAAATTTCATATACGAAGGAATTTTACCAGAAGATTTACCCGCTGTTCTAAACCCTGTGGAAATATCGTTGTACCAAGCCAACCCCAAATCACATGACATAACAATTTTGTCAACATCCTCAATATTTTCAAACGTATCATCCGATATAATAACGTTATTTATATTATGCTTACGCAAGGCTTGCTGTAAATCCGGCAAATACTTTTTATCGCCATATCCATGAAAGAATAATATCCAGTTCTGGATATGTGAGAATGTCATTGCCAATTCTATACATGAAAACCACGCAGCAATTCCTCCCAGATGGAGCGCTATTTTCCTATCAATGCCAATGGCATATTTATTTCTTAAGTATGTGTTATTTTTTTGCCTGTTCGAGGGACCTTTGTATGTTATGGGCAATAGAAATGAAGGGATGGATGATTGCAAGTTATAGTCATTCCTGAACAATGATTCTTTTTCCTGAGATTGAATTATTAACCCGGAAATACTATGGATTTCCGCCCTTTCTTTTTCCATAATCTCTTTTGGATAGTATAAACCAAAATGGTCATTCTTCAGATAAAGCTCGAGACTGTAATAAAACGGTCTACTATCAGGAAATAATAGTTTACAAAGAACAAAACCATGCGGGTCAAAAGAAATATAGTGTTTATAAGAAAGAGGTTCTTTTTTTAACCTTTCTAAAAAATAATTTAGAGGACTACGACTACTATCAAGGTCAACAATCTTTACATTCGCTTTTTTTAATACGTTGATATGCTTCAACGTCACACATTTCAAAAACAAATGAACGCTATAATAATCTGAAAGCAATTCAATAAAGTTTATTATAGAGGGGCTGTTTCCTAATGTATAATGTGCAATAAACAAGGCTATTTTGTTCATTTATGTCCTAACCCAAACACATCGGAAGAAATAAGCAACAACCATAAGTTATTCTTTCGTTGTTTCGACAACGAAACATTTTCTGCATAATTCTAAGCAACCTGATTTTTAACAACAAAAACAACTCCCCAGGATTTAAAACCGGGCGGCTTGCCGGTCATCCACTCTGCACATTCGACCACCTCAAGCCCTAAGGCAGACAGATATTCATCTATTTCCGGTTTAAACAAATATCGCATAGGGTGGGTTTCTCTGATTTCTTTAACGTTATTTGTACGTTTGTCAATAACAAGTATGTGGTACTTTACATGGACCTTGTTCTCGTTCGGAAATATCTCCGGCTCTGCAATCCTCATAATCCCCGTATCTTCATTCTCCACCTTCTTAATCCTTATTTCAGGCCGTTCAGTTAAAACCGCCGGCCCATACCAACAATCAAAAATAAAAAGTCCATTTTCATTCAGATGTACCTTTACCGTTTCAAAAACAGATTTCAAGTCCGCATTAGTAATTTGGTAACTAATCACATGAAACAGCGAAATAACAATGTCATAGGTTTTGTTTGCCCTGTAGGTGCGAATATCACCATAGTGAAAGCCCAAATGGTTTCCAGGTTCATCGAGGTCTGAAAGTTTGGAAATGGCTTTTTTAATGTTAGATTCGGAACTGTCAATACCGGTAATGTCGTATCCTTTTTGTGCTAAGAGAAAATCATGGTTTCCCGTGCCGCACCCGAGATTTAGAACAGATTTTGCAGTTGGTCGATATTTTTTAATAATAGTATCAATAAAACTTGCCTCAGAGGCATAATCTTTATCTTTATAGAGCAGATCATAATAGTCGGAGTATTCATCAAAAACCTTCATACCAGCACCTCGTGGAGCGCCCTGGAAACGGCGTCAATTTGGTTTTCCGTTAAGGCCAGCCCACTGGGGATATAAAATCCGCGGCGAGAAATCCTTTCCGCGACGGGATAAGACTCTCCCTCAAACAGCCCCATCTTCCTGAAGACCGGCTGCTCATGCATCGGCCAGAAAAATGGGCGGGTACCAATACCTTTCTCTCCCAGCCGTTTCATCACTTCTTCCGCATCAAACGGAAATTCATCTTTTAACACAATGCCATAGACCCAATAGACGTTTTCAGCATAATCGGTTTTTTGTATTGGGAGGTAAATTGATTTGATATCTGACAGAATTTCGGTATATCTTTGTCCCATGAGGCGTTTTTTAGAGATAAACTCCTCCAGTCGTTCGAGCTGTGCAACCCCAAGCGCTGCCTGAAGATTCGTCATTCGGAAATTCCAGCCAAGTTCTTCATGGACAAACCTTTTCTTAGCCTGAAAACAGAGGTTTCTTAGAGAGCGGCATTTCTCCGCTAGTACGTCATTATTGGTCAGTACCATTCCCCCCTCACCGGTAGTCACATGCTTGTTAGGGTAAAAACTCATGGTGCTTATATCACCAAAGCTGCCGCAGGCACACCCCTTGTAATTCTGCCCTAGCATCTCTGCGGCATCTTCAATAATCATAAGATGGTATTTTCCTGCCAGTTCTAATATAGCTTCCATATCCACGGGAAGGCCATAAATATGAACGACCATAATCGCCCTTGTTTTTGATGTGATTTTTGCTTCAATCTGTTTGGTATCCATATTCCAGGTGAGGGGGTCGGCGTCTACTAAAACAGGCTTTGCGCCAGCGCGGACAACAGCAGCAACGCAGGATATTATGGTGAATGCGGGCATAATAACCTCATCACCCTTGCCAATGCCTAGAGATGCAACCACCACATCAATAGCCACAGAGCCGTTGCTTACGGCGATTCCATGTTTTCTCGTTACACGTTTAGCAATATTCCGTTCAAACTGGCTGACAAAAGGCCCTTCCGAAGATATCCAACCGGTATCAATACATTCTGCCAAATATTTCTTCTCATTGCCATTAAGTAACGGCTCATTAACAGGTATCATGGTTAGTATATCCAGGTTTAGGTTGAGATTGAGGTTGAGGTTTTAGGAACTTAATAAGCCGATTGATATATTCATATAATTTGTTTAGCTTCGAGTCAATTGTACTTACGCCTGCCTGGTGAAAATACCCAACTCTTGAGACATATTCCAGATGGTTTTGAGTTTCTGCTACAGAACCTCTGGAAAAATAATAGAAATTAATTTTGTCGTTTATATGATATCTACCAAATGCCTCTGCAATATTGGCAGAGATACTTAAAGCTGCTCGTCGTATTTGAGAAGTCAGACCATAATCCTCTTTCTTCGGAAGAGATTCCGTTAACCGGAAAACCAATTCTGCTATCTCCATTGCTTCACCCCATATAGGCATTTCCCTGAAACTTTTATACATCCCTCAACCTCAATCTTAATCTATTAAAACCGCTCCTTATCTTCTTCTCCAGCATAGGGTCCCTGTTTGACTTCAACCATTTCTGTATCTTCGAGCATTAAAAAATCATGACCGCCGGAAACAAGCAAGATAACATCACCTGTCTTTAATATTCTGGAATCCAAATAATGTTTTTCTTCACTATAAAAATGTATCTTTACTTTACCCTTTTTAATGAAAAGCGTTTCCTGCGTGTATTTCACGTTTCTTGGGACGGGTTTGTGAAGATGTGCCTGAATCTTATAGCCGGCAGGTCTTTTCATGTATGCCAGTTGCTGAGAAAAATTGTCAGGCGTTAAGAATTCAATACCCTCTTTTTCATATTCAGCATAAATAATAATTGCTATCATACGATAATCGTCGAATATTTGTTCTATTTTATTCATACCCATATTCACAATTCAGTCGGGTAAGGCAGGTATTACCTGCCAGGATAAATTCCTTTTCAAATCCGTACTTTTTTTCAAATATAACCGTTTTCAATTAATTTTACAGCTATCGTCATACTAAATTTACCTCCATCCTCTGAAATTCCCATTGAATGGCAAAACTCTTCAGAAGATAGGGGCACAAAATATACTTAATTTATTATACATTATTGACTTATTATTTAATACGTTTAATCAAACCTTGTTAAGTCTGGATTTTAGTATACGCTCGACAAACTGAACTGTTGTTTGTGGCGCTCTTTTTAGTTCTTCTAATAAAACCAGTTGATTTTTCAATAACATATCTACCGCCTGTTTATTATCCGGCTGAATAGCTAATTCACTAATAGCAGCCCGTACCGCTTCATGCGGGCGACCAAGCGCAGACAGGCACAAAGCACGGGCTAGATGCACTCTTGGCATGCTTGGGCATAAGTTTGCAACCATATCCAGTCTCGACAAGGCAGTAACCATATCGCCAGATGCAATAAGATTAAAGGCGTCCTTAAACATATCCTGAGCCGTCATCTGTGGCCATTGTGGGTGTATGGAGCGTTTTTGGATGCGGTCACGCACCTCTTGAATTTGTTGTTGTTCTTGCGGGTCTAACTGAGGGAGTCGGTAATCAAAATAGTCTTCTTTCAATACCCACTTTAAAAGCGTCTTACTTTTTCGCACAGCATCCTGATGGAAAAGAAACCCGTCAACGTAAGCATTGTGGATCCGCTTATAAATAATTTGTTTATATTGATCATAAGCAGGGACATCCGGTGAGAATGGTTCAAATATCTGGTATTCAGGAATTTTTATATTTGATATGCTTTTATTTTTTCTTATTTGTGTATATGAGTCACACACGCCCTGATAGTAAAATCTTTCTTCGAATGAAATTACGGTAAGCCTTTCCCGTGGAATGCAGTGATAAACTTTTGCATCCGGGGCATAGATTGCTTTCAGTCCTTTTTCTTTCATTTTCAGGGTCAGGCCGATTTCCCCATCGCCCTGAAAGTGCTGCAAGTGTTTTGATATGTTATCAGGATGAAAACCTCCCAGTTCAAAAAGTGTTTGTTTTCGAATAGCAAAATTTAACCCCCACACATAAATAGGGTCTATCTCCACCCTTTGATTTCCTTTGTTTATAAGGCTTAGCGAGCCGCATGTCAGTTGGTTTCCTTCCCATGAGCAGTATTTTTCAATCCATTGGGGCGGATCAACTTCATACCTGGGGAGACTAGTACCTCCCACTATGTGAACCGATGTGTCCTCAAATTCGGTCATTATTGCCGTCAGCCATCCGCTGGCCGCTTCAATGTCGTCGTCGACAAAGATGAGAATCTTTCCCATTGCTTCCGACATCCCCCGATGCCTGCCGGACAGGAGTCCCGGTTCCGGCTCATAGATATATTTGATATCGGTTTTATTTAATGATGCCGCTTGTTCTGCTATTTCTCTTGTGTTATCTGTTGAGCCGTTATCCACTACAATTATTTCGTATTGAGATGCTGGAAAGTCTTGTTCTACGAAAGATTTAATTGCGGAGGTTATCCACTTTGAACGATTGCGTGTCGGGATTATTATTGAGGCATTAACTAATTTTTCCATTTTTTGGTAATTGAAGTAGAAATTATTTCATAAACCATTACGATTGCCAAGCAACACTGGAAACCACAGATTTCACAGATTACACAGAAAAAAATGCGGGACCTATAAAAACTTACAAAAGAAGTTTTTACAGGGGAATACTATAACGCAAAACAGTTGATAATTTAGTAGAAATTTAAGTACATTATCAAACGATTTGTGGATAAATTATCACGCACCGGAAATTCGCCTTGAAATAATAGCAAGATTTTCCAAAGACGTTTTGTTACCAGGGTCAAGTACTAATACATACTTTAATATTTCTACAACCGATTCTCTATTTCCTTCATACATATCTGCGACTCCTAAATTGACTAATGAATCAATCTTATCTGGAGATTGTTTTAGAAGTTCTAAAAGTAGGCGCTTGCCACCTTGTATATCCCCGGACTTTATTCTTATTTCGGCCATCAAGCTAAGTAAGTTAATTGAATTAGGAAATCTTTCAAGTGATTTAGTAATAACAATATTGGCATGCTCTATATTTTTTTCATCTAGAAGTTTTCTGGCCATTTGCGCTAATTCATTTTCTCCGTATAGTGATATAGAATCTTCCAGGTTGTATTCTTCACTATTTTCTTCCCTCTCCCGTGAATATACAACTAAACCGGCTCCTTTAGTTCCGAAAACCTTTTCTTTTACAATTTTTTCTGCTAATGATAAATAGGCTGATTTGTTGCTAAAGCCCCTATATCCATCCTGGGCTATTTCGCGCCCCCACGCTCTGAATAATACATAGAGAAGAATATTACGAATTATAATATCATCAAAATTATGTGTATGCCACGTTTTTAAAAGCACTTGATATAATGGCTGCAACACGATAATACTATTGTTAATAAATGATATCCACGAATCAAACATGGAAAAATTTAGAATATGCTGGGCAGTAGTCAAATAAAGGTCGATTATGTCGACACCTAATGGAGCCTCACGTAATGCCCATTCCCAGTCAATTATTTTTATTTTGTTTCCACTAAAAATATCTTTGGGCCAAATATCGCCATGACTCCATGAGCATGTTATTTTGATATTATCAGGTAACCATTTTCTTAAATATTCAGTAGATTTTATAAATTCTGAAGCAAGCTTCTTATCGTCTGTTTTTACAAGAATTATTTCAATTAACTGATTAAAATAATTTGTCTCAGTAGAAATGTGCTTCTCCTGGTAATTATTAACTTCAATGCCGCATTGCAACAAAAGGTCCCATGCTTTTTGATTTTTAGTGTTATTATAAAGGCATTCATACAAAGATTTTTCATGAAGGTATTCAGACCAATAAAATTTCGTATTTTCAATATAAAAACAACCTCTACTTTGAGGCAATAAATATTCAATGTCTTTATAGAATTCAGGCACAAATGGATTTTGAAGGCAAATGTGTCCATCCATCGTTCTGCTATCCTGGATAATAAGCCTGTAAACCTTTTCCTCACCTGTCCTTATCTTGTATGAGCAACGACTAAGCCGTGAAAGTCTTTCCGGGGCATGTGTTTCAACAAAAATCGGAATATTTTCCGGCAAAGCAAATAATTTTCGTTTTGCATCTATAAATGATTGAATATAATTCATGGGCATTTTTTAATAATAAGTCCGTAACTGTAAACAAAATGACGCAGCAGTCCCATTTCAGCAAAATAATTAATGTGTTTTTCTCTATTCATTTCAGAAATCGGAGAATCGTATTTTTCCATCATCATACCTTTCTTTAACGCATTAGTATCATTTAAGCAGGCAAGCATTCGAGGAAAGCGGTAGTCTGGAAACATCGCATAAGAATCAGCTACATAGAGGCCTATTTTAGGTAAATGTTGAATGTAATCATTTAACGACCATGTCCAGGTAACAAACTCGGTACCCTTTGTTTTGAGATGCAACTCATTTGCTTCCCTGCGAGATAGTATAGAAAGATATGGAATATTTGTATGGTCTTCAGGATATCCCATAAAATACTGAAGGGCAAATCTGTTCTCAATTGCAAGAAAAATACAACCCTCTTTTTTCAAAAAACGCGCCATACCTTGCAAGAACTCTAACTGAGATTCAAACACATTTTCAAAATTTACTCCTAAAGTCTGTGGAATCCATTCCATAATCCCATTTAATAAAATGATTTCATATGTTTCGGGGTTAAAAGGTAGAGATTTCCAAGAGTGACATCCATAAAATGATGTGTTTGTGAGTTCCAATTCTTTACAACGTGCCAGTGCATACTCAAGACGCACAAGACAGTTATCTGTAAAACTTACATAAGCGCCAAATTGGGCGGCAACCACACCAATCGAACCTAATCCACAACCGTAATCTAATATATTCTTTCCTTTTAAATTTCCCAGGAGATAAAGGCAAAGCGATCTTCTACGATCAAGGGCATATTCACGAAAATATTCATTTTTGGTATGATTACAATACTCATGAGTAACCGCCTCAATGCTATTACCCTGTTTATTCCTTTCCAATATCCAAATCATGTGTTCTTTAGAGATTTCACCATAGAAAAACTCAGGATTTGCGTCTATGTTAACTATTCTCATATCTAAATTATTTATTCCACAAAGGCTTTCATTTGCATCGGGTTTGAAATATCCTGCAGACTTCTCTAAAGGACGGTTATATGCTTTTTTGAGAAATACTTTGTCTTGAATCAAATCCCCCAATGTTGGAAAATTACCATCATCCAAGTAGTTATTCGCAAATATTTCAACCTTGTTCCGAAGAAGTTGGGCAAATTTATCCTCCGTAAAAAATCGTGTTATGTGTTTCCATAGTTTCTCCGGATTGTCGGCTAATTTTCCCGCCTGCAAAAAGATTTCCTCGTACCAGTGGCTGAAATTGACCCGACATGGCCAAAAAAACAGTATAGGCTTGATTGCACGTATGGTATGAATGATGGCTGTGCCGCTAAGATTCAAATCTATGATTAAGTCAAAGTGGTGAAGTATTGAGTGTAAATCAGAATTAGGCGGAAAAACGTCCCTTTCTATGTTTATTCCTGCTACCGACAGGCTTTCCAGGTCTGGCCAGCCAGGATGAACCTTAAATTTTATAAATAATTTATCTGCGATGTTCTGTGGCGGATTATTTAAGATTTTAAAAGCATTGATTTGTCCTTGCAAACTAACAATCGGCAAGAAAACACCGTCCAATGTCGCCATAGTTGAAAGAACGAGAATTTTCCAGGTCGGTTTTTCACTTGTCAGCATTTCAAGATTGATACCTTTCATTTGGTATTCGTTGTCAGCAACAATACCTTTACAAGCAACGATATTTTCTTCCGGAATCCCGCCTTTTTTAAGATGATACTTATGTGTTTTAAAACTATATAAATTGTTCTTACTAACCTGAGCTTCGTCTCCCAGGTAAAAACCCCCGTGCGGCATGGCAAAGGTTTCGATTCCAAGCCGATTTGCCGCCTCTGCCGGAAGTTGGGATTCCGCATCTATAAGCTGACTGGTTAAAACAACGTTTGGTTTTACTAATTTCCAGATTTCCATCCATGTACTAAGTGAAGCAGCCAACATTGGCCAACGATGTCTGCAATAATACTCGAAGTGATATTGCATATGTTTCATGGGGAAATACCAGGGTTTTCCCGACGCATTATTTAAAGAGACGCGGTATCCTTCGACAAACCTGTCTCGCAAAGAAACATCCACTTTATGTTCGGAAGGACAGCAGTAAACAGGAATAGACCACGCCTCACTCAGAACTTTTGCCATGTGTGGATCATAAAATAAAATGATTGCCTCTACTTTACCTGAATATTGTTCTGAAAGTTGTTTTATAACATGGGTAAACCGGTGTGATTCTCCTTGATTTAATGCAAAAACAATCTTGCCGGACCGCTCCTTGAGGGGAATAGACTTTATACTATGATTTGACCGGCTTAGGGAAAGATTTATTGTACTTCGTTCTTCCTGACTAAATCTGCATTTGGTATTTATTACCGACTGTATCTTATTGGCATTTAAATACTGCAACAACCCTGATGTGTTGTTGCCGTTGTAAAGATGTTTATCGGGAGAATGAAAATAAGAATCAAATATTGTTTTCCATGATTCTGATTTATCGTAATAAACCGTTGGTTTAAAACTACAAGGTTTTAAGAATTTAATTTCATCCCCACCGCCATCAATAAATCTTTGGATAAAGAAACTTGCCAATGTAACATCTCTCCAGAACCAAAACATGGCAGCATGATCAAATAAAGGCCAACATATTCCAGCACGGGTAAACAGTTCTTTCGCTGGTTCAAACCAACGGCGTTCGGTTCTTAGAGCCTCGTTTGCTATGTGACGCATGGTTTTTGCATCTATCCAATTATCAATTAACATGTATGGAAGATTGGCTTCTATGGCAAAGCTAATCGCTTTTGCATCGAGTGCGAATAGTGTATACCCGCTTTTCGCAGCATTCTGCAAGATCGTTAAATCATTATTAGCAAGATCATATCCAAAGAAGGCAAATAATTTATTATGTTTCATATTAAAATTTATGTTCCGAGTAGTGTCATGATTCTTTCTAATGCAAGACCATCAATGAGACCCATGCTATAATTAAAAACATACTCCCGAAGAGTGTAGCTGTTTGCATACTTGTTTAGGGCGCTGATTACTTTATTGGGACTTACCTCTTCATTCCATAAACCAATATCAAAACTTCCTGTAAGGCGTGCATACTCCAAAGATATTTTGGCTTCGTGTTCAATAGAAGGCACTACAATTACAGGCCGTCCTAAGTACGCACACTCACATAAGGTGCGGCCTGCTGCGCTAATGACAACATCCTGGCTGCTTAATAATTCGAGAAAATTTAACGGGTTTTCATAAATTTTTATGAATTCTCTATTCTTTGCAATATTGTAAATACTCTTATGCTCTGTAAATGCCGGTCCCAATACAACGTGTGTGTGGTAATTTACTGTATTCATCATTACTTTAAGTATTTTTACGGTTAAGCCGGCAGGGTCTGACCCTCCCATTGTTATCATTACATTCCGAACGGAATCTTTTAGAGGGATAATTGAGGGGGGGTTATCCATGATAAAATAGCTCGGTCCCAAATACATCTTCGTTTTATCAGACAATTGAGAATAATTAGTAAATTCTTTTATAAAGGAATCATTAATTAAAATATCAGGCGATCCACAACATTTTCCTAAAATATCAAATACAATGGTTTGGATTTGTTTTTTTCGCGCATAGTCAAAGAAAGTTGTATAGGGGTTTGAATAAAGATCAAAAATTACTTTTGCAGGAGAATATTTATCAGAGAACTTTATTAAAGACGCATCGTTATTGTCGTCAATATCAATAGTTTCAACCTCAAAACCTTTTTGCGTAACGAATTTAACACCATCTGAATATTTTTTCATGATGAAAACAATCTTGTATGTATGGGATAATTTGTCAGCCAACAGCAGAGAGCGTTTAATGTGCCCCATTGAGACTCCCCACACTTTCCCGCCATCCACCCTAAATAATAAACGTTTTTGCATATTTAATAAATATCATCCAGAGTAATTCTGCCCATTTCTTCAATATCTCGTTTTATCTCTCGTTTAACCATATAAGGCCAGTCTGTTACCTTACTTCGTTCTGCAGAAGGCGCATAAAATAAAACATCGTCAGGATTCAGTATGCTCCCTCTCTTAAGTTTTTTGGCAGCATAAATCCCTCGTCGCTTGAAATGGCGCGGTTTAATTTCTTCTGTTGCCGGTTCTTTACGTCCATGTCCTATTGCTTTTTCCAAATCACGAATATTATTTACCAAGGTTTTTAAATCAGTTGGGTCCATGGAGCACTTTTGATCAGGACCAGGAAGAGATTTATCTGTGGTAAAATGTTTTTCAATAATATTCGCTCCAAAAGCTACAGATGCCAAAGGGATATGAATACCAATTGTATGGTCGGAAAAACCCACAGGACAATTTAACACCATCTTCATTGTCCGAATTGCAGAGAGATTACATGCTTCTGGCGGGGCTGGGTAACATGATACGCAATGTAGCATGAGATAATTATCATTTCCTGTTTCTTCCACCCATCCTATTGTACGCAATACTTCTTCCATGGTACTCATCCCGGAAGAGAGAAGAATCGGTTTTTGGAGATAAGCGGATTTTTGTACCAACTCTTTATAGTTAAAATCCATGGCGGCAATCTTAATAAGGCGAGGAGATTGTTTTTTTATAAATTCGAGACTGCAAAATTCTTCAGGGGTTGAAAACAGATTGATGTTTCGTTGCCTTGCAAAATCCCAGATTTCTTGCTCCTTTTCATGAGGAATTTCAGCGTCAATATCGTATTGAAACCCAGGGTGGCTTGGATGGAGAAATTTTCTTGTTATAAATGTCTGAATTTTAACTGCATCGGCACCAGACTCCCATGCCGCAGCAACCATTTCTTTTGCAAGCCCCACATCACCGTTATGATTTATACCAATCTCGGCAATGATGTAGGTTGGATGACCGTCACCAACCGTCTTGTTGCCTATTTGTACTATTTTCATAGTTACCTCAAAGAGGAATTAAAAAAGAGATGTCCTGCGATGCCAGTATGAATAACGCATCATTTTTCGTTGATTGCCTTTAAAAATCTCTAAAATAATGTGCCTGTATCTTTTAATACCCACATTCATTTCAAACGATTCTAATGGTACAATGGAATCGGAAACATAGTGATAATAAAATCCAAAACTTTTGTGCAAAAAGTTTGCTAAATTATTAAAAAGATAGTCTCCTTCTGCAAATACAGGCACACGAGTAATTATAAATGCCCTTCCATTATCCTTTAAAAAATCGGGAATAGTTTTGATAAGGGCAAGGGTTATATTCAGGCCAAACGGCTCTCCACCATGAGAATCAAATTTTTTAGAATCAGTGTTTTCAGAAAAGATAAAAGGTGGGTTTGAGACAATTAAATCAAAACTGTTATTTAAGCCATCGAAGAAACTACTATTTTTAAATTCACAATTCCGGAATTGGTTAATTGAGGCATTAATGCATGCCAAATATACCGCATTTGGATTAATATCTACTCCTATAACTTCCTCAGAAAATTGGGAAATTGCAAAGGCCTGAATGCCAACTCCGCAACACATATCCAAGGCTTGTTCACCTCCAAAAGATAGAGATTTTAGTCTTTTGTTTAAAAAAGATGCAAAGTAAAACGAATCGTAGCTAAGAAATGTAAAATGAGGTTCGGTGCGTTCAAACCTTGATGTTACGAAAAAATGTCCGTCATATGGAACTACGCGGTAGATAAAACGCAGGTTTTTATCCTCTTCTTCTCTTAATAAATTGTTTTCTTGCCAGCGACCTATCCAATCTTTCGGGAAAAGAGATCCCCATATTTCAAGAGGGAAAGATTTATTCAAAAAAAACAAATCTCTGAGAATAAGTAGATGTTTATTATAATAAATAGATAGATAGATGGAAGGGTTGAGCGAAATAGAAAATAGGTTGTTCCCACGAAATAAAAATTTGCGAAACACATCGATCTCGTTTATCCATAAAGGAATAGACAAAAGAGGATATTTTCTGAGAGGAAAACGATTGACGGTCCGATAATTACTCATTTTCAGGAAATCGAAAGCTAGTTTTAATTCTTCAATCATTTATAATTTTTTACACTCACTGCGTTACTGACCATTTCAGTCCGTTTAATAAGAAGGTTAATCCCACAGGTCAGGATGCCTGAATTTAGAATGGCATCCCATTATTTAAGGGTATAATAACGATTGATCCGAAATCAGATGCGCTATTATATGCATAATATTGTATAGTAGTTATCAAAGCAACTGCTTCATTAGATGTAGAAGACCATTGTACAATAGCGTATCCACCCTTGCTTGAACCAACTTTATCAATAATCAATTGTCCCGTTTTGTGAGAGGCTAAAGCAACTGGAGTGTCTAGCGGTGATGAACTAAGCCCCCAGAAAACCCATAGATTTGTCCCTGACTCTGAGGATTCGTTATATATATTACCATTTTCATCAAATAACGATATTGTCACATCTACACTCGAATTGCTTATGTTAGACACGCTTACAACGGATTTCATATTTGATGCCTTTTGCCAATAAGGAACTATTACTTTACCGCTGCTACCAGCAATTGCCGTACATGGCAGTACCAATGTCATGATTAATGAAAATACTAAAAATATTATCGCAATTTTCATTGTCGTTTCTCCTTAATTAGTAATTAAATACGGTGACGGAAAAGACCATTAAAAATCCACAGATCATCGTTGTCAGTCAATTCAACGTCAATGGTCTGCAGGTTATCGCATTTTTGATATTCAAAATATCTTTCACATTGAAACAACCTGAAATCTATCAAATCGAATTCGCAAAAATGGTCGATCCAGAATCGCAAATTGCGCTTGTATACCGAAAGCTTTTGATTATGCCGATCAGGTTTGACTCGGTTTTCACGAACGAGAAAATCATGAACAAAAACATAGCCGCCAGCATTGAGATTATTCAGAAGGTTCTTTTTAACCATTTGCAACTCAATCTCTGAGACATAATAGGCAAACCATCCATAAAGAACCAAGTCGTAACGTATAGGAGAACAAAAATCTTCACAGACGTTTATACATCGCGCAAAGGCGCGATCATGGCCAAGGCAATCTGACATTTTCTGAAAATTTGCTACAGCCTCTTCCGCAATATCATAACCATGGACACAACGAACATAGTTACTAAGTAACATGAGATTGGTACCGGTACCGATTCCGAATTCAGCCACAGCAAACCTTTCAAGAACCTTTTTAGGAAACAGAGCAAGTATCTGTTCGGCAATAAACCTATTCTTATGGCCTTGGTTACGAATGTAATAATTAGTAGCTTCTTCTCTTTCAAATATTTTGCTGTTTAATTCAGATATACCCATTAATGACATCTCCATCCCTCTCTTCGCTAATAACTCCAGCGTAAAATTTCCAAAAATATGTCGTTATTCTTTTCCCTCCGGCTTGTTACCAAGTTGCTCAACAGAAGGTCTGTGGCATCTTTTACAGCAGGGAATGGAAAGCCTTTGTCTCTTCAGTTGAATATTCCGGTATGCCTCCATCTTTTTCCCTAACCAGACTTCTTTAATGGTTTGATCCTTTAAGTCTCCGATCTTTGTATACTGGTTCCAATCGGAAATACAGAGAGGAATCTCTCCATCCCATGTTATCGTAATCCTCTGCCATGGATATTGGCATATAAAACCATTATCTTGTGGTACTTCCCGTAAAGAATAGTCGTTCTCCGGATCAAAATTAATTTTGTCTGTAATATCTTTAAAATGATTATAATATTTAATGGGATTTTCATTTATATATGTCCAAATCGCCTGTATCTTTAAAAGTGGAAATCCTTCGCCAATACGGTTCTTAAGATGATAAAAGTTTCTAAGTTTTTCGGTAATTTCCTCAAAGGTATTTGGTTTTCGAAGCCTATTGTAATGTTTCTCCAGTCCATCAACTGACACCGTAATATAATCTAAACCGGCCTTAATCAGCCCCTCTGCAAGATAACCTTCCAGAAGGAGGCCATTTGTTATAAAAGATACTTCCTTAATCCCCTTTTCTTTTGCATATTCTACCATTTTAATTACATGCGGATTAAGCGTAGACTCTCCGCGCCAGCTTAACCGTATTGAATACAACCCGTTCTCGACACATTCGTCTATACCTTTTTTATATAACCCAAAATCCATATCTCCATAATTTTTCTTGTCTATATAAGGCCTAAAACACATGGGACAGTTTAGATTACAACGAAAACTCGCTTCAAAATCTACATGCAGGGGAAACGGAGCAACGTATTTCCATGCGGGGTAGTTAAACCATTGGTAACGATTGACACAATAATCTTTAAAATAACGGCGATTTTCTTCCCACCGCCGTTCACGTTCATTAGAATCAAGAGAAAATTGATGATGGTTTATCTTCATGTCGTGTTCTTCAATAGCAGTACTCATAATTGTTCTCTCTGCTCCTCAGTTTGCAATACTCCTATTAATTGGAGTAATGAAAAGTCAAGCGGCAATCCCTTTTCTTTAAAAAGACTACGAACTCGCTCAATATCCTCATAAGTATCGATAGAAAGTTTAAAACGGGAGTAATCAAATCCCAAATTATGATTATAGTAACGAACCCTGTATTGAGTATCTCTATTCAGAAAATAATAGTTTATATGCTCACGTTCTTTTTTCAGAACGGCATTTTCTGCCGCTTCTGTCAAAATCTTTGTACTAAATATTTCCACATCGATCCCTTCGGGAAAGTTGGTATACTGCCTGTTGCTTAAGTAGTCAATTTCATGATAATTATTTAGATAATAAAAAATCATGTCATCAACCACTTCAGGAACCACTAAAGGGCAATCAGAAGTAATACGAACAGCTATGTCCACATTATAATAAGCACAAATCTGATAGAAACGGTCGAGGCAGTCATCCTCATTTCCACGATAAAATAAATAACCGTTCTTCTTTAACCAACTTTCCAGCACATTATCTTTTGGGTTTGTTGTAGTAGCGACTATTATTTTATTGGCATGTTTGGACGATGATAAACGTTTAAGAAGATAGCCCAAAACAGTTTCAGCGCCTACTATCTCCTTTAATATTTTTCCAGGAAAACGGGTTGACCCCATTCGCGCCTGAACAATAATAGCCACCCGGGGGTTAGTAACGTTTGAAGACATCTTTGGCTACAGCCCCTTTCAACAAAGACGGCAAGTTTCCCCGATTTAATGCGCCTTTAATAATACCAAGCACCTCAGAGGCGACCTTAATAGCATTTTGGATGTCTTCTCTTGTATGAGAAAAACAGATAAAATGGCCATACCCCAAAAATATTCCTCTTGCTAAACATTCCTGCCTAAACAGCGTTTCTATCATCTTCCCCGAAACACCTTCCATATCTTTAAAGACCAAGAATGTTTTGTGCGGCATTCCTTCGCATGACGCATTGATTTTGTACTCTTTTATAGAATTATTTAGACCGTCTTTTAATTGTTGTCCAAGATTTAAAATATAGTTGTTAACCTTTTTTTCTTTTAAAATTTCTATTGTCTTAATAGCCGCTGTTATAGATAACAAATCTCCGCCATAAGTGGACGAGATAAAAACCTTATCTCCAACAGCGTTCATAATATCCGTTTTCCCGACAAGCGCTGATATAGGATATCCATTAGCCATTGCTTTCCCGAAAGCGCTAAGATCTGGTGTTACTGAAAAGTATGATTGGGCTCCTCCCATACTTAAACGAAAACCCGTGATAATTTCATCAAAAATAAGGAGCGCGTTATTTCTTTTTGCAAGCATAGCAACTTTATTGAGAAAATCATTTTCAGGCATATACATGCCTACAGGTTCGAGAATTACCGCGGCAACCTTATTAGGATTCAGGTCAAAGACTTTTTGTAATGAATCCGGATTGTTGTATTGAAACTCAAAAACCAGTTCTTTTAGTCCGCTTGGTATACCGGCATTGCGGCTAGTCCTCACAACGGTCCAATCGTGCCATCCATGATACCCACAGACCGCGACCACATCTTTCCCGGTATAAGCACGTGCAACTCTTACGGCAGCAGACATGGCGTCTGACCCGCTTTTCAAAATTTTCACCATCTCCGCGGAAGGAATAACTTCACACAACACCTCGGCAAGTTCAATTTCAAGCCTACTTGACAGGCTGTATAAAAATCCTTTTGACATCTGTTCCCTTACAACAGAATCCACTTCCTCGTATGCATAGCCAAGTATAATAGGCCCCAATGCTAACGGGTAATCAACATAACAATTCCCATCACAATCCCAAAAATATGCGCCTTTAGCTCGCTCAACAAACACAGGGCAAGCGTCCGGGGCTATATGTATAGGGGATTTCGAAAGAGTTAAAACACCATTCAAAAAGAGAGAATCGGCCTTTCCCCGGTATTCATAAGACTTTGTATATCTACCAGAATTTAAGCTCACAGATAAAACTCCTTTTGTTGAATAAGCCAATCTGTTATATCTCCAACAGAAACCCAGACTATACAATCTTTACAAACTGAATATTTATCATATCTCTTTTCTAACTGCGATTTGCGGGCTTCCTTTATTTTGTGTGAATTCCATATTTGATGAAGTGTTTGGCTTTTGACATCACCTACTTTAATTTCTGTGTTCCAATCCACAGAACAAACGGTAACCTCTCCGTTCCAATTTACGACAAGTGCATACCACATTATTACACATGGATATCTAACTTGAGATGTCTCATCTGTCACTTTTATATTATTTATTTCTCCACTCCAATTATGTATACCGGTAATTTGAACCATATCGGCAACATCTTTCCATTTATCAATAAATTCATTTACTTCCTCTTTTGAAACATCATCAAATTCCATAATTTTAACGCGGGTAAAAGGACGTTGCAGTCCTAATTTTTCACGTCTTTTAAAAAACCTGCGCACTTGGTCTTCAACCTTATCCAGACAATCAATGCCTTTATGCTTCTTGTATGTCCCTGATCGAGCCGCATCAAGGCTTACAGTAATATCGTCTATCCCTGAGTCCAAAATTTCATCAATAATTCTATCAGTCCAGCAGACGGCATTTGTATTCATATGAATTGTTTTTGCAACGTCCTTTTTCTTGGCATAACGCACCATATCAATAAATTTCGGATGTATGAAAGACTCACCGTCTTTGTGAAAGTTGAGCATAATCAATTTGCTATATTCAGACGCTTCATTAACAATACGCGTAAAGAGATTCCAATCCATAAAACCAACTCCCTTATCTGATCTTTCTCTTGGGCAGTATATACACTTCAGATTACAACTATTCGTTGGTTCAATGTTCAGGATATTAGGAAATTGTGTGTTAATAACACTCTTTATCGTTGAAGGCTTAAGACAAGTCATTGTGCCTTCAACATAATCCTCATTGAGAACTTGATAATAATCGGCCGTCGGTCCTCTTCCCATATTTATCTGACAGACTTTTGGGGTTTCACAACACGATAATTACCTATGTAAAGTTCATGTATCCCGGTACCAAAAAAGGTACGAATTGCATCTTTGGGAGTACACACAACAGGTTCATCATTATCATTAAAAGAAGTATTTAAAACCACAGCAACACCGGTAATCTTGCGAAATTCATCCAGTAAATTCCAGTACCGCTGATTAACGCTTTTTGTTACAGTTTGTAATCTCCCTGTGCCGTCATTATGAACAACTGCCGGAATTACTTTATATTTGTCTTTTTTCACGGGATATACCTGCTGCATAAAAGGGCTTGGAAAGTTTGTTTCAAAATAATCCTTCTGAAATTCTTCCATAACAGATGGCGCAAAAGGGCGATACCATTCACGATGCTTTATTAACCGATTAATTTTATCTTTCATTTCAGGGTCCCGTGCATCTGCTAAAATTGAACGGTTACCCAAAGCCCTTTGTCCAAATTCCATTCTATCTTGAAACCAACCGATTACCTTGTTTTCCGCAATAGATTTTGCAGCTTCTTTTTCGGGAGATGCTAAATATTCGTATGAAATAAGTGAATCAGTAAGGGCGCATCTTATCTCATCATCTGAAAAGCCGGGTCCCCAATAATCATGTTCCATGATAAAACCACGTTCATTTCCGAGAACCTGATTCCAATAATAGAAGCATGCCCCTAAAGAACAACCGGCATCATCCGCACTTGGCTGTACCCATATTTTAGTGAAAGGTGATTCAAAAAGAATTCGACCATTCATTTTGCTGTTCATCGCTACCCCTCCAGCCAAACAAAGGGTATCCAAGCCGGTTTTTTCAGCCAGATAATTGCACATTTCCAAAACAACGTCTTCCACGCGCTTTTGAAAACTAGCCGCAATATTAATATGTCTTTCTGTAATATCTTCATGTGAATAGCGTTCGGGACCAAAGGTTTCGATAAACTGGTCAGAATACCGCCTCGGATTCCATATATAATAAGTAAAATAGTCGAGGTTAAAGCGTAATTCTCCCTTACTTTTATCAAATCCGACAATTTTTGCAAACTGATCATAGTATTCTTGTTTACCGTAAGCCGCTAGTCCCATTACTTTCCACTCGTCACTATTTGCACGATACCCTAAGTATTGAGTAACAGCAGCGTAGACCTGTCCCATCGAATGAGGAAACTGAGTTTTCCCTATAGACTGTAATTTGTTTCCGGTACCAATAAAAAATTGGTGGGTAATATCGTCGCCATACGCATCTATAGTAAGAACAGCCGCCTTGTCGTAAGGAGATACAAAAAAAGCACTAGCAGCGTGAGAATGGTGATGTGGAACGAAATGGATATTTAATTTACCCTCCAGAAACTGAATATTCTCATCAATAAACGTAATTTTTTTATTACTCTTATCTCCCCCTATATGACGAAGAAGATTATTGGGTACATAGTGAAGAAAATGTTTATGGTATCGAATCGCTGCGGCAGAATCTTGCGGTTCCAACTCATGCCCTGGATTCCAGGCAAAAACAATGTGGTCTACATCTTTCAATTCAATTCCGGCCGTTTTCAAGCAGTAATTAACAGCTTTGGTAGGAAACGAATCGGAAAACTTAATCCGATCAAACCGTTCTTCCCGCACCGCTGCAATTAGTTTACCATTTTTAATAATACTAGCGGCAGAGTTAGAGTCATTCAGTCCCAATATATGCATAAAATTATTCCTGCCTTTATCCCTTATTCATCAAAATTTCGTAGCCCTTTTTCCCATGATTAAAGAGTAAATCCAATGTTGACATATTGGGTGTAAAATTTTGGCATAGTTGTTTATAAACGGGTGATTTATAATCTAGCCATTCGATGTTTATGCCACTCATTTTAAAATCTTCTACTTTGAGATAATCTTTACCGGAAACGCCGCACAAATAAGTGCTTGCTTTATTTAACAGACATATTTGTAAAATGAGATCGGAACCTTTGTATTCATTGACATTCATTTTGGATGAAAAAGCTATTGGAGTGGAAATATGGAAGTGTTTTCTAAAAAAATTTATGAGTTCCATATTTAACTCTATCAAATAGTTATATTCTTTTTCAGAAATTAATGCACTGAAGTCATTATAATAATCGCTAAAATACAGTGATTTATTGTAAAAGTGTTGAACTTTTTTTAACAATTTATCTTTCCATCGCTGTGTATTATCTATCTCTACATCTTTTATAGATTGAAAAAATTTATTTTTTGTTATAACAGGAACACCTATATAAGCAACCTCTCCCCTAGGAGAAACAATACGATTCCTATTTTCATAATATCTCTTTTTAAACTGTACGTGATCAAATACTACATAGAGATCGGCTTTTATCATTTTATAAAAAAAGCCCAGCCAAGGACTAAACTCAGGTTGATGAATCGCCAGTTTCACGATAGATACTTTTTCCACTTCTATTTCCAGAACATTTTTACAACACGAAATGTTTCTGCATAAGAAACGTTAACCTTAGTGCCTGCAGCACTATTTTGTTTTTTCACAAAATCTAGCCAGGAATAATTCACCATTTTTAATTCTGATTCAAAAAAACTTATCAATTCTGTTTTTTGATCTATATAATCAGAAATATCAACATAATAGTTATCATCTTGAGTGTTATCCATAATATACCAATTACTGCGATATAAAAATACTTCATCACATTTCCGACAAGCACGCATGGAAACATATCCTACCGCAGCGTGGTCAGCGTGGCTATCATTGGGTTGGTGTGTATACACACGATCCGGTTTGATTTTATTTACGATCATTTCCACTTCCAAAACCAGTTTCTCCGTTGGAAGAAGTACGATCGGCTCTTTGTTAAAACAAATCAATTCTGCATTTAAATATTTAGCGCTTTTTTCCCCTTCTGATCTCGCCACATCCTTTCTTCTTTTAGAACCTTTCGCAGGACTCTCATAGGCAGAATGCGTAATAACAACTATGTAAATGTCATCACCCCTGTCTCTGTGCTTTAAAAGAGTTCCACCGCAACCTAATTCTACATCGTCAAAATGTGCGCCTATTGCCAAAACTTTCATAAATAGTTTTTATGCAAGATAAAAAAACCACTTAAATATAACACCTAAATTCTGCAAACGATTTTTGCAATGCGAAAATCGTTTGCAGGATTTATGTACCAAAAACAAAGGACAAGATCAATACCGTTCGGAACGAATTTTGATTAATCAGAACCCTAAGAATTCACATTCTGTCTTTTTCTCTGTCGTGAAATAAACATCAACGTTTCACCTTACTTATTTTTCGCCACATCAAAAATTCTTCTCTCAATGCATATATTTTTTTATCTCATTGTTTTATAAAAATAAGTAAAATTGTATATGTCATAAATTTTGAATTTTCATAAATTACGACTTATTATATATTTATAACATCTTTCTGTTAATTTCTCACATTGTCTCTGTTATGAATTGTACATATGAGAGACATATGTACTGATAATGCAAGTAAAGAACTCAATAATAATACACTGCAAAGACTCTCTCTCCTAAAGTCTTTTCAACCTCTCCTTGAAGGGCTCCATTCTCATGCAGACTGCCATAACAAAAAATTATATTACGACCAATATATTAGTCTGATGTTGCTCTGTTTCTTCAATCCTGCGCTGACAGGACTGCGATTAATACAACAGGCAAGTACCATAGAAAGTGTACAAAAAAAGCTCGGTATCAAACGTACTAATCTTGGGAGTCTCTCTGAAGCCAGCCACGTATTTGATCCACGCTTCCTGATAGCAACCATTAATGAGCTTGGAGAAAATATCAGTGCCTTGAAATGTGATCACCAGTTCAAAAAATGGGACTTACATTTTTTGTTGCCGTTGATGGTACACTCATCAAAGCAATGCCAAAGATTCTCTGGGCACTATGACTTGACAAGGATCATCGTGCAGCAAAAATGCATTTAGAATTTGATATCCTCAAAGGTATTCCTCTACAAGCACAAGTAACTGATGCGAACACAAGCAAAATAATACAACTGGAATCCAGATTATCCCGGAAGAAACTATACTGCATGAATGCCGCTTATGCAAAATACTGCTTTCTTGATACGATTATCAAAAAACAAAGCTCTTTTGTGGTATGACTCAGGAATAATGCCTCGTATAAGATAATCAAAGAACATACCCTCGGTGAATCTGACTTGAAAGCCGAGATCGAATTTGACCGAACCGCTTGGTTGGGCAGGGCATTCGTTCCACAACTACAACTTTGAAATTCTGAACGAAGGGACATACTGGCAATTTTAATACCAAAGAAGGCAAAAGGCAAAACACAGAAAATAGGAGATAGACGAGGGACGACGGACGAGATGCAGCAGGAGATAACCAGTGGATTACAAAGGACAAACGAAGGATGTCTGTTGCCTATCGTCCCTCATGCCAGTACTTTCCGTGTGAAATAAAAATCTCGATATTTAAAATCTAAAAACTCTGATTTCAGCAGGGGAAATAAAAGCCATAAATTATGCAAAGCGCCCGCTAATTCGAAATTTACAAAGATTTTAATCACAAAGCACAGAGAACTTAGAGAAAAACCTTTTTCTTACACTGAAATTGTTAATAGGAAAAGTGTATAAAAAATATACATAATGTTAAAAAAATGGATACCTTGATACAATTTATAAGAAATGGGGTTGAGGAGTTAAGGTGTTTGGATTAAAATTCATTTCAGTAAGACCAAATAAAGTTTCCAAAATATGGAACGGATTCTCAATTTCACCTAAAGATGCAACCCTTCGACTCCGCTCAGGGATGACAGTGAGGTCATCTGAGCGGAGATGAAGCATCGAGAGGTTAATATGTTATAATGTAGAATTTTCGAATGCTTTTGACTATGATATAATGTAAGTTATGATAAATATTTATTATAGAAAAGTCGTAATAGGCACAAAATGTTTTAAACTCAAATACAAATAATATAAGGTTTTGCCACCAATCTCCATATCAAAACGAAGAAAAATCAAAGAAAATATACCACCTTAATTACTATAAAATTAAAAAGTTAGAAATTTTCAGCACGGCAATATTCGAACTGAAAATGTCCTTGACAAGATGTTCCACAGTTGTATAATGTTGAAAATTTCTATCTCTCGAAAATTTTCATAAAAATCTTTTACAAAGTTGTCTAATAAAGAACTTAGGAAGGGGGGTGGTTAGGCTATAGATCATCGATTGTTCCTGCTTTTACCAGTGATTTTCCGCTTGTGTCACTTAGGTAATTACCGTAGTTTGAAAAGCGTATACAGCAAAGAAAGGAGAAGATGTAATGTTTGAAATTTTTAAGAAGCCATTGTCCAAGATTGCAGGTGCGACGTTCGCTTTTGCAGGCGCGACCTTGCTAACATGTGCGATGGGTAATAATGTAGCAATGGCTGAAGGGCCAACTTTTCAGGATGTAGCTTCACAGGTATTCGGCCAAGCTGTCGGTCCGGATAATGACGGTACTTTATATGTATTCGGGTTGACCGCTAAATATACCGAACCTGAATATGTTGACGGACGCGGGCCATATAAGTCTTTCTTGAAATTTTTACCATCAATCCGCTGGTATGATCCAGAACACTACTGGACTCCTGGCAGCCAGACAGAAGGTGAATTTAAGAATGAAGAATGTGTGCTCTGTCATACGGTTCAAACCCCGACTATTGTGAACGATTGGAAGCAGAGTTCGCATGGTAACAAGGATTTGAGAAGGGGAATTGGCATAAAGAAGGATGGCAAGGCTGTGGAAGATCTTGTTGGTTGCGCGGATTGTCATGGCAATAACCATCAAAAACTCGAAATGCCAACCTACAAGCTCTGTAATGATTGTCATCCAAAAGAAACATCAGAACACAGGGCTGGCGGTTTGGGATCCCACACCCATGCATTCACGGTTAACGTGTTGGAATTTTCATGGCACGTAGGAAAACCTGCTGAAGAGGTAGCTGGTTGTGCAGAATGTCATGCTATCGCAGAAAACAGGTGTTCCGGTTGCCATACAAGGCATAAATTTGATCCGGGTGAAGCCAGAAAGCCAACCGCTTGCAGGGCTTGCCACATGGGTATCGATCATGATGAATGGGCTATGTACAACACTTCCATACATGGTACATTGTATGAAGCTGAAACAGCCACAATGGACTGGAGCAAGAAGTTAAAGAAAGGCAACTACAGAGTTCCTGCCTGTGCTTATTGTCATATGCAGAACGGAGATCACAACCCACAGAGATACGGAACCATCTATAGCGATATGGGTATGTTCCTGGTAGATCGTGGAGCTCCAAGACATAAAGCAAAAAGAGATGCTTGGATTAAATTGTGTCAGGACTGTCATTCTCCAAGGTTTGCAGCCGATAAGTTCTACGAATTGGACAAAGGCGTTAACCTGAGCTTTACAAAGTGGAGAGAAGCAGCTGCCGTAATCGTTGGTTGCTATTTGGATGGCGTTGTTGATCCAATGCCTGAGGGATCAGCACCAGACTGGTACGGCCATTATACATTCAGCTTGTTACCAGGTGGAGATCCAAGGTTCTATGCTACTTCTAACTTAGAACGTTTAGGATTGGAAATGATCTGCTATTTGACTGGAAACGTTTATAAGGCGTATGCTCATATGTCCATGTATAACCAGACATATGGAAACGGTAGTGCTTTTGAACAGGACAGGAAGTTAATTGAGGTCAAAACCGAAGCTGCTAAACTGAGAAGGTTTGCTGCTATTGAGAAAAAGATTGGTTTAGAGCACAAATCTGAAGCATTCTGGCAACATGGTGAATATCTTGATTTGCTCCCAGGCTGGAAGAGGAAAGCGGGAGACGTAGATGTTGAATGGTTCAAGAGAACTGATATTCCTCACCGTGCTAACGCAGATGCTGGCGTAGAAGTACATCACTAAGGTGATATACCTGATTTAATTCAGGTTTTTATCGGGAAATAAGCAATGAGGGTAGCAGAGAACAATTTGCTACCCTCATTGTGTTTATACTTAAATAAATGTATAATTTTTGATTATTAATTAAAAAACCATATAAGGTGATTTAAGCCATGAGTATTACAACGTCAAAAATAAGAACTTCTGAGCGTAAAAATATATCTGAAACAGATAACTTCTCCGCAAGAATGGGACATTTTGGTCGTTTTGGTGGAAAATTTGTTCCCGAAACTATTATGCCTGCGCTTGACCAATTGGAGGAGGCATATAACAAAGCAAAAAATGATCCCGCATTCAATGCGGAGCTAGAATATTACCTGAGAGAATATGTTGGTCGTCCATCAACTCTTTATTATGCAGAAAGGTTAACGAAAAAACTTGCTGGTGCAAAAATATATCTTAAACGAGAGGATTTAAATCATACCGGCGCACACAAAATAAATAATACCATTGGACAAATATTACTTGCCTTGCGGATGGGAAAAAAGCGTATTATTGCTGAAACGGGTGCGGGTCAGCATGGGGTTGCCACAGCAACCGCCGCCGCAATGTTTGGTGTGCAATGTGATGTATATATGGGTGAAGAGGATATGAGACGTCAGGCGCTGAATGTTTTTAGAATGAAATTGCTCGGCGCTAATGTAATCCCTGTAACCAGCGGTTCGAAAACATTGAAGGATGCCACAAACGAGGCATTAAGAGACTGGATGGGATCTGTAAAGCATACACATTACATCATCGGTTCTGTTGTGGGACCACATCCGTATCCGACAATGGTAAGGGATTTTCAGTTAGTCATAGGAAAGGAAGCAAGGAAGCAAATATTAGAAAAAGAAAACAGGCTGCCGGATTATCTTATTGCCTGCGTCGGGGGTGGTAGTAATTCAATAGGATTATTTCATCCGTTTATAGCGGATAAAGAAGTAAAAATGATTGGTGTAGAGGCCGGAGGCATTGGTACAGGAATAGGTCAGCATGCATCCACTCTAACAAGCGGCAAAATTGGGGTGCTTCACGGAAGTGTAAGCTACGTTCTGCAGGATGATGATGGCCAAACATTGCCGGTGCATTCAATTTCTGCCGGTTTGGACTATCCTGGTGTAGGGCCTGAACACAGTTATTTGAAAGATATTGGAAGGGCTAGTTATGTTTCGATAACTGACGAAGAAGCGGTGAATGCGTTTCAGGAATGCACACGGTTAGAAGGCATCATTCCCGCCCTGGAAGCGTCTCATGCCATTGCCTATACTATGAAATTTGCCCCAACTCTGAGTAAAGACAAATTAATTATTGTCTGTTTGTCCGGCAGCGGAGATAAGGATTCATTTGAAGTGGCAAAAAAACTCGGCTATGCCATTTAGTAATAAATAATGTAACTCATCTGTTCGATTTCCGGAGTGGAGAAATCATTGAAGTTTTATTGAGAAATTTATGATGAACAGGATTGATAAAAAATTTGAAGAATTAAAAGGAAAGAAAAAAACCGCTTTTATCCCCTTTATAACTGCCGGTGATCCGGATATTGAAACTACAAAGGCTTTAATTCTGGCATTTGAAAAACGCGGCGCTGACATTATTGAACTTGGGATACCATTTTCCGATCCTATTGCGGATGGCCCGGTTATTCAGGCATCGTATCACAGAGCGCTCGAAAAAGGTATCAAAGTAACACAAATTCTCGATACGATTTCAACCCTTCGCAAAAAAACTCAAATACCAATAGTAGGAATGATTTCCTATAGCATTGTGTATAAATTCGGAAACAAAACCTTCGTAGAAATGGCTTTAAAGGCAGGACTTGATGGATTAACCATACCTGATCTTCCGATCGAAGAAAATGAAGAAATTTTTGATATAGCATCGAAGAATAATTTAAAGATTGTTTGTTTTATCGCTCCTACGACAACAAACCAGCGCATGAACCTTATTACACGGAAGACACAGGGGTTTTTGTATTACATTTCCGTAGTAGGCATTACGGGAGCGAGGGACACATTGCCCGAAGACATTGTACAAAACATCAGCAAACTTAAACAACTTACCGATATCCCGATTGTCGTGGGTTTTGGGGTATCAACGGCAGAACAGGCACGGATGGTAGGAAAAATTGCAGAAGGTGTTATTGTCGGCAGCGCCATTATTAAGGAAATCGAGAGGTACGAACGTGAACATCAGGAAAAGCTGGTAGAAAATGTTGGAAACTTTGTTGAAAAGTTAGTAATTGGCGCAAAAAGTTAATACATGGCAGTAAAAAGAGACTATTTATTTCAGGAATATACTTTTGGATCAGAAACAGGAAAAAGGGTATACGCAGTATCAGAGGAAAGTTATAAAGGGATTTTATGAAAATAAAGACCTGAGACTGATACAGAAATTAGGAGAGTTGCTTTCCGATATGTACCTGATAACGGATGAAAAGAAAAAAGAATCCGGCTGGAAAAGAATAAAAAAAATGCTGGTAGATTTAAAAGTACACCCAAATGAAGTAGAATATTTGATTAAAAATAAAGATCTGAAAACCGTCTCAAAAAAATTAGAAGAAATATTCTGATTAAAATTAAGATTCCTCTCTATTTCGCATCGATACCTTTCCCTATCCGATAAAGCAAATCTTTTGGAAATTATTTCTTTTGAAGCGATTTTAACTGCTTATTATACAAAGAAAAAAAATTTTTTGCCTCTTCTTCCATTCCTTTTGCCTTGTATACTTTGCCCAGATCATTATATGCTTCTATATTGCCGGGATTTGCCATAAGAGAGATTTCAAACGCATTGATCGCTTCATCATATTGTTCTTTCTTAAAATAATTTATCCCAAGGCGATATTGAGCATTTGCATTGCTGGAATCGCATTCTACTGTTTTATTATAGTATGTTGTTGCTTCATCTATTTTCCCCATATTTTCATACAATACAGCAATATTAAACAGGGTTTCCTCATGATAGGGATTAATTTCCAATGCCTTATTATATTCCGCCAACGCTTCCTTGTTCATACCTTTCATTGTGTACACTAAACCTAAATTAGAATATGCTATAGCCAGATTAGGATCCTGCTCAATGCGTTTTTTAAGTATCCCGATTGCCTGATCATATTTGCCAATTTTGGCATATGAAATACCTAACAAGGAATACGCAACCTTATAATCAGGGTTCATTTCAATCGTTTTCATAAGATACTGAATGGCTGATTCATATCCTTCCATATCAAAATATACCGTGCCGAGCTTAAAGGAAGCTTCCGGCTGGTTAGGGTTTATTTTTATTACCTTTTGAAATATTTCTATCGCTTCTGCATCCATTCTTTTTTCTATATACACATCGCCGAGACTAATACATGTATCTATATTATCCGGATCTGAAGCGAGCGATTTTTTGAACAATTCAATCGCTTCATCATGCATCCCATATTTTGCATATTCTACTCCTTGTAAATATAATTCACGGGCAAGGTTGACGTGAGAAAACGTTTTGTCTTTTCCGGAGCTTGCATAAACCATCGAACATTGTAAAGTGCCTGCTAAAATTAATAGTATGAGATTGCGCGATACAACTAACCTGGAAATAGTTATGAAATTCACAAAAAACCCCTTCTCTTTTCAAAAAATCAACATCATTATAAATAAAAATGTTTGTTGCTAAAACAAAGTTCATTATATTGTTAAATAGCCATGTATTCAATGCTATCTTTTAATATATATCAATATCTAAAAAAAACTTGCGCTTACTATAAAAAATGATAGAATCATGGTCGTTGTGAAGGTTTAATTCATCTGGCTACTTTGCTTATTTCTATCATTTTGACATAAAGGGCAAGTTATGTTAAATGCTATAGCAAGGGTTGCGGATAATACAAATGTAGTTGCAAATATTGCAGCTCTTGTACCGCAATATAATCCTAAAAAAGAGGCTGTTCGGAAGATGACTCAGGTTCAGACATCCCATCAGTCTAATAAATCTACTATTAGCGGCAAAGATGAAAAGGATTCAGTGCCTGCAGTCAGGCATAAATCAAAAGATTCTAACGAAACGCATACTCTGAATCCTAACATCGATTTTATTGCTTAGAACACATCTTATTTTCCTTCTTTGCAATATGTGCTTGTGGATCTGCTCTTTACCGATCTGTTTTTTCTGAAGGCCAGTAATATGCGTCGGGAGTATTTCTGGCCCCGAAAATTGCAGTGCCGATTCTCACCATATTTGCGCCTTCCTCAATCGCAATCTGATAATCATTTGTCATTCCCATTGAGAGGTAGTTCATTTGTACTCTATCAATACTTTCTTTTAAAATTTGATCATGCAATTCTTTCAATACTTTAAAACATTTACGGATCTTTACTTCATCCTTTGTGAACAATCCGATCGTCATAAGGCCACGAATATTTAATGTGTCGTATTTCGCAACCTGTTTTGCAAAGGATATTGCTTTTTCAGGCTCAACGCCGTACTTGCTCTCTTCATGAGAGGTATTGACCTGCAAAAGGATATCAAGGGAACGGCCTTCCTGTAAGAGTCGCTGATCAAGCTTTTCTACCAGCGGAAGCCTGTCTACGGAATGTATCATATTTGCAAATTTCAGGGCATCCTTCGCTTTGTTTGTCTGCAAATGCCCGATAAAATGCCATTCTGCCTTTTCATCCTTCAATTCCTGATATTTTTTTAACGCCTCCTGTATTTTATTTTCACCAATTATATTGCCTCCCGCCTGTATTGCCTCCCGTATCCGATCAACATCCACCGTCTTTGTAGCCATAACAAGAATAATATCTTCCGGTTTTTTCCCTACTTTTAATGCGGTATTTGCGATGTTTTGTTTTACCTTCTCCAGGTTTTCCTTAATTGACATATTATCTCCATGTTAAAATAACGTTGTCTGCTCAAGCGCTTCTTTTGTAAAGGACTTTACGGCATCAATCATTGGTGTCAGTTCGTTTTGAGCCCGTGTTTCTAAATAAAACCGAACTTTTGGTTCTGTGCCTGAGGGACGAATCAAAAACCATGAATTATCCTCCAGTATTATTTTAGTGCCGTCCACAGTAATAACAGACGCAATCCTTTTCTTTTTTCCTCCAATGGAAAGTTCTGTGCCTGGTTTAAATTTTTCGATTACGTGAGAAAGCTTTTTAGTGAGCGCTGTTCCAGCAAGAGAACGCTCCACCTCGATTCCTGCCTTCTCAGGATAATACGCACCGAATTCTTCTTCCAGCCCCCGAAGATATTCACCAATATTTTTTCCTGTAACCGCCATCATCTCAAGGGCAACCAAAAGCCCAAACAAGGCGTCTTTCTCAAGGGTATTATTATATCCGGAGATTCCATCGCTCTCTTCATAGGAAACAATTGCTCTTTCCCTGGCATTTTGCAACATATAGGGTCTGAAATTTTTAAATCCTACGGCGGTTTCTTTTACCGGAATGCCCAGTTTTTGGGCAATGGCATTTCCAAAATTGCTTGTTGCCACCGACTTTACCAATACGCCGGAAATATTTTTATATGTATGCAAAAAGTGAAGCACCATGGCGCCAAAATGGTTCATTGTGATGTCTCTGTTTCCGTCAGTGAATCTTATTCGATCTCCATCCGGATCAATAATTGCTCCCAGCTTGAATCTGCTTTTTCTCTCCTTCAGCGTATTCATTGCCAATTGTATATTCCTGGCGGACGGTTCCGGAGGAATTCCGCCAAACAAATAGTCGTTTTCTGTTCTCAGGTAGCATATTTTGGCGCTTTCACCCAGGATAGAAGGAGGTCTTTTTCTCGATGCGCCATGAACGTGGTCTATACAAATAAAACAATCCTCGGTTTTGATAAAACGTCGTATTTTTTCAATGTCTAATGTGCCGCGCCTGAGAAGAAAGTTTTCATACAGTTTCATGGTATTTATTCTTTCCACATATTCGGGCAAAACCTCCGGTATAATTTTATTGTTTGCCATCAATTGATTTGCATTTTTTTCGATGACATTGGTAATTTCTGTGCCTGCCGGGCCTCCGTCCGCAGGATTAAATTTAAACCCTGCATAATTGGCAGGGTTGTGAGAAGGTGTTAAGTTTATTGAACATGCGGCATTGAGCATTTCAATCGAGGCAGAAAATTCAGGAGTAGTCGCTTCGCCTGCATAATAGACCTTTATTCCCTCCCTTGATAACAACCCCATAACAGAATTTGCGAATTCCGGCCCCAGGAATCTGTTGTCATGCCCCACGATTACGCCCCGTTTTTTTATGTCCTCGAAATTCTTTGCTCCCAATGCATTCAGTAATTCACTGTCCGCATTTTTAAACATTTCAATTATTGCCGTAGTTACAATGCGCACATTATTAAAGGTATAGTCTGTTCCGATTTCTCCTCTCCACCCGGATGTTCCAAAAACAATCTTTGCCGGCGCGGTATTTTCTTTCGCGAATTTTTTGATTTCGTTCAGTAAGCCGGCGTTTCCTTTTACATCGGATACAATAGACCGCCAGCATTCTTCTGCGTTCTTACAATGATATGCCATGAGTTATTTCTCCCAAGATAGTGACAAAAAAGCAAATAGAGGAAGGTTGCTGAAATGAAATTGAGGCAGGTTAATCAGGCTATCTAGCCGTATACCTTAAAGACCTGTGACAGCCGCATAATTCTTTGAACGTGGCGCTTGAGATTTAAATCTGTTTCTTCAATACGCAAGGCAAGGGTTTCCAGTAATTTTTTTGCAAACTGTGTATCATTCGAAAGGTTTTCTTCAAATGTTTTTTTGTCCATAACGCGAAGTTTACAGTCTGTAAGTGCTATTGCCGAAGCGGTGCGCTTATTTCCGGTAATTAACGACATCTCACCAAAAAAATCACCGGCATCAAGAATAGTCAATATGCCTTCATTATCTCCGAATTTTTTAATTATCTTTACTCTTCCTGAATCAATAAAATACATTTCATTTCCTTCGTCGTGTTCGTTAAATATAATGTCATCTTTTTTGAACCGATGCGTTTCTTTTGAAAAAAGCGATTTTTTAATACTCATGTTTTTTAATAATCCTGTTACTAAATGGTAATAAAAATTATTATCTATTACGAATGCAGAGGGACTATGAAACGGAGTTTATTGCCATAATGTATTGCACATAAAGAAACTTGTCCATATGATTTTATTCATATTAAAAAAAGATATCAATAAGAATTTTTATTTTTAAGACAGCATAAAAGCAATGTTTTCTATTCATATCCCTTCACTTTTTTAATAATCAGAAGAAGGAACTATTTACTTATTCATATCTTCTATCATTTCTATATATTTCTCGCCTGCATTTTTAACTGCTTGTTTCATTAAGTCTTCATTTTCCTGCAATGCCTTGATCGTTTCTATATTCAGGCGTAATGCCTCATAATATCCGTTCATATAGGCAATTTTAATTTCCTGAAATTTTAGCTTGAGTCCCGGGTATACATGGTTTATGCAAAAAACAAAAAGAAGAAGAAATAGCAGGGTAATGGATACCAAACGTATTTTGAATCGCATTTAAAGTACCTCCGGTTTTTGATATTTTTTGGTAGGGAGAGGATACATTGAGAAATTCACAACGTCATTTATTTTACTGCTTACAGAGCGCTGTTCTTTATTTTAAAAGCAGAGACAATTTCACATATACGATTCACACTGTGTTTCTTTTTTGTTTCGTCATCCAGTTCTTTGCATAACTGCTGTAATTCATGAATGGGCTTGTTCCACTGTTCTTTTAGATTATGTATTTCACTTAATAGCGACTTAAATTCGTCCTTCTTTCTCAAGTGTCCGACAGAAAATTCCAGGTTATAGTTTGCCATTTCAGACAATATTTTTCGCATCCGATAAATGGGTCCTGCCATTCTGTGAGATACAATAACACCAAAGAAAAAAATGGATAACAATGTTGCAATAACGCAAATTGCCAATACCGGCCATAAAACTTCAAAAACGGTGTATGTATCCGAATCTTCTGCAATCTTTGTGTTTTCTGTCATATTGAATAACACAGGTTGTGTTATCTTTACCTGTATATTCCCGTAATAATGATATACTATGGCAAAGGAAAGAAGCGAACCGATGACGATTAATATGGCCAATAAGGAAATTTTGCGAATGAATCCGTATTGGAAATTGCGATCAATAATATATATACGACGTCTATTTGAGTTATCCTTCACAATTTTTCTCTCCTTTCATTTCTGGTGAATTATAGGACACATACTATATCTTTATCTTTATTATGATAATAAGAATGCGTACAAAGAAAATTTTGCTAACAAAATACCGTATTTGCAAAAAGTTATCCACATAAAATTCATACAGATTTTCAATCTATTCCAATGCAATACATTGCCTGAAAAATTGTAACACTTTAGCTTTTTGAAAAAGACTTCGATTCCCTTTATTTTATAAGGCATCTCTAATATTGACGTATGGAGCAAATTTCACCTCCATTAACTCCGCACTTTAGTGCGGAGATATCCACAATAAATACACCGGCTTTAGCCATGACCTTCTGGTGCAGTAAAAGATATTGGGCTAACTTTACCTCAGGGCTGAAGCCCATGATTGTTTCTCCCCTTAACCCCATGCTGAAGCATGGGGTTAAGACATGGGCAATTTTTCAAAAAGCTAAAGTGTTACGAAAAATTTATTATGCCCAGGAGTATTCGGAAGAAGCGTCTTTCAAGGCAATAAGTGTGATTATCGTTGAAGGTTCTATGGCAGAAATATATAATCTGACTATTGGGAGCATTCCCAATTTTTTGTAAATCAAAATAAAGCCGACCATAAAGGATCGGCGCTACCATGCAATATGTGTCGTAGCGCGGGTGGTTTATCCCCCGCATAATACCTCCACATTTTACAAAAAATTGGGAATGCTCCCTGACTATTTGTATCAAAGAGTGTTTTTGTGAAATCTAACAATTTGATCTTACAATAAAATACGATATGGCACACAATGAACCCGCTATGCACGGAGAGAATGAACGGTATGAAACCTCTGGATGGGGAATTGTATTCGCTATCACCGGATTCTACTGCCTTTTGGCAACATTTCTGACAGCGGGCAATTACCATTTGTCCGGGGACAGTTTTGATTATCTTACCCTTGCGCGGAATATTTTCCGCGGAGAAGGGTTTTCGCGTGCCGGACAGATCGAGGTATATCGGCAGCCAGGATATCCGTACCTTATTGCGGGATTTCTATTCTTTTTTCGTGATCCTGAGTTGACAGGGCATATTGTCTCGCTATTCTGCGGCGCCCTTTCAATTCCTGCTGTATTTTGGACAGCGAAACAATTTTTGCCAAACCGTTATGCGCTATACTCCGCAGCGCTGCTTGCCGTAAATCCATTTTTTGCCCATGCAGGGTCTGAAGCATTATCAGAAACTTCAAATGCTTTATTCTCCATTATTGCGTTAGGTTTTTTGTTGTCATCCTGCAGGCAAACAACCTTTAAATCAGTGATTTCCAGTGTTTTCTTTGGACTCTTTTGCGCCGCTGCGTATTTTTGCAGGAGTGAAAGTTTTCTTCTTCTCCCTGCGGGAATTGTTATATTGATCGTATGCAAGTGGAAAGAACGCGCAAAGTGTTTTCTGTGCGTTATTGCCGCGGCCATTGCATTGACGGTAGCCTGTCTTCCCTACTGGCATATGTTAAAAACAGCGACCGGCCATTTCAGTCTGGGGGGAAACAGTGTAAACCTGATCTGGTATCAGAGCACGCCGGATAAAAGACCGCCCAAATCATTTGATCCCGCCTGGGCGCCAAGGTCGTTTGATCCTTTGTGGCCGTCTGTTACCCATCCGGCGGATTTCAATCCGGGACGTTACATCAGATTGAATGCGCCTGAATTAACAAAACGTTATTTGTGCAACACCATTACCTATTTTAAACCCCTGGCAGAAATCCTTTTTTTTGGATTTGGATTTATTCTCTTATTCTTTGGCATACGGCGGGGGCGGGGAATTGTGCAGGAAAAGATATTTCACGGCATATGGGCCGGATTTTTCCCTTTGCTCACCCTTTCGTTTCGGGAGGGGACAGACCGGTTGCTGATTCCTTATCTTCCTGTTTTTTCAGTTTTGATGGCAATCGGATTGGCGGGAATAAGCGAATGGGTTCAGCAACGACTCGCGTTTTTTCGCTTTAGACCGCACACATTGAAAATAATAATCGTTGTTTTTATGATTCTGTTGCCGATGATAAAAATGACGCGGCATATTGGCCGGGGGGAAAACTGGAGACATTTCCGCTATCGTGGCGTTGGCGACTATGTTAAAAAAGATTTAAAGGGAGAGCAAAGGATAAGAATTGTAGCAGATGACAGCGCGCCGGCTTTCTTTGCAGGAGGCGATGCTATAGCTATTCCCAATACGACAAAATATGGAAAATTAATAGAGCACATGGATGCTTACGGCGCTCAATATCTCGTTGTAACACGGGAAAAATCGCCAATTGGCGGCATAAAAATCCCCGAACTGAAAACCCCTGCGCATCATGATGAGTTGAAATTGCTCAAAACATTTCCCGGAGAAATAGATTTGTATCGGCGTACGGAATACAAGTCGCCGCTATCCGAAAAATAGGAGTTCGGGATTTTGAACCCTTACATCTCACTGCAATCATTATGCAATAGGAGGAATGGCAATATTTTCCCCTGTTCCTATAAAAAACGGATTAACCATGTTTTCCTTATTATAGCGCAGGGGTACTTTGGTTTCTGCGTTGATTATTTTCCCGTTGCTTTGCTCAACAATCGCTTGCCCTGCCGCTGTGTCCCATTCCATGGTAGGGCCAAACCGGGGATAAATATCCGCCCGGCCTTCGGCCACAAGACAGAATTTCAAAGAACTTCCTGCGGAAATAATTTCAACCTTTTCCCCTTGTCCCTGCAATTGTTCCACAAATTTTGCAAATTGTTCTGACGGATGCGAGCGGCTCCCAATAACCGTTAAATGCTCTCTATCCTGATGCTCTGGCAATTTTACCGAGCTGTCAATCAGCTTATTTATTGACAAAACAGCCGTCATGTCTTGTTTGTTTGTTAATCTATATGCACCTAATCCTTCACAGGCAAAGTAAAAAATATTCGTGACCGGCACATAAATGCAACCCAAAACAGGTTTGTTTTTATGGATAAGGGCAATATTTACCGTAAATTCGCCGTTTCTCTTGATAAATTCCTTTGTGCCGTCAAGGGGGTCTACTAACCAGAAATATTCCCATGTTTTTCTTTCGGTAAACGGTATTTCCTTTCCTTCTTCACTTAACAAAGGCAGTGGAATATTGGCATGGGCGCTATCATGACTATTGCTGATATTCACTGCCTTTAACTCGTTTGCGATAATTTCGTGCGAACGTTTATCAGCCATTGTTAAAGGAGATTTATCGTCCTTGTGTTCGACTGCGAAATCAGAGTTGTATACTTCCAGAATTCCCTTGCCTGCTTTACCGGCTGCTATCACAGCAGCCAAAAGGTGCCGTGCGTATTTTATGTTATTCACGATTTAACTCCTTTAATACAAATCAAAGGCTTGAACAGGCTTCGTTTTGCCGGCAACAGTGCCGTCTCCCAATTGACCAAAATCATTTCTCCCCCATCCCCACACACTGCCGTCATTCTTGAGCACAATATTGTGAAACTCGCCGCAGGCTATCTCAGTAACGTTGTTCATTTCACTTACAAGAACAGGACGGTGGGTAGGCAAGACTACTTCATTTTCCACAGGAATCGCTCCGATGACACCAAATTCCCAAAGTTTGCCTTCAATGGTAAGCGCAAGGCTGTGGTTCCCCTTCGCAGCAATTTCAATAATATCTTTTACATCAGAAACTTTTACAGGGGTATTTCTGTTTGTAGTTGTTCCGTCTCCCAGTTGCCCTAAACCATTTAATCCCCATGCCCAAAGGGTGCCATCGGCTTTCAGAGCCAGACTATAATCTCCCCCGCCATTCACAACAGTTATATTGCGAAGAGTGCTTACCGGAACAGGGCTATGTCTGTTGGTGGCGCTGCCGTCTCCCAGTTGTTCCATATTGTTTGAACCCCATGCCCAGAGAGACCCGTCTGCTTTAAAAGCAAGACTATGGTATCCTCCCGCGCTAATATCAATAATATTGTCCAGATCTGGTATCCGAACGGGTGTATTCTGATTTACCGTGGTGCCGATGCCGAGCTGCCCTTTGTCATTAATGCCCCACGACCATACCGTTCCGTCAGATTTGAGCGCTAAATTGTGTTGTCCTCCGCAGGAAATTGCAATAATGCCGTTTAATTCGTTTATTTGAACAGGGATATTGCTGCTTTTGTATGAGCCGGCGCCTAATTGACCCGCCCAATTTCCTCCCCATGCCCATACTGTGCCGTCGGATTTTAGGGCGAGACTATGCCATGCCCCGCCATCGATTGCAACAATACTGCCAAGATGTTTGACCTGTACAGGGGAATGCTTGTCTTTAATGGTGCCATCGCCAAGCTGTCCGTATTCATTTTTTCCCCACGACCAGACGCTGCCGTCCGGTTTTACTGCAAGAGAATGAAACGCCCCCGCCGCTATTTTAGGCGAAACCTGAACAGCAAAGGAAGTCCCCCTCGCCAGCATTAAAACGAAAAACAAAATTGCCGGATACAGAAATAGTTTATATCTGCCAGATATAAAATGTGAAAAATTGTCACTCATGATCGTTCCCTTATTTAATTTTCTTTAACTGTCTCAGATATATTAACGCGCACACATCATAAACAAAATGTGCCTGAACAGGAATAAGCAGACTTTGGAAATAATAATATAAAAAACCAAGATAAATGCTTATGAGAAATGCAATAACAAAATATGCCGGTGAGATAAAGTGGAGCAATCCGAAGATTATGCTTGCCGCAAAAATACCGATCTTATTTTGTGCTACTCCCCGAAACAGCAATTCTTCGGCAAATCCTGCTAAAAGAGAAATTATGCACATATCAAGAAGCGTCAAATGAGAAAACAGGGGCTTCAAATACCCTGTTATTGTTTGCCTGAGGGAATTTGCAAAAGGAATCTTTCCCGATTTTCCCGATAGGATAAAAACAAAAAGTGAAAAAGGTATTGCCGCCCCAAAGGAGCCTAAGAGGATATCACGTGCTATATTTCCGGTCAAAGGAAATAATTGTATGTGTAAGTATCTTGCAAGCAACAACGCCAGCATCAATGCAAAACCTTCCGTAATAAAAGTAAAGAGCAATAGTTTTGATCTCTTCATTTCAGGTTCATCGTTCCGAAAATCTTTGTATCAGGAATAGAAGCTGTGGCAATAGGATTGAATATACTCCAAATATCTCCTTATTCCAATAGCTAATATTCATTATAGCGTTCGATGGAAATGTTTGATAAAATCTAAAACAAAATTTGATTTTGTGAAACAAAGACGTATCTTTAACTTTTTACAATCGTTAAAAAAACAATGAAAGTGCTTTTATTTTCAATGCCGGATGTCGTTCCTCAATTTTCCGCCAAAACGTGGAGGGCGCCGAATCTGGCAATCTCATCTATAGCCGGCAATATGCCGCAACACCATCAGGTAAAACTTGGAGATCTTGTCCTGAAAAGGAAGAACCTCCTGCCTTCAATACAAAATGCCATCGAAGAATTCAAGCCGGACATTATTGGCCTCAGCGCCATGTCTTTTCAGTTTAATACTGCTCATAATATTGCCCTGTTTATACGAAGTTTCAACAGCAATATAAAGATCGCTGTCGGCGGCTATCATGCTACTCTTATGTATGAAGAAATTGCCTCCACACAGGACAGCGCCCCGTTTGATTATATTTTGCGGGGAGAAGGAGACAAAACGTTTAGTGAATTATTATGCGCCATTGAGGGAACCGGAAAATGGGAAGATATCGCGGGATTATCTTATAACCACAAAGGGACCTTTATTCACAATCAGCCACGCCCTCTTGAAGATTTGGAGACGATACAACTCCCCCGGCGCGATGTGCGGTTATGGAAAGGGTATACGTTTTCCGGAAAAGGGCTTGATATGATAGAAACTTCCCGCGGTTGCACCATGACGTGTAATTTTTGCAGCATGAACCGGATGTACGGAAGGACGTTCAGGACATATAGCATTGAAAGGATAATGCGAGATCTCACGAATGCAAAAAAATATGGAGCAAAATACATTGCTTTTGCTGATGACAATATTACCTTGAATGTAAAACGATTTGCCTCCTTGTGCGACGCAATTGTTGAGTACGGACATAATGATTTGCGATACATTGTTCAGGCAAGCACCTCAGGAATAGCCTCATCCCCTGAATTGGCTGAAAAAATGGCCATGGCCGGAGTTCAAATTGTATTTCTCGGGATAGAAAACGTCTCCGAACGAAATCTGCGCGCAATGAACAAAGGGAATGTGGTTGATAAGACAAAAAAAGCCATCGATTATCTTCACAGCAATAATATCTTAATAGTAGGCGGCATGATCATTGGGCACAAAGAAGATAAGGAAGAGGATATTGCCCAGAATTTTGAGTTCTTTGACAGGGAAAATATCGATTTTTACGGAGAGCAGATAATCACTCCTTACCCGAAGACCGGCATGCGTGATATCCTGATCAATGAGGGATTGGTCACAAACAGTTTCGATTACAGCAAGTACAACGGGTTTTGGGCAAATGTAAAAACAAAATATTTATCCTCCGAAGACTTGCAGTTTTTACGCTGGAAATATAAACGCAAATATTCCACCTTTTTTAAGACAACTCCGGTTTTTAAAGTAAATTTCCGGATGGTAAACCTTATTAGAGTATTACTTTTAAGACCTTACTATCGTATAAAAAATTTTATCTCTTCGATCGGCAAAACCGAACATGATATTTTTGAAACGGAGATAAAGAGATGCGCAGAAATGAACAAATTTTTCTGAATACATCCTAAATCGGAACGACTCCCAGCCAATCGCGGGAAGGCTCTCTTTCCCCTCTACGCTCCTTTGCCTTGACTTTGACGTTGTCCTGGCTATTTATGCCTATTTGACTTCAATAAAAATAATTGTTAGAATTCCGTTTTTTTGGAAGGGGTTAAATGAGTACGAAAAAGGATAAATCTCTTTCTTTATTCCATGACATGGTGGAACTGATGGAAAAATTGCGCGGCAAAGACGGATGTCCGTGGGATAAAGAACAAAATCATGTAACCTTAAAACCCTATCTGGTGGAAGAAACATACGAAGTAATCGATGCAATAGATTCCGGCATACCAGAGAAACTGAAGGAGGAGCTTGCAGACCTGTTTCTTCAAATTATCTTCCATTGTCAAATCGCGGGGGAAAAAGGCGAATTTGATATAAATGATGTAATGAAATTATGCCTTGATAAAATGACGCGCCGTCATCCCCATGTTTTTGGCAATGCTACCGCAGCTACCCCCGATGAGGTGGTTCAGCAGTGGGAGGCAATTAAAAAACAGGAAAAGGGATACGAAGAAAGAAAATCAGTTGTCGATGGATTGCCGAAGCATCTTCCCGCGCTTCAAAAGGCGCAAAAAGTGCAAAAAAAGGTGGCCAAGGTGGGATTTGACTGGAAGGATATCAACGATGTCATTGCGAAAGTGGAAGAAGAAATGGAAGAGGTAAAGGAAGCTATTGCAAAGAAAGAAACAAAAGACATCGAGGAAGAAATAGGAGACCTGCTGTTTTCCGTAGTGAATCTCTCCCGGTTTTTAAAATTTGATACGGAAAATGTACTGCACAAAACCATCTATAAATTTGTGGATCGTTTTAAAAAGATTGAAAAGGAACTTGCTGCCCGCGGAAAAGATATTGAGCAGTGTTCAACAGAGGAACTGGACGCTATCTGGAATATGGTAAAAAAGAATGATAGAAAAAATTTTTAAACTCCGGCAAAACGGCACCAATGTCCGTACCGAAATGGTTGCGGGGGCGACGACCTTTTTGACAATGTCGTACATCATTTTCGTTCAACCTGCGGTGCTTTCCAGTTGCGGAATGGATTTTGGCTCGGTTATGTCGGCAACGTGCATTTCCAGCGCAATTGCATGCATATTCATGGCCTTTCTTGCCAACTATCCCATCGCGCTTGCCCCCGCCATGGGGCATAATTTTTATTTTGCCTTTACCATTTGCGGACCTGCTATAGCAGGAGGGCTTGGATACTCCTGGCAGATTGCGCTTGGCGCAAACCTTATTTCCGGCGCGGTTTTTCTTATTCTGTCGTTTCTTGGTTTGCGCGAGTTGGTGATAACCGTCATACCCGATTCGTTGAAAAGCGCAATTGCTGTCGGGATCGGATTATTGATTGCCCTCGTAGGGTTTGAATATGGCGGAATAATCGTTGACAAACCGGGTGCGCTTGTCGGACTAGGCAATCCTAAATCACCTGAGATGTGGTTGTCGCTGCTTGGCGTTGTTGCGATAGGAACGATGGTAGCGCTCAGGATTCGGGGGGCAATTCTATACGGGATTATCGGGACCGCATTGATAGGAATTCCCCTAGGTCTGGTACACTATCAGGGCATTGTCAGTATGCCCCCTTCAATAGAACCGACGTTATTAAAGTGCGATCCGGTGAAAATAGTGACACATCCGGGGCTTATCTCCGTCGTTTTTATTTTATTCTTTTTAGATCTCTTTGATACCATTGGCACGGTAGTCGGCGTCGGGGAACAAGGGGGGTTTTATAAAAACGGAAAAATTCCGCGAATAAAGCAGGTATTTCTCGCGGATGCGCTGGGAACAATAAGCGGCGCATTATTAGGCACTTCAACGATCACCAGCTATATTGAAAGCACGGCGGGCATTCAGGCCGGCGGCAGAACGGGGCTATCCAATATTGTAACTGCTTGCCTGCTGCTTTTATCCTTATTATTTTATCCGTTAATAAAAATGGTGGGCGGGGGCTATCAGACTCCTCAGGGCAATTACCTTTATCCCATAGTTGCTCCCTCGTTGATAGTTGTGGGAAGCATGATGATCTTCAATGTGAAAAATATCAAATGGGATGATCACACGGAAGCGCTTCCCTCCTTTCTTACCCTTGCAGTTATGCCTTTTTCTTTGAGCATTACGGAAGGGCTTTCGTTTGGTTTTATTTCCTATTCTCTTTTAAAACTTATCACGGGGAAAGGCCGCGACGTTCACTGGGTTCTCTATTTGACGTCTGCGGCATTCATTGCCAGATATGTTTTTTTGAGAACATAATGGACTTTTGAATCTGTTGTGTGTTATGATTTTCACCATTGCCCAGAAAAATTAGAAGAAAACAACGTTCTATTTGCCTCTTTTAGAAACCCTATGAAATGTGTCGCTATTGATTTTGAGACAGCGAACGCAAAGCGTTCCAGTGTTTGTGCTTTGGGATTGGCAATAATTCAAGGACAAACTATTGTGAAAAGAACCTCGTGGCTTATCAGGCCTCCTGAGCTTCTTTTTGATCCGTTTAACACATATATACATGGAATTTCGGTAAAAGATGTGGAAAATAAACCGGAATTTTACCAACTATGGGGCGAAATTTTCCCGTTCCTGCAGGGTAGTTATCTCGTTGCCCATAATGCAAGCTTTGATATGAGTGTGTTGTGCAGCATTCTCGATGTGTACAAAATACCTCACCCTCCTCTCAATTATTTTTGCACGCTTGCGATAGCGAAACGGGTATGGCCGGGGCTTCTGGGCTATGCGCTCAATAAGATATCGAGGCATCTGGAAATCGAGTTCAAACACCATAATGCAGAAGAAGATGCCGTGGCATGCGCAAAAATCGTGCTTCGGGCATACAACGAACTCGGCGTGAATAATCTTGAAGAACTGGCAAAAAAAATAAAACTGCCGGAAAAGTATCTCGTTCCGGATAACTACCCGCCGGTGCCCAACGCATCTTCTCACATCTCAAATGTTAAGGCAGGATAACGAAATTATTTGTTGAAAAAACAGCCCCGGTGTGCTGCAAAGCAACACACCGGGCTGTTAATGAAATGCACCTCAATATTGTTATTGTTCATTATCATTTTCTTCTTTATTATTTTCCCATTCGTTCCAGCGTTCCGTGCCATAATCGGCATCGGTTGAGTGACAACCGTAGCATGAATTGGTGATAACAGTATCAGCGCTGTTTTCCTCACCGTTTGTGCTGTTGTAATCAGCCATTGCTTTGCTTGTTTGTGGTTTAATGATGTCAAACACATGTGAGGATATGTCATTGTCCACGGCGGTTTTTGCCGTTTTCGGCATGTGGCAGCCGGTACAAAGATTTCCGCCCCGGTCGGACGAGTTATACTCGTGACTGGAATGTTTATAATATATCTCACTTTTTTTTGTAGTTGTTTCTTCAAAATCATCATGACAAACCGTGCATGCCTTATTGTCATTGCTCGTTAACAGTTGTGGTGTTCCTTCTTCTCCTTTGCCATGAGCTTCATGGCACGTGTAACATTTTTGCCCGTCTTTGTTATAATGAATGCTTCTGATAAAATCCTGGTATTGCTGGTGATGGCGTTTTGAATGGTTATTTTCTGACGTATCTTCTCCCACAACAGAACTGTCATTGTTATTCCAATATCCGGCAGTCGGATTACCGTCTCCATCCGTTTCCTCAATGTAGTTATTTAAATCTTCTCCTGCTCTATATGGAGAAAGTACACCACCGTTTATAATGGCAGGATATTCTGTTTCAAAATCTGCTCCATTTTCACCGTTTTTATTTTTAACTCTTGCATGACATTGGCCGCAAACTTCGTTTCCTCTGTCAGTGGCAAGATATTCCGGATTTACCGTATAAACGGAATTACCGCCTCCTTCCGATACGTGTTTTTCTCCGGGTCCATGGCAACTTTCGCAGGAAATTCCGAGTTCTTTCGAATCAGAGACAAACTCACCTGCAGAATTTTTTGTAATAGAAAGTCCCGTAACATGGCATCCTTCACAGTTTTGTTCAAATGACTTCCCCGGATTTGGAGCGGTGTTTTCGTCCCTGGCAATTAACGTCCCGTCATCGTTGTACCATGTGCCTGGATTATAGGAGACCCATGCTGCGGCAGGGTCATTTTTATCTACATTTCGGTTATTGTATTGTATGGGCAAAATATAGTGGCTGTTTCCAATTTTTACCTGATATCTCTGTTTTCCCGCCACAGAAACACCGCCGTGTGTTCTGGCAATTGTGTAGGTAACGGAATTGTCTGGATTTGTTAAATCATACAGAGTTACTTTGTAGCCATCTCCGTCGGTAAAAGGCATAAACGTCACTTTGTTATCGTCAGTGGTGATTATGCTGCCATCAAACGGAGCAACGACCGTATCAGAATCCGGCGTTTGAAGTGTTTTTGCATGGGCGGTATCCTGCCAATCTTTCTGATCAGGATGGCAGCCAAGGCATATGGCGCTGCCAACATATCCTGAGGATGCCTCTGAGGCGGAAGAAAGCTTTATCTTGATATTTTTCTTCTTTTTATTTTTTACTTTTACACCAATTTTGTCATTGGGAAGATATGTGTTGTCTGAAGGCGTTGCCCTTACAATATAGTTCCCGGGCGCAATATCCTGTATCGTAAACTTTCCTTTTTTGTCCGTTGTTGTCATATCTTCAAACAAATTCCCATAAGTCATTCCATGTGTTATTTCCTGAATACTGATAGTAACATTTGATATATTTTTTCCTGCCGTATCGGTAATTTTTCCCACTATCTTTCCTTTATTGGAAGAAGAATTATTTTTATCAACGCCGTCTTTTTTCCCGACAATCTCACATGCAAGCCTTTCTTTATAATCTTTTGACGGCAGGGCAAATAGCGAACCGGAAGGAAATAGCAGCAGTGTGCTAATAATAGTGGGTGCCAATCGGCTTCTTTTGAAAAACATATACAATTATTCCCTCATAAAAAAGTAATAACTCAAATAAACATGTTACAAAATATTTAACAGTGATTATTGTACATTTTCCAGGGCAAAGTCAGGTATAAAATTAATTTTTAAGTGATTGGGGAAAATGTCTGTTATAGCAGTAATGAGATATGATTCCGGTAGTTGCAATTCCCGTTCATTTCTAATGGCCTATATTTCCCCTTACTTTTCTGAAGACCAGAAATCTGCGAGCAATTCCGTCTGATCCAAAACCTTTTTCACTGAAACGGTATACTCACCAGTTGCCGGGTCATCGGGTGGATATTTGTATTTTCTTAAAATGCGCTTTACAAGCACGCGTAGCTTCGCTTGCACGCTTTCCTTGAACTGCCAGTCAATACTGGTGTTTTTCTTTACGCTTTCAACTAACTCGTGTGCGATTATTTTAAGGGTTTCATCCCCTAACACCGCTTCGGCCTTTGGATTATCTGCAAGGGCATCATAAAACGCCAATTCATCGGTTCTCAGGTTAAGCCTTTCTCCGCGTTTATCTGCCTCGCGAATTTCTTGTGCCAGTTTAATCAGTTCTTCAATAACCTGAGCTGAATCCAAAAGTCCATTTTGATATCGTTTAACCGCTTCAATTAATAGCTCGGAGAATTTTTTGCCTTGTACCAAATTTGTTTTTGCCCGGTTCCTTATCTCATCATTGAGCAACCGCTTCAATAATTCAAGGGCAAGGTTTTTCCTGGGCATTCCCTTGATTTCAGCAAGAAATTCATCCGAAAGTATAGAAATGTCAGGTTTCTTTAATCCGGCAGCATCAAAAACATCGACAACTTCTTTAGAGATAATGGCATCATTTATAATTTGTCTGATAGCAGTTTCTATTTCTTCATCAGTGCGTTTCTTTGCCTGTTCATCGAATTTTGCAAAACGTGACTTGATTGCCTGAAAGAAAGCAAGATCATTACGAATAGCAAGCGCTTTTGGATGAGGAACAGAGACGCCGAAGGTCTGTTGCAACTTTATAACATTTTCCTTAAAACGCTCCTTGCCATTACAAATTTTTTCCCCGTCCTTTTCTTCAGACAAATCTGCTATATAATTGGCAGCGTCTAAAATAAAATTCAGTTTTTCTCGCGGTTCAAGACTAAAGTACTTGCAATACTCAAACCCATGAAACATATCCACTACTACTTCGTATAATTCCGTCATTTTCGCAACCGCTTCTTCCTGGTCGAAGGCAATATTGCCTCGTCCATGACTTTCGGTATAAACCGCAAGCGCTTTTTTTAAATCATGGGCAATACCAATATAATCAACGATCAATCCACCTTCTTTGTCACCATACACACGGTTCACCCGGGCAATGGCCTGCATGAGATTATGCCCGTTCATAGGTTTATCAATATAAAGCGTATGTAAACACGGCGCGTCAAAGCCGGTAAGCCACATATCCCTAACAATAACAATTCTGAGTGGATCTTTTGGGTCTTTTAAACGGTCGCCAATTGTTATTCGACGAGGTTTGTTGCGAATGTGCTCCTGCCACTCCAGAGGGTCGCTCGCGGAGCCGGTCATGATTACCTTGATGGTGCCCTTATCATCTGCCGGATCATACCACTGAGGGCGTAATTTGATAATTTCATTATGAATTGCGACACAAATCCTGCGACTCATGCAGACAAACATGGCTTTCCCTTCTGCTGCTAACAAGCGCTGTTCAAAATGTTTTACCATGTCAGCCGCAACCTGTTGAAGCCGCTGTGCGCTTCCCACCACAGCCTCTTTGCTTGTCCATTTGGCAAACCGAACCTGGCACTCCGAGAGTTCATCACCTTCGGTAATATCTTCAACTTTCTCATCAATCTCTTTACGCTCAGTTTCTGAAAGTTCAATTTTTGCCAGACGGCTTTCATAATAGATGCGAACGGTCGCTCCATCTTCTACGGCCTGTTGAATATCATAGACGTCTATATAATCGCCAAACACCGCCTGGGTATTTTTATCTTCCTTCTCTATAGGCGTGCCGGTAAAACCGATAAATGAGGCGTTCGGCAAGACGTCGCGCATATGCCGGGCAAATCCGTCAATAAAATCATACTGGCTACGATGCGCCTCGTCGGCAATAACCACAATATTTTGCCTTTCACTCAACAGGGGATATTGTGCCCCAACACCTTCTGGCAAGAACTTCTGAATAGTCGTAAACACCACACCGCCTGATGACACAGCGAGTAGCTTTTTCAAATCCTCCCGATTGGCGGCCTGTTGCGGTTTTTGGCGAATCAATTGCTGGCAATTGGTAAATGTTTCAAATAACTGCTGGTCCAAATCATTGCGATCGGTTAAAACCACAATCGTGGGGTTATTCATTTCTTCGGCAATCACCAGCTTCCCAACGTAAAAAACCATCGTAAGACTTTTGCCGCTGCCTTGGGTATGCCAGACAACACCTGCCCTCTTATTGCCCGGAGATTGGTTCCTCACACTTGCAAAACCATACTTCTCCGGATTGTCCTGCACGACAGGCAGTGCTTCTCCTATAGCGCGAATAGTTGATTCAATTGCTTTGTTAACCGCGTAATACTGATGGTATGCGGCGATTTTCTTTTGCAGGGGCGTATTGCAATACGCCCCTACGGTATTCTTTTCAAAGACAATGAAATGGCGGATAATATCGAGCAGTACCTTTTTATTCAACAGCCCCTTAATCATCGGTTCAAGTTCAGGTTCAACCTTTGCGTCAACAATAGTTTCACCGTCAGCAGTTTTCCATTCCATAAAGCGTGCATAATCGCTGGTAATCGTGCCAACCTTGGCAAACCATCCATCGCTGGCAATGAAGAATGCATTGCAGGAAAAAAGTGAAGGAATTAATTGCTTATAGGTCTGAAGCTGATGAAACGCGGCTTTAACGTCAGCATTTTCATCAATCGGATTCTTGAGTTCAATCACAACAAACGGCAGGCCATTAATGAACAACACAATGTCCGGCCTCTTATTGTTATGGTTTTCAACTACGGTAAACTGATTAACTGCCAGGAACTCATTATTATCAGGATGCGTAAAATCAACCAGCCATACCTTCTCTGTCCTTGACTTACCTTCGCCCACATGGAACTTAACGTCTATGCCTTCGGTAAGCATGCGGTGAAAAGACTCGTTGTTTTCCATCATGCTAATAGAGAAGGTGCGCAAAACTTTTTTAATCGCTTCTTCCCGGGCGTCTTCCGGAATTGAACCATTAATCGTATCAACCGCTTTCTTTAAACGCCCCTGCAAGATAACTTCCGTATATTCGCGTTCTTTTTGCACGCCTTCGGAGATATCGGGTCCGTAGAGAATCTTATAACCATGCTCATCTTTGAGAATCTCTAAGGCAAGTTGTTCTATATCTGATTCGAAGAATGAATTATTCATTTTTCCCTTCAATCCTTTTTATTTCGCGGTCAAAATCAGAGAGGTAATTTTTATCCTGAACTTTCCGGTAAACTTCATATTCTTGTTCTGCTCTCAGCTTAGCTTCCAACATGCTAATTTTACCTTTATCTTCCAGGATCGGATAATTGGATAATTCCAGAAAATTATGCAAAAACTGAATCCAGTCCGTCATCTTCATTACTATCTGCCGCTCTGCCCGGTTCTCCGCCAAATCTAAATATGCGGAAACTATCCGGTTGATCTCTTTAATATGTTGTTCGCTTAAATAATTCTTGGCAACGCTAACATCTGATTTGAGTATCTTTCCTTCAGGAGATTGCTTCCAGTTGGTTAATCCCATATACAATTTTGTCGCGTCCGCATTTGTATAATCTTGCCTGTTATCGCCCAATGCAGTTTATTCTGTACGGTCGCAAAAAAATCTTTCGTAATAGGGGAATTTTTATCGTAATCAATTGAAAGTGCGTAAATATCGGTAATTTTCTGATAGAACCGGCGTTCACTTGCCCGGATTTCACGAATCCGTTCCAGGAGTTCATCGAAATAATCTTTCCCAAAACGTTTGCCTTGTTTGAGCCTTTCGTCGTCAAGGACAAAACCTTTGATAATAAATTCTTTAAGAGTTTTGGTCGCCCAGATACGGAATTGAGTCGCCTGATAGCTATTGACACGGTATCCAACGGCGATAATTGCATCGAGGCTGTAAAATGCCGTAAGGTAGTTTTTCCCATCATCGGCAGTTATTCGAATTTTTCGAATAACTGAATCCTCCAATAATTCTTCACTTTTAAAAATCTCTTTCAAATGGTAATTAACCGTGTTTACTTCAACGGCAAACAATTCCGCCATACGTTTTTGAGAAAGCCAGACGTTTTCATCCTGAAAAAGGACTTCAACACAGACATTGCCCTTTTCAGAGGTATAAAAAACAATTTCATTGTTTCTATTTTCGGAATTCATGGCGCCACCAATTTTACAATTTCATCTTTTTCTGCATTAAAGCGGGGATGAAGATGATCAAAAGTTTTTTCTGTTCGTATTTTATTTCATCACTCGTACTTCTATCTCGCCACTCATCAATTTTGGTAATAATTTGTCTCGTGTATTTGCAAGTGCTTCACTTTCCAAATTATTTATTAAAATTTTTTCAATTAAACAAGCTGTGATTTTTTCAAACTCTATAAGTAATTGGTCCCCTTGGGGAAACGCGATTCTAAAACTTTTAAAGTCTCCCTTATTAAACCCAGCCTGAGCACTACGACTACTCATGGCTAAAAGTCGTTCTTGAAAAGAATAAGATTTGAGATATAACCGAAGAAACTCTCGATAGTGCTTTTTTTCAGGTATAACTTTAACCAAGGCAACGTTATATGCTCCATTCAAACCAAATAAAACCCTGCCGACAGATGCCCCATACCGCGCAATCATAATATCTTTATCCTCACATATCCGCAATTTATCTGTCCTAGGCACATAGGTTATATGTGAATCTGTTTCATAGTCTCGGATTTGAATCAAACGAATATATCCCTCATGGTAACCATCTTTAAATTGATCCGCTGGAGGTTGAGAACCACCCTGAAATTCCATTAAATCTGCTAAGGAAACTACCCTCCACCCCTTCGGAATAGGGCCGAGTTCGCTGTCCTGCATTTCGCATCTCTTCCCCTCTTGAGGGGTGCCCGAAGGGCGGGGTGGACTCAACTCCTCAACCCTCTCTTTAATCAACCTTGTCACAAAACCCCAAACACCTTCAATATTTCCAAGCACATCTTTGCCCAAAATTCTCACAACTTTTAACCGTAACGAAGATAAGAAGGCGTCGCGTTCCCGATCATATTCCTGTTTGTCGTTATGGCTTGAGCCGTCAATTTCAAATACAAGTCCAAGTTCCGGGATAAAAAAATCTACAATAAAATTGCCGATAATAACCTGCCTATCAATATCCCAACCCAGCTTTTTTTTGTCTTTAAAAGTTTTCCAAAATATAACTTCTGATAAAATTCCTTGTTTTCTCAGTTCTTTTGCCCGCTCTTGCAATGCGCGGTTTTTTGGCAAAGTCCAGAAGGGGAAGAGGGAGTTTTTTTGCCATGATGCGGGGGAAGGGGGAGGTGTGTGCGAAGAGTCCACCCCGTCAGGCTTTGCCTGCCACCCCTCAAGAGGGGAAGTGTCCACCCCGCCCTTCGGGCACCCCTCAAGAGGGGAAGGGGGGAAGCGGAAATTGACAAACCACTCCTTGTATATCGCTTGGGCAATGGCCTCCAACGTCTGATTCGTCTGACGGTTGAGTTCGATTTTGTCGTCAAGTGTGGAAAGGATAGATGCTATGTAGCTTTGAATTTCAATAGGTGGCAATAAGATTTCTAAATTATAAAAATCTTCACGGCTAGTGTCGCGTCAACCTTGCAATGTCGTAAATAGTGTGATATATTATCTTCATTTCAACCACAACCATTGGGGGATTGAATATGAAGAAATACATCGTGACGCTTGCCAAAGACGAACGCGAAGCTCTTGGCAGA
>VGXV01000002.1 GCA_016873165.1 Planctomycetota bacterium | reverse complement strand
CAGGGTTATACAAAGACGGGCTTACGGCCTAAGAGACGAAGAATATCTACGCTTAAAAATTCTGACATGTATGCTTCCTGAGATATGAAAATCCCTAAAATCTACCCACTCGTTTCCACGATGACCCTATTTTATTATATAACGTCGTTCTGTTAATGCCCAGTACCCGTGCTGCCTCCGCCCTTCGCCATGAGGTATTTAAGCACCTTTTCTATATGCCGTTTTTCCATAAACGCCAGCGAACGAACGTCCACCACGCCATTCCCTTCGTTACCGGCGCTTTCAATATCGCCGATGTCCGCCATACTATTCGTTTCTTTTTTCCCAAAACTGATATTCGCAACATATTTTGGCAGCAATGTATTGCCGTTTGCAATCAATACAGCCCTTTCTATAACATTCTTTAATTCTCTAATGTTTCCCGGCCAGCCATATTCCAATAAAATCTGTTCCGTATCGGAGGGGATATCACAAATATTCTTGCTGAATTCATTATTATATTTGTGAATAAAGTATTTAACCAAAAGCATAATATCTTCTTTTCTTTCCCTCAATGGTGGCACATATATCGGCAATACTTTTAACCGGTAATACAAATCCTTTCTAAAATTCCCCGCTTCTATTTCATCTTCAAGATTTCTGTTTGTCGAGGCAATAATCCGGACATCTATCTTAATATCGTTAATGCCCCCAACTCTTTTGAATTGTCTTTCCTGCAGAATTCGTAACAATTTTGCCTGCAGCAAAACCCCCATTTCTCCTATTTCATCTAAAAAAACAGTGCCTTTATCGGCAACTTCAAACAAACCCGGCTTGCCTGCTGTCGCCGCGCCGGTAAAAGCCCCTTTTTCATATCCAAACAATTCCGCCTCTAAAAGGCTTTCCGTAAGCGCCGCACAATTAATATCAACAAAACGTCCTGATTTTCTGGCGCTTAACCGATGAACCGCCCTTGCGACAAGTTCTTTTCCCGTGCCGCTTTCTCCCTGTATTAACACCGTGGTGGAAGAACTCTTTGCCACCTGTTTAATAAGGGAATAGATTTCTTTCATCTGCGGACTATTGCCAATAATGATTCCATCCGATTCTTCATCAAACGTCCATTGCTTTTCCTGTATTTCAAGAACCTCCTGGCGTAGTCCCTGCTTCCGCAATGCCTTTTCAACAACGGATTTTAACCGTTCCAGCTTAAACGGCTTCTCTAAATAATCATAAGCCCCCAGTCTCATCACTTCCACTGCGGAATCCACGCTTCCATATCCCGTCATCACCACCATTAATGCGTTAGGGTCTTTCTCTTTGATTTTCCCGATGAGCTCCACGCCATTGATATTGGGCAACCGCAAGTCCAACAATATCAAATCAGGCATAAATGCGTCCATTTTTTCCAATGCTTCTTCGCAGCTATCGGCAACAACCGCATCATAACCCTGCGAATCTAAAAATTCCTTAACAGAAAGCCTGATTGTCTCTTCATCATCAACAACAAGAATTATTCCTTTCGGCGTCATTTATAAACCCTTCCCTCAAAAACAGATCGTGCTTGATACTCAACTTACTAAAAAAACAAGGCAATACTTTAGTTTTTTGAAAAAACACCTGCCTCTCCAGATGTGTACCTACAGATATTCACATGCAATGAAAATCCTGCATGCGGTAAAAAAAGCCCGAAGGGCTGAAATGATTATTGAATCATGGACATTGTTTTTTAGTATACCAAAACGTCCAATTTTTCAACATAACTAATCGCCTGTGATTATCATCTGTTTAAAAATACGATTTCTCACCTTTTAAAAACCTTTAAACAATTGCACACAAAAGTTGTCGCAAACATTATACCACTGATAAACAGTTTGTAACACTTTAGTTTTTTGAAAAATTGCCCATGTCTTAACCCCATGCTTCAGCATGGGGTTAAGGGGAGAAATAATCATGGGCTTCAGCCCTGAGGTAAAGTTAGCCCAATATCTTTCACTGTACCAGGTTGCAGAGACAGGTTTCAAACCTGTCTCTACTAAAGCCGGTGTATTTATTGTGGATATCTCCGCACTAAAGTGCGGAGTTAATGGAGGTAAAATTTGCTCCATGCGTCAATATGAGAGGTGCAGTATAAAAATAAGGGAAATCGAAGTTTTTTTCAAAAAGCTAAAGCCTGTGCGGATAAAAGATAAAAATTAGGTATCTATTCACTATTCAGCGAAATTTACCATATTCCCCCTTAATAAAGCTTATCTTTCCCCACATTTTCTACTGGACAAATCCTAGCCCGAGTTTCCTAGTTATGCAGAAGGTAAAACTTTAGAAATACCTTGATTTTGCAAAATAGAATTTGTATTCTGTTTTGCATGATTGTTACACGAAAGATAGAACCGCTGATACAACAGCGTTTAAAATCGTATCCCGCAGTTGCATTGGTCGGACCCCGCCAGTCCGGAAAGACCACCCTGGCGTGTTCTTTATCGGCTGACTATTTTGACCTGGAACAGGAATCCGAAAGGTTGCGGCTTGATGTTCAATGGCCTTCGCTGATAAAGACCAAACATATCATAGTCCTTGACGAAGCACAGTCCTGTCCGGAATTATTTCCGCGTTTGCGCGGAGCAATTGACAGCGAACGAAAAAAGACAGGGCGTTTTCTGCTGCTGGATTCAGTTTCCCCATCTCTTATGAAACATGTTTCTGAGTCACTGGCAGGACGTTTATCCCTGATAGAGCTAAACCCTTTTACTCTCACCGAACTTCCTGATATTCCTGTGACGGACTTATGGTTGCGGGGGGGCTTTCCTGATGGCGGTATTTTGATGTCAGACCAGTATCCTCAATGGCAAAAGGATTATCTTGACCTTCTCACACAACGCGACCTGCCAAACTGGGGCTTAACCGCCAAACCCCAGGTAATGCAGCGTCTGTTAAAAATGCTGGCAGCCGTTCATGGCAAATTGTGGAATGCCTCTCAGATTGGTCAAAGCCTCGGCCTTTCATATCATACGGTCAATAGTTATGTTAATTTTCTGGAAGGGGCTTTTCTCATCAGGAAACTACAACCGTGGTCTGCAAATTTAAAGAAACGGCTTGTTCGCAGCCCAAAGTGTTACTGGCGTGACACAGGCATTCTCCACTGTTTGCTTGGTGTTCGTGACTATGAAACACTTCTGAATCAACCATGGGTAGGGGCAAGTTGGGAAGGGTTTGTTATCGAGCAAATACTTGATGCCTTGAATATGACAGGACAGCCGGTGGATTCATGGTTTTTCCGTTCTGCTGACGGCACTGAAATTGACCTCCTGTTCCATTTTAAGGGCAAATTATGGGCTGTCGAAGTAAAACTGACGTCAAACCCCTCTTTACAGGACTTCAACAATCTTAACCGTGCCGCCGATCTGGTTGAAGCGGATGTGCGGGTGCTTATCTCCCAGACAACCCAGCCGGCATCAGGAAAGACACAAATTTCATGCCCCTTGCCGGACTTGTTGAAAATACTCGCTGAACGGTAATATATAAGGGTATTGACATTTAAATTCCACAGTGCTCTTGCAGGAAAGTGTTTTCAATGCCTCTAAAAGCTCAATATATTCCTGACGGCTATAGTTATATTTGTAGAGATGTTCACGCTTTTTTCTTGTATCAAGAAGGTACGGCAGGTCGCTTTCAAAATACGTACTTGTCAAATCATACAGCAGCACATCATATTTCGCACCAAACAGTTTTCCCCAGTGTCCTTATAGTTTCTTTTGACTTGATTTTATCATTTTGCTAAAATCTCAAAAATATTTGTGAGCAAATTTCAGCAAAAGGAGAGAGAAAAACATGGCAAAATTGGAGCGGGCGCTTATCAGTGTCTCTGACAAAACAGGAATCGTAGCATTTGCAAAGGAATTACAGTCGTTAGGGATAGAAATTATCTCTACCGGAGGCACATGCAAATTATTGAAAGAAAACGGCATTGCCGTAATTGAAATATCCGAATACACCGGATTCCCCGAAATTATGGATGGACGCGTGAAAACATTGCACCCAAAGGTGCATGGGGGACTCCTCGCATTGAGAAATAGCGATACCCATAAAAAACAAATGAAAGAACTGGGAATACAACCGATCGATATGGTAGTGGTAAATCTGTATCCCTTCGAAAAAACAATCGCAAAAGAAGGCGTCTCCATGGAAGAAGCCATAGAAAATATTGATATCGGAGGGCCTTCCATGATTCGCTCTGCCTCTAAAAATTACAAGGATGTCATTGTCATCGTAAACCCGAAACGTTATGAATTTATCATCGGGGAACTTAAAGCCGGTCATAATAACATTTCCGAAAAAATGCGTTTTGAACTGGCCGTTGAAGCTTTCAGAACAACAGGACGCTACGACAGGGTAATCGCAAATTATTTTGACAGCCTTGGCGAAGATAAAGGAGGATACCCAACATCGCTATCCCTTGACTATATGAAACGTCAATCATTGCGTTACGGTGAAAATCCGCATCAAACCGCGGCCTTTTACGTCGAAGAAAATATAAGCGAACCATGTGTTTCCAACGCGCAGCAATTGTTCGGGAAAGAGCTTTCCTACAATAATATCATAGACCTTCACGCGGCATTAGAACTGGTGAAGGAATTTGAGAAACCGTCCGCTATCGTAATTAAACACACAAATCCCTGCGGCGCCGCATCGGCAAATACATTGGCAGTGGCATTTACAAAAGCATATAACGGCGATCCGGTTTCCGCATTCGGATGTATCCTGGGATTAAACAAGAAGGTAGATGTTGCAACCGCAGAGGCTATTACCGAGCCGGGACATTTTGTTGAAGCAATAATTGCCCCTGATTACGATCAGCAAGCAATTGAAATACTCACCACAAAAAGGAAATGGGGAAGCAGTTTAAGACTTTTAAAGACCGGCCCGCTTCCGGTAAAAGCAAGGGACGCCAAAATTCAGGAAGTCAAGGGAATCGGAGGAGGCGTGCTTTTACAAAGCAGAGACCTTTCTCTTTATGACGCTGCAAATCTTAAAATAGCCTCAAAAAAGAAACCTTCCGACCGGGAAATGGCCGATCTTCGTTTCGCTTTTACTATATGCAAACATGTGAAATCAAACTGCATTGTCTTGGCAAAAGACGAAGCGGTTGTTGGTGTTGGCGCCGGTCAGATGAGCAGGATTGATTCCACTGAGATTGCCATAAAAAAAGCTGGCAACAGGATAAAGGGCACAGTAATGGCATCCGACGCCTTTTTCCCCTTCAGAGACAGTGTTGACACTGCGGCAAAAGCCGGAGTAACCGCCATCATCCAACCCGGAGGATCGAACAAAGACGATGAATCAATCGCCGCGGCAGATGAACATGGAATTTGCATGTTATTAACCGGCCAACGGCATTTTAAACACTAAAACATTTACAGCAGAAACGCTAAAAGAGACTTACCTGTACATTCCTGGTATTTTTGCGGTGAGAGACGATAGAAAAAGTATCACAGAGGTAAAAGAGATGATTTCTGTTGAGGAGATAAGAAAGAGACTGTCGTTATTTTACAGCGATAAGGGATTGCAGCTTATTTTGCTTTTTGGGTCCGTTGTTACGGGAACAATGCATACGCAAAGCGATATTGACCTTGCATTTCTCTTTGACAAACCGGCAGATATACTGGCGCTCACCAACAGAGTTATCAGGCTGCTTCATACCGATAATGTTGACGTGGTTGACCTGAGACGCGCGAGTCCTTTGTTAAAATTTTCTGCGGTAAAAAACGGTATGCTCCTCTATGAAAGAGAGCCGGGCATCTTCAATGGATTTTACTCGCTTGCATTCAGGATGTATGTTGACACAAAAAAACTGCGGGATGCACAGGCGGTTTCAATCAGACAATTCCTGAAATCAAGGGGTCTCTAACATGAGTCCTATAGAAGTAGAAATTATAAGAAGAAAGCTTTCTATCATTGCTGAAAATCTTTCAGCGCTAAAGCCCATTGAAACTATGACTAAGGCAGAATATATCAAAGACGTATATAAACGGAAAGCCACAGAAAGACTTTTGCAGGAATTAATCGAAGCCGCGATTGACATAAATTCCCACCTGATAGTCCGGTCAAGCAAAACAGCCCCCGATGATTATTATGAGAGTTTTATAAAGGTAGGGGAACTGGGTATAATATCTTCAAACCTTGCGGAAAAGCTTGCCCCGTCTGCAGGACTCAGAAACAGGCTTGTCCACGAATATGACCTGCTCGATCACTCGTTAGTTTTAGACTCAGTAAAGATGGCGGAGGAACTGTATCCTGAGTATATAAGAGAGATTGAGACCTTTATCTCCGGAGGCATTTGATTTTCATGAAAATCTGCATCCTGCTCAGAGAATAATATGAGAGTTAAAATCTGCGGTATTACAAATCGTAACGATGCCTTATCTGCCATAGAATTTGGAGCAGACGCCCTTGGGTTCGTATTTGCCGAAAGCCCGCGCAGGGTAACGAAAGAGCAGGCAAGAAATATTATTGCAGAACTTCCTCCATTCATTTCAACCGTGGGGGTTTTTGTAAATGAAAAAAAAGAAACGATTATTGACATCGCCGAATATTGCGGATTAACTACTATTCAACTTCACGGCAACGAACCTCCTTCTGATCTTGAGGGTTTGGCGCGCTTCAAAGTCATTAAAGCCTTCAGGATTAAAGGAGAACAAGATTTGAAAGCTCTGTCTCTTTATAAACCTCATGCATTTCTGCTGGATAGCTATGTAAAAGGAGTAATGGGAGGAACGGGAACAACGTTTAACTGGGAAATTGCCAAACAGGCGCGTCAATACGGAACTATTATATTATCGGGCGGATTGACACCTGATAATGTAAAAGAAGCCATCCGCACAGTAACTCCCTATGCCGTTGACGTGTCTTCCGGCGTGGAATCCGCGCCGGGAAAGAAGGATGCCTCTCTCTTAAAAAAATTTATAACAAATGCGAAAGGAAAGTAGTCAGCCCTTCTCATCATTTCTTTCCTAACAACCACATTATGAGAGAAAGAATAATGCTGATTATAATACATGTGGTAATGGGAAAATAAAAGCTGAAATTTTTCTTCTGGATGGCAACATCTCCGGGAAGTTTTCCTAAAAACGGAATTTTGTTTCCCAGCAGAAAGAACGCGCCGACAACGATCATGATAATACCTATTGTTATCAGAACCTTTCCAAATGAACCAAATTCTCCCATGGCAAAAATATCCTCCCATCAGACAGAAATTTTAATATCAACGGACATATTACACAGAAACCCCGGTGGATGCAACCATTTGACATACCCTGCAGTAAAAAATCTACCCTCGCAATATCGATTTAGACGGGAGCATTCCCAATTTTTTGTAAATCAAAATAAAGCCGACCATAAAGGATCGGCGCTACCATGCAATATGTGTCGTAGCGCGGGTGGTTTATCCCCCGCATAATACCCCCACATTTTACAAAAAATTGGGAATGCTCCCATTTAGACATATTTCTTGCGTGATTGCCGGATACTTTGTAAAATCCTGCTTGATTTAAAAACAAGTGTAATTTTGTACTGCAACGAAAAGAGGCACAATTGAAGATTAAGGAAAAAACCTTCGACGAAAAATATATGCGCCTTGCCATTAACAAGGCAAAAGAAGGAATCCTTGACGGCCAAACACCTTTTGGCGCCTGCATAATTAAAGACAAGCACGTAATAAGTTGTGCGCACAATAACGTATGGAAGAACACGGATATTACCGCTCACGCGGAAATTCATGCGATAAGAGAAGCCTGCAAAACATTAAATACCGTCGACTTGTCCGGCTGCACGATATATTCCACCTGCGAACCTTGCCCCATGTGCTTTTCCGCATGTCACTGGGCAAAGATATCGAAAATTGTGTATGGCGCCCGAATTGAAGATGCACTGAAAATCGGATTTAACGAACTTTCAATTCACAGCGAAACCATGAAAAAAATCGGCGGAAGCCCTGTAGAAATAAAGGGAAATTTTCTCCGGGAAGAAAGTTTGTCCCTTTTTGCATTATGGCTTGAACAGCAAAACAAAAGAATTTATTAGAATTATCATCCGGTTATACTCAACCAAAACCCATTAACAAAGGGAAATTCATGATAGTAATAAATGTCTTTAAAAAAATTCCTAAAGAGTACTTCGACGGCGCTATTTATGGGAGGAAAATAATATGGATAATTTTATGATTGCTGCAATAGAAGAGGCAAAAAAAGGGCTAAAGGAAGGCGGCATACCTATTGGCTCCATTTTAGTAAAGGATGGAAAAATTATTGGCAGAGGGCACAATAAACGTGTGCAGGAAAACAATCCCATTGCGCACGCGGAAATTGACTGCCTTACCAATTCCGGAAGGGTCGGGAAATACAAAGACACCACACTCTATTCCACCTTGATGCCTTGTTACTTATGCGCAGGAGCAATTGTGCAGTTTCGTATAAAAAAAATTGTCGTGGGAGAATCAGAAACCTTTAATGGCGCAAAAGAATTTATGGAATTGCACGGGGTAGAAATTATTGATTTGAACCTTGAAGAATGCAAACAATTAATGAAAAATTTTATAAAAAATAATCCCGAACTCTGGAATGAAGATATAGGTGAGCTTTCATAGAGTTGTCTTTATGCAGATTTCACGGATACCCCCATCTTTTGTCTGTTTTATTCCATGAAAATCATCATTGATGACAAAATCCCCTTTATTCACGGAGCTTTGGAACCTTATGCAGAGGTATATTATCTGCCGGGAAATCGGATAAAATCCGAAGATGTTGCGGATGCAGACGCCCTTATTGTCCGAACCAGGACAAACATCAATGAACCTCTTTTGAAAAATTCCAAAGTCCGATTTGTAGTCACCGCCACCATTGGATTCGACCACATAGATTACGATTATCTTGAACGTGCCGGCATAGCATGGACAAGTTGCCCCGGTTGCAATTCCGAATCCGTTGCCCAGTATATGACCGCAACGTTTATTGAACTCGCCCACAAATACTCCCTTTCTCTGCGGGGGAAAATTCTTGGTATAATCGGCGCCGGAAATGTCGGCACAAAGGTTATAAAAAAGGCCCTCGCCCTTGGCATGAACGTTCTGGTCAATGACCCTCCCATGGCAGATATTGAGGGAAAGAAGGGTTTTGCAAACCTTGATGAACTTGTCTGTGAATCCGATTTCATTACCCTGCATGTGCCTCTTTACCGAGAGGGCAAATATAAGACCTTTCATCTCGTCGACCGTAAATTCCTTGCCGCAATGAAGCCGGAAGCCTTTATTATTAATACTTCACGTGGTGAGATTATTTGCAACACTGATCTGAAAGAAGCCTTGCAGAAAAAAATCATTCGGGGTGCAGCGCTGGATGTGTGGGAAAACGAACCGGAAATAGACCGTGAACTGTTGCCATTGACAGATATTGCCACGTCGCATATTGCAGGCTATTCTGCGGACGGCAAAGCAAACGGCACTGCAATGTCCGTCCAGGCCCTGAGCCGTTTTTTCCAGTTGGGCATTGATACATGGTACCCCGGGAATATACCCATGCCCAATCCCATTATCAGACTCGCCAAAACGGGAATGGAAGGCATCAAACAGGCAGTCCGTGCCACATACGATATCTATTCCGACGACCGGCTTTTGAGAAATGATCCCGGAAGTTTCGAGTTTAACAGGGGAAATTACCCGGTCCGTCGCGAATTTCACAATTATACTGTGGAAACAACCGAACGGGAAACAGGAAAAACCCTGCGTCAACTTGGATTTAAAGTAAAACAGATATAATTCCTTCTGAGATGAGGAGAGAAAGGTATTGTCAATTTCCAGAAATTTCTACACTTGACATAGCTGAAAGAATTTATCAAAATGGTACATCGGTTCCATCGGTTCGTTAAATATGCATTATGCTCTTGATTTTATATACTTTATCCTGTGTGTGCATGAAATGGATACCGTGTGTAAAGATATTTTATTGGCATTGCGTTTTCGTTCTTAAAGAGAACTTTGTTTACGGTAACTTGTCTTTTAATTTTATAAAGGAATGGTTATGAGAAAAACGTGTTTGTTGGTATCGCTTGCTGCAATGGTAATTGCTGTTCTAACGGGCTGTGCCCAGATACAGTCTATCACGCCTGAAAAGAAGCCACTCAGTTCTCTTGAATCTTTTATCCCTCAGGATTTAAGTTCAAAATCCCTTAACGTGAAGTATGTGCCAAAAATAGAAAGCTTCGTTATTATTTTAGACGCTTCAGGCTCTATGGATGCAGCGTACACCGGCACGGTAAACACCGGTCATCCAAAATTTACCGTGGCGAAAGATATTATATCACGCATGAATCAAACATTGCCTAAAGTCGATATTAACAGCGCCCTTGTGACATTCGGGCACGGATTCCTTACACCATTGCATAAGACACTTATTGTTTACGACCTCACCCATCATTCACGGAGTCTTCTGGAAAACGCATTGGGGAGGTCTTCAAAAGCACAGGGAAGCAGTCCGGCTGGCGATGCTATTGAAGACGCATCGAACCAGTTGCTCGCTTCAAGCGGTCAAAATGCGATAATTTTTGTAAGCGACGGCGAAGAGTTGATTGGATGCCCACTGGAAAAGGTAAAGGAAATAAAAGAATTGTACGGTGATAAAACATGCTTTTACTCCATTTTTGTGGGTAATACCGAAGAAGGAAAATCAAAACTCAGAGAACTCGTACGAGAGGCGAAATGCGGTTTTTCTGTGACTGCCGATCAGATTGCCTCCAGCAGCAGTATGGCAGACTTTGTAAAAGAAGTGTTTTTGAATGCCATACCGCGAATAGACAGCGATGGCGATGGCGTTTATGACGATGAAGATGAATGCCCGGATACGCCGGAAGGGGCTATCGTTGATTCCAGAGGATGCTGGGTAGTAAAAGGGGTTACTTTTGATTATAAAAAATGGGAAATTAAAGAAGAATTTGACTCGAACCTGAGCAACATTGTTGAGATTTTGGAGAAAAACCCTGAAATGCACATTAGAATAGAAGGACACACGGATAATATCGGTTCAATGGGATACAATATAGACCTCTCCAATAAAAGATCCCAGGCGGTAAAAAAATATCTGGTTGAAAAAGGCATTAATGAAGCGCGCATAACTACTGAGGGTTTCGGATTTAAAGTCCCCATTGCTCCTAATACCACAGAGGAAGGACGCGCCCTGAACCGAAGGGCTGAAATTGTACCCATAAGATAAATAATATAATACTGTACTCGGCAGGCTTCATGCCAATGCCATCAACGTAAGATATCATCAATAAAATACCCCCTTTTAGGGGGTATCGGGTTATCCTGATAAAATAATCCTTCCCTCAATGACAATGGGTTTCGGGTCTCATTGCAATCCATCATGATAAAAGGTATGTTTTATTTTTTTATCGGGAGGAAATACGTTTGCAGATAGTATATCGAGAGGAGAATTATTGAAGGCGGAAATTAAAGTCAAATTCTGGGGGGTAAGAGGATCTATCCCTATTCCGGGAATAAAGACCACAAAATACGGTGGAAATACTTCTTGTGTTGAAGTGCGTCTTCCCGGCGCTTTATTCATATTTGACGCAGGAACGGGCATCAAAGAGTTGGGGAACCAATTATGCGCGGAAGGAAAGAAGGTAAAGGCACACATCTTTTTAAGCCATTTCCATTGGGACCATATACAAGGATTGCCTTTTTTCAAACCTGCTTATATAAAGGGCAACGAGATCATTATCTATGGAATGGGATTGCAAGGCGAACAGTTGGAACATATCATATCGAACCAAATGGAGAGCGTCTATTTCCCGGTCAGATTGCAATCATTACAGGCGCAGATAAAATTTAAAAAACTTTGGGAAGGAAGTTATGTTATCGATGGTGTAAGAATTGATACCCTTTACACCAATCATCCTGGACGTGCAATGGGTTATGTAATAACGCATGAAAATAAAAAAATATGCTATTTCACCGACAACGAGATAGTTCCCATTCCTTTATGGACGGACGAAGCAAACAAGTATGAGTACAAGCAGAACCTTATGGAAAAAATGATACAACTAATTGACGGCGCAGACCTCCTTATTCATGATGCCCAGTACACAAACCAGGAATATCAAAATAAAGTGGGATGGGGACATACCTCCATCCCTGAAGCATTAAGTCTTGCAGTACAGGGAAGGGTAAAAAAATTTGTGCTTTTCCACCACGATCCGGAAAGTTTTGACGAGCATATTGATGCACATATTAAAACTTGCAGGGAATTATTGGATGGTGAATATGATTTGGAATGTTTTGCCGCACAGGAGGGTATGGAAATATATCTTTAAAAATACCGTTTATTCTTTTTAAATTACATAATCGTATCTCCTTTTTCCCACTCTTGTTTTATTTCTTCCACACTATTTCCTATTTGATCTTCCTTTCCATCAAACAACTTTCTTGAAAAGTCATTTTCCTTTACATCATTTTCGCTTAATACGGAATATTTATCGTATTTATTCGTTAAGATATCCGCAAGCTTGACAATTTCTATCAGTTTTCGTGATTCTGGGAGAAAATCATTATTGCCATTGATACAGTGATGAAAATGTATCACATCAATAAGCCTCTGAGGGAAATTCCACTTATTTGTTATCAATTCCCCAACCTTTGTATGGTCAAAACCAAACACATTTCTTTCTGCGTCAATAGGATGAATATTATCTTCCTGAACGCCTTTTTGCACCTGTATATAAGCATCGGGATATACATTGATAAGAAAAGCCTTCCCAATATCGTGGATTACCCCTGAAACAGCAGCGTCATCAAAAAGATTCTTTTGTAATTTTTTTGCCAAAATACGGGACGCGGCAGAGACCTTCACTGCATGCCTCAATAAAAAATCATCTTTTGTTTTCAAATTCTTCAGAATATTTTTCATCGCATAATCAATAACAAGGAACTGCAAACCTCTTAATCCTAACGTTACAATAGCCTCTTTCAGATTTTCCGCCTTTTTCACCCTTCCGTAAAAGGAAGAATTGGCCACTTTAAACACACGGGAAACAATCCCCTGATCTTTTTCTATCAACAGAAGAATTTCGTTGAGCTTTACATCCGCCTTTGCAATTACTGTATTTAATTCAATGACAACGGAAGGGATATAAGAAAGATTCCCCGTCGTCTCTAAAATTTCTTCTACGCTGTATGGTTTCATTTATATTTAACCTTGAGCATTATTACACAATAATGGCAAGAGTGAAAAAACCATGTCTTTAAATTGTTTGCCACGTTCTTCATAGTTATTAAACATATCATAACTGGCACAGGCCGGGGAGAGCAATACAACACCTCCCGGTGTTGCCAGCGCATTTGCTTTTTGAAATGCGTCTTTTAAAGTATTTTCAATAAATACATGAGGATATTCTTTTCTTTCCTTTTTTACAGAAATAAGTTCTTTTATCTTATTTGCGGTTTTTCCGATAAGAACAACAGTTTTGCAATGGTTCGCGCACACTCCGGCAAATTCCCCGAAATCACTCCCTTTGTCATATCCTCCGGCAATGAGTACAGAATCTTTGAAACTCGTAACAGCAGCAATGGCGGATTCGGGGGTTGTCGCTTTAGAATCGTTATAATACCTAATCCCCTTTACTTCTCTCACGAATTCCAAACGATGTTCTAATCCGCAGAAAGAAGTAATAGTTTCCTCTATATTTTGTCTATTTGCTCCGCTTAAATATGCCGCACACGATGCCGCAAGTATGTTGTGAAGATTATGGTCGCCGGGAAGTTTAATTTTTGATACACAGGGCATTGATATGTCATCCCCATTTATGGATATTACAATACGATCCTTCTCTAAAAATACCCCATTTTTTTCTATATCTTTAGTACTGTACCACAAAACACGACCCTTACATTCTTTTCCCCATGTTCTCAATACCGGATCGTCATAATTAAGAATGGCACAATCATCATGTTTCTGATACATGATGATGTTCTTCTTCGCCCGGATATAGGAATCAATATCTTTATGCCTGTCCAGATGGTTTGGCGAAATGTTTGTCACCACACTTATACAGGGGCTTCTTTTTACTGAAGAAAGCGCTTCCAGTTGAAAACTGGATAACTCCAGAACTACAACATCCGAAGATTTCATTTCTTCCAGTTGCAAAAGCAGCGATTTGCCTATATTGCCACCAACCCACACCTTTTTTGATGTTTGTTGCAGGATATTGCCGATAAGCGTAGTTGTGGTAGATTTCCCGTTACTGCCGGTTATTCCAATGGTGAAAGCCGGACAGAGTTTAAAGAATATGTTCATTTCCGTGTCGATAGGAATATTGTTTTCCCTTGCGATTTGTATAAATTTCGAATCTCCCGGAACGGCAGGACTAATAATAACCATATCCGCATTGATAAAATCTTCTTCCCTATGCCCACCGAGTTTGTATGTGATCGGCAAACCTTCAAGACATTGCAAGGAAGGGGAAAGATCGGTTTCGTTCTTCACATCCGTTACGGTAACATGCGCCCCGTTCCGTATGAGAAATTGTGTTATTCCAATACCGCCACCAAACATACCGAGGCCCATAACAGTAATTTTTTTATCTTTAAATTCCGTACGCATTTATTTATCCAAAAGCAAAAAAAAGAGATTGATTCCCAAAAAACTGAAGGAGCACGAAAGAAAATATTACCCACATAATCAGACTTTATGAGAAGACATGAATTACCACGAGAACTTATTTTATCGCAGGGGAAGTGACGGTAAAAGGTACGAATAATTTACTGCGAGGGAAAACCGCAATTCATATATATACCTGAATTAAATAAAATCATTATCTTTGCCGATTGTACCTTCAGTGAATTGTCAAAAAAAATATTTGTCTAAAAAAGTTGGATTGTTCATTCATGGAAAGATGATAGCTTAACTGCAATAGTATCATTTTTTCTTTTGACGCGTTGCTGTTTTCCTCACCGCCATTATCTTTTTCACCTTTTCAGCAAGCACAGTGTCATAGAAAAAGGCGGCTGCCATTCCTCCGAAAACAGGCCCAACCCACCAAATATAATGATGTGAAAATTGTCCCGATGCAATAGCAGGGCCAAACGCGCGGGCAGGGTTCATTGCTCCACTGCTGATTGGACTGCCAATAAGAACCCCAAACAGCACAACAAGCCCAGTGGTTAATCCGGAAAAATTACTAAAAGACCTTTTATCGACTGCCGTTCCAAAGACCGTAAGAACAAACAGGAAACTAATAACAAATTCCATAACAAGCCCCTGCGCCACAGAGACCCCGTCGCCTAATATACTCGCGCCTAAGTGAACCGTATACATTGCTTCCGGAAACAGCATTTTGAGGGCAAAACCTGCCAATACACTGCCGGCAATCTGTGCTATAATATATTTTATCGCAATGTTCGGATTCATCCTTTTGGTTATCCAGCATGCAATGGTAACCGCAGGATTAACATGGGCGCCTGAAATATAGCACAAGGCATAGGTTATTGAAACAATCGCCAATCCATATGCAATAGAAAACCCTAAAACCCCAATGCCAGCCCCTCCTGCTTTCCGCAGATAATAATCCGTACAAACGGCGCCGGCAGCAACAAAAACAAGCGTAAAAGTACCTAAAAATTCCGCAATGTATTTTTTGAATGAGTCCACCCTTGATTTCTCCTATATACAGTTTTTAAATACAAAAAAATTAAATACAAAAACTTCTTATTTCTTTACAGGACAAACATCTAACAGGATGAAGCATATACGTTACATCGAATTTTATAGTTACCACACTTATTCTTGCAAAAACTCAACATCCTCATAAAACATGGCGATCCCAAAATTCAAATACCCTTAATTTTCTCTAAGATATTTACTCACATGCTTTTGAAGAAATTACCCATGCGATAACGATAATGCTTATACATTTAATTCTAATATTTGTCAAGTGTTTATTTTGACAATTTTTACGACAAATTGACGACATTTACTACTCCACAGGAGAAGGAATTGAAGTAATTGCCGGTGTGCTATTTTCTTTCGGAGAAGTTTTCACGGTTTGATCAGAAATAATATGTGATTGGATGGGAAGTTTTCTGTAATTAAGAGTGCCGTCTCCCAATTGACCATATTCGTTATTCCCCCATACCCAAACCGTTCCATCTTTTTTTAAAGCAAGGCAATGATAATATCCCGCTGCTATCGAGACAATATCGCTAAGCCCCCGCACGTTTAATACGGTATATTGATAATTGGAAGTAGTGCCTATCCCAAGCTGCCCTGTTCTGTTATATCCCATTGACAGAATTGTGCCGTCCGATTGCAAAGCAAGAGCATGATAACCTCCCGCTGTAATGGCAGTAACATTGGTGATCCCATCGATTCGAACGGGTATTTTGCTATTTATTTGCGTCCCGTTTCCCAATTGACCGTAAGTATTCATGCCCCATCCCCACACACTCCCGTCAGATTTTATGGCTAAATTGTAATTATTCCCGCTGGTAATGGAAACCGCCCCGTTAAAATTAGATACCGGACTAAGAATGGAACTTTCCATTACCGTGCCATCCCCCAACTGCCCATACCCATTGGCTCCCCAAGCCCACAGAGTCCCATCCGCCTTCAGCGCAAGACTATGGTGATTGCCGCTTGACACTGTAACAACATTGCCCAGACCCTGTACCTGCATTGGCTTATTTACATCTGATTTCGTTCCATCACCTAATTGGTCAAGCTCATTATTCCCCCAAACCCAAACAGTTCCGTCTGACTGCAAGGCAATGCTATGATAGAAACCGGCATCTATCCCGCAAACATCTCTTATGGTTTTCACCTTTACAGGCACACTGCTGTCCTTTTTTGTCCCATCCCCCAATTGTCCGAATCTGTTATTGCCCCATGCCCAGACAGTGCCGTCAGACTTTACGACAAGATTATGCTCCCAGCCTGCTGCAATAGAAACTACGCCCTCCAACCCTTTAACCCTCACCGCAATCTTCCGCGGATTATTGGTACCGTCACCCAGTTGTCCGGCATGGTTCCCTCCCCATGTCCAAACAGTGCCATCTGATTTCAAGAAAAGACTGTGAGCGCCTCCCCCTGATATTTGAGGAACGGCTGCAAATAGCGGACAGTAACAAGTCAGCATTGCTACCACTGATATACAATAAAAAATAATCATTGTCCTGTTTTTCAAAAAATGTATCTGTGTCATTAGTATCACCATATCTCTTTATCCAAACATCCTTTAATTGTTAATTGTGAACAAAAATATATCAAATAGCACATATTTGTATTTTATAACAATAATAAGTTTGAAATTGCAAAAAAAAAGTTTTTTTAAATTTTTCCCATAAATTAAAGAAGGAGAAGCATGGTGGCACAGCAATACAAATTTGTATTGCCATTATTCCATACTCTATGATAGAGTACGTTGTCACATGTGTCCTGTTTAATATTTTAATTTATTTAAGTATTAAAAAGAAAAGAAGATACACTATGGAAACAAATGCAAAACGTCTCGTTGAATTATCCGCACAGGGAGAAGTTTCCAGTCCGTTAGGGGGTGCAAAAGCATACAGCATATCGCCCGAAGGTATACCTGCAATATTACCCGGTGTGGGAGGAATTACGTATAATGTCAAAATCGGTGATACAGCAGTACAATGGGAGGCCGATCATGTCGAACCCTGTGTGTCCGTCAAAAACAAAGACAAGGAAGAGAACGGAGCGCTTAACTTATTGGCCTGCGTAGGAAATATTGCAAAAGTTGTATCGGGAGATGCAAAGGGAGATACCGGTGTTGTTACGGGAAAACACGGCGGCGTTGAAAATGTGCTGGTAGATTTTGATGATAAAACCCTCGAAAAACTTGTAATAGGTGACAAAATACTCATCCGCTGTATCGGTTTGGGACTTTCTTTTGCGAAATATCCACAAATAAAGGCCATCAATGTTTCTCCCGACCTGTTAGAAGCATTACCGATAACTTACGACAAGACAAAAGGCATAATGCAAATCCCGGTAACACATACTATCCCGGCAGCAATAATGGGATCGGGACTGGGATCACAACATTGTTATCGCGGAGACTATGATATCCAGTTATTTGACAAACAAACCACGGAAAAACACAACCTGGATACTTTGCGGCTGGGAGATATAGTCGCAATTATGGATGCGGATCATTCCTACGGAAGAATTTATAAAACCGGTGCGGTAACGATAGGGGTTGTTGTTCACAGTAATTGTGTAACCGCTGGACACGGACCGGGGGTCACTACATTGTTTACTTCTGCAGAGGGGAAAATTTCTCCCTATAAAGACAAGAATGCGAATATTGGCGTTTATTTAAATATCGGAAGATTTAGAAAAACAAGAAAAGGGAGAACAAAGTAAATGTTTAGGCAGTCCGGAGGCAAATTTCACGGAACGGCAATATTGCAATAAATATACTTGACAACTCACTCATAATTACTATAATTTCATGTTTTCTAAAATCTTCTTTATTTTCTTTTATTATTTCAATCTGGAAAGGGCGTTATTTGTCTATAGTGAACATTCAAGAATTAGTCGAAGCGGGGTTTCATTTCGGCCATCGAACAAGCAGGTGGAACCCAAAAATGAAACCTTTTATCTTTGGAAAACAAAATCTGATTCATATTATTAATTTACGGGAAACAGTAAAAGGGCTTATCACCGCGTGCAGATTCATAACGAATCTTGTGCAAACAAGGAAGGACATATTATTTGTCGGCACGAAGTGGCAGGCGCGGGATATTACCATGCAAGAGGCGAAAAGATGCGGCATGCATTACGTCAGTGAAAGATGGCTTGGAGGCGCGCTGACGAATTTTGATACTATCAGAAGCCGGTTAGAACGTCTGGAAGAATTGGAAAAAATGAAAGAAACAGGCGAAATCAATCAGTACAGCAAAAAGATGATTTCTTCCCTAAATAGAGAATATAAGAAAATACTTACCAATCTGGAAGGCATTCGCAATATGTCCAAGCTCCCCGGCGCCCTTGTGATAGTGGACCCGAAATATGAACATAATGCCATTAAAGAAGCGAAAAAATTGGGCATACCAACCGTTTGTCTGGCAGATACCGATTGTGACCCTGATATGGTAGATATTTGTGTTCCTGGCAATGATGACGCTATACGCTCCATCAATCTCTTTTTGTCCAAAACAGCAGATGCCGTTCTCGCCGGGAAAGAACGACTTGTTACGATGACAAAAGATTAATCAAGTTTTTGCGAAAATCCTTCCATTATTTTCGCAAAATTCAGAGCTTGTATATCTTTAGATTACCAATCTGACAACTGCCTTTAAAGATACATATCTTAAGACGTTCCGCTTGGTTATTGTAATAATAAAATTACTGGCTTTGCATTAATGGCAGTTCGTAGTTACATTATTTTGGAGGATACAGATGGCAGACAAAGCAACTATTATGAAATTGCGCGAGCAGACAGGAGCCGGAATATTAGAATGCAAAAACGCCCTGGACGAAGTAAATGACAATTATGATAAAGCATTAGAAATCATCAAAAAGAAAGGCTTTTCCAAAGCTTCCAAGAAAGAACAGAGAACAACTGCTGAAGGAAGAATAGGTTCTTACATTCATACCAACGGAAAAATCGGTGTAATGGTTGAGGTAAATTGTGAAACAGATTTCGTGGCACGAAATGATGTCTTTCAGCAATTTTTAAAAGATGTTTGTATGCAAATTGCCGCAACCAATCCGGTAGCGGTAAAAAGGGAAGATATCTCTGCAGAAATCGTGGAAGCGCAAAAAAAGATTTTCAAGGAAGATGCCAAAGGGAAACCCGCTGATATTACTGAAAAAATCGTTAACGGGAAACTGGATAATTTTTACAAGGAAAAATGTTTACTGGAACAACCGTTTATAAAAGACGACTCACAAACTATTCAGGATTTATTAATTGCAATTATCGCAAAAATAGGAGAAAATATCAAAATTAATCGCTTCGTCCGGCTGGAAGTGGGAGAGAAATAGCCAAAAGTTAAGATTACCGCACAAAACCATTATGCCGAAAAATACTAAAACCAAGTATAAACGTATCTTACTGAAGATGAGTGGCGAGGGCTTTGGTGGTGAAAACGGAAAAGGCATTGATACTGAAAAATTTGTAACTTTTGCCAAAACGTTAAAAAAAATTTTATCCCTCGGTGTTGAAACGGCGCTCGTTATCGGTGGCGGCAACGTGCTGCGTGGCGCAAAATTAGGCCGTTCAGGAAAATCCAGGATTGTCGCAGATCAGGCAGGGATGATTGCCACCATTCTTAATGCGGTGCTTTTGCAGGACACTTTAGAAAATCACGATATAAAGACACATGTAATAAGCGCCATTGAAATTAGAAATATCACAGAACCGTTTATTTTACGGAACTGTTTCCAGTATCTTAAAGAACGGAACATTATTATTTTTGCGGGAGGAACGGGAAATCCCTATTTTACCACCGATACCGCAGCGGCTTTGCGCGCGATAGAAATCAATGCCGATGTAATGCTAAAGGCTACAAGGGTTGACGGAGTGTATACGGATGATCCGATGAAAAACCCATCTGCAAAGCTCTTAAACAAACTAACATATACCGACGTATTAAATCAGCAATTGGGGGTAATGGACATGACGGCAATATCTCTGAGTATGGAGAACAAATTACCAATAATTGTGTTAAATATGAATAAAACAGGAAATATTGAAAAAGCTGTAATGGGAAAATCTGTTGGTACTTTTATAGGAAATTAACAGATATGTCAATTGATTCGATTTCGAAAGAAACAAAGGTAAAAATGGAAAAGGTTATTGCCCATTTGCAGGAAGAGTTGAAAGGGATAAGAACCGGCAGGGCAAGCACGGGTCTGGTAGAAAATATACGGGTTGAATACTATGGGAATCCTTCACCTTTAAAACAACTTGCTGTTATCTCCACCCCTGATGCCCAGTCAATCCTTATAAAACCTTATGATGTAAGCATTGTATCCAACATTGAAAAGGCAATCATTCAGTCGGATATCGGAATGACTCCTTCAGTTGAAGGCAAAGCCTTGCGTATCGTTGTTCCCCCGCTCAATGAAGACAGAAGAAAGAAGCTCTCCGCAACCGTAAAAGATTTCGGAGAATCGACAAAGGTTTCGCTGCGCAATATACGGCAGGATTCAAATAAACAGGCGGATAAGGAAAAGAAAGAAAATCTTCTGACGGAAGATGATCTCAAACGGGCGAAGGATGAGATTCAAAAGATTATCCGGGACTTTGAAAATAAGGTAAACGATTTGGTCAAAAAAAAGACCGAAGAAATACTTAAGGTATAATACGCATCCAGCACCTATCCTGTTAAACCATTTTTTCTTTGTAATTTTATTTTTCTGCGTGCAATTTTCATGCATTGTTGTATAATGGGGGCATAGCTCAGTCGGTAGAGCACCGCCCTTTTAAGGCGGGCGTCGATGGTTCGAATCCATCTGCCCTCATTTAATCGATATGCATAAAATGGCCCCATCGTCTAGTCTGGTCTAGGACAACAGATTTTCGATCTGTGAACTGGGGTTCAAATCCCCATGGGGTCATATATGACCTGAAAAAAAGCCATAAGAGTTAACCTCTTATGGCTTTTTTCTTTCATCACACATTAGGTCAAAAATCCATGAAAACCTGAGTTAACCCGCCTTTCACAATTCGAGGGGTAGATAAACCGCTGAGCCAGTAGAATCAAGGGGTCGTATAAAAAGGTCGGCACTACAAGCCGTTTTTGGAAATCTCCCCCTTGATTATCAATGGTTTCCAGACGATTTATTCCAAAAAATAACCGGGTTTCGGCGCGAATTGCGAAAATCGGGCTAATGTAGAAACCCACACTCAGAGAGTGTTGGTTTCTACATTAGTACTAAAATACTGGATCGTATTGCCTGCGGCGACTGGGGAAGTCCACACATGGCGTGCGCTGAGGTTGTCGGAACAGCAAACCCCACTTTCACCATAGATAGTCTGTATGCCTATGTGGCAGACGGAGATTCAAATCAGGCCACCGCCATCGATACTTCAAATGATGAAATAATTACGACAATTCCTGCTGGTGATGAACCACGGCGCGCGTATGCCTCTTCAGACAGAACAAAAATGGTGGTGCTGAATAACGGTGATCAAACAATTTCTGTCATCGATGTAAAGAAGAACAGGGAAATGTGCCGGAGATAAAAAAGCTTCCCCAGACAATATTTCTAAGACTGACACTTTAGTGGTTTTAATCAAAAATTAATCGCAAAAGTTGCAAGTATCTGGCATAATATGAACATGTGAACATGTAAATAGAAATCTTTATTTATTGTGCGTATTGTGGAGATACGCAGCGATCTCCCTGTAAGGACAAAAATTTTATGCAGATTTTGCTCACTAATGATGACGGCGTATACGCGCCGGGAATTGCTTCATTAAAACATTTTATTCAGGAACTGGGTGCCGTTACGCTTGTTGCCCCGGATATTGAACAAAGCGGCGTCGGGCATTCCATTACCTTCAATCAGCCCCTGCGCATCCGGGAGGTGCACATGAACAATCAATTTATCGGGTATGGGGTAAACGGTTCTCCGGCTGATTGTGTAAAATTGGCCATAAACGAAATCATGAGGGAAAAACCTGATATCGTCATTTCAGGACTCAATATGGGGGCAAATGTGGGTATCCACATTTTGTATTCCGGAACGGTGGCGGCGGCAGTAGAAGCAGCGGTAATGGGGTTTTCCTCCATTGCGGTTTCCTTCGAAATAACAGAACACTATGACGATATTCATAACGCTGCAAAGGTGGCAAAAGATGTTATACGACAAATCCTGAATCACAAACTTCCCAAAGGATCGCTTTTGAACGTCAACATACCCGCAATAGCGCCTGAACGCATTAAAGGAATAAAAATAACGCGTCAATTTACCCAGGATTTTAAAGAGGCCTTTCAGAAACGTGTTGACCCCGGCGGCAGGGCATATTACTGGCTTACCGGAACAGATAAATCAAAATACCATGAAGAAGGAACCGATCTGAGCGCGCTCAGTGACGGATATATTTCCATTACCCCCCTCCGTTACGACCGCACCGATTACCGGCTGCAGGAAACTATCGCGGAATGGGACTGGAAATATTGATAGTGTCAGGAATATTATCTGCAAAGCACAGAATAAAAACCCTTGACTTATCATCTATTTCAGACCTATAATACTTCCTTCATAGACATGTTGAATGAAAGGAAAATTAATCGGGCAGATAGCTCAGTTGGTAGAGCACAGGACTGAAAATCCTGGTGTCGACGGTTCGATCCCGTCTCTGCCCACCACCACTTACCCTGCAAAACCTCCTCTTTCGATCCTCATTTTATAAACTACCGCAATATCATATAAGGTATACCTTCATATATGATACGTGCAGGTGTTATTCTTTTACAAAAATACAAATATACGGTATACTTTTTCATTATCTAATTTTCATTGGAATAGCCTTTCTTTGCAGATAAAGCATTTCAAAAAATACTTTTTATGGCATTTTATTCTTAAAAATGAAATTTTTCACTGGATACTTATTAAAAAAAACAAAGGAAATGAAACAAAGTCTCTCTATTTTCCTATTGTGCGCAACAATGTTTTTTGCCGGCAATGTTTTATTCCATACGATGCCATTGGAAGCGCAGGCACCTGCATCTGTTGAAGCAAAACAAACGAGTCGGCAAACCAGCGATTTTATTTACAGGGAATTTGAAGAATTTATCAAGGTAGTAAAATCGTTGCAGGAAAAGTATGTTGAAGAGTTGGATATTAACACTATTTTTACCAATGCATACCGTGGAATGCTGTCCGAACTGGATCCCTTCAGTCAATATATAAGCCCTGAGGAATTGGAAGAACTCAGGATTGAAACGGAAGGGGAGTTTGAAGGTTTGGGAATTGAAGTGATTGTCAGGAACGGGATACTAACCGTAATAACCCCGATACTCGACTCTCCCGCATTTAAGGCAGGAATATTGGTAGGAGACCGGATTGTCAAGGTTGATGGCATTTCAACAAAGGAGATAAGCATTCGCGAGGCTATAAAAATGCTTCGGGGAAAACCGGGAACAACGACAACTCTGACTGTTCTGCATGAGGGAGAAACCACACCGGTGGATATCACAATACAACGGGCAAAAATCCATGTAAACAGTATAAGAGGGGCAAAAATAGTGGATGAAGATCACAAGATCGGTTACCTGGCGCTTATAAACTTCCAGGAAAATACCGTTGAAGATATGGATAAGGCAGTGAAAGAATTATTAAAACAAGGCATGGAAGGTCTGATATTGGATCTGCGGTTTAATCCCGGAGGTTTGTTAAGTTCTGCCGTGAGCGTGTCTGACCGGTTTTTAAAAAAGGGTGTCATTGTTTCAACCCGCGGGAGAGATGCAGACCAAAACGTTTTATACCGCGCTCACCGACGCGATACTTATGCCGCCTTTCCGCTGGTAGTGCTGGTAAATAACGGAAGCGCCAGCGCTTCAGAAATTGTTGCCGGAGCGATAAAAGACAATAAACGCGGTTTGCTGGTGGGCGTAAAAACATTCGGCAAAGGCTCTGTGCAGAGCCTTATTCCCGTCCGCGATGGCAAGGCAGCCTTAAAATTAACCACCGCCAAATATTACACGCCAACCGGAGAATGCATACATGAAAAAGGAATCGAACCTGATATGGAAGTTCCGCTTGATTTTTCTCAGATGAAGGATCTACACATACAATTGTCAACGGTAAAAACCAGCAAACCAACCGAAGGCCCGGAAAAAGAATCATCTTCATACTCTGATCTGCAACTCGAAAAGGCCATAGAGGCGATAAAAGGAATGGAAAAGGGCAATAAACAAAAATAACAAACCACAGATCGGTCATTGATTCATGAATTCTTATTACATGCGGGATATCTTCCTGCTTTTTCTGCAAAATGCTTATTCTTGGTATTGAAACATCCTGTGACGAAACATCCGTTGCAGTAGTTAAAAATGGCAGGGAAATACTCTCAAACATAATACTCTCACAGGACAAACTTCACCGTCCGTTCGGAGGAGTGGTGCCTGAAATCGCATGCCGGGCGCACCTTGAATCCATCATCGGAATTATCCACAATGCCATTACGGAAGCAAAGGTAATGCTTTCCGACATCAACGCTATTGCCGTCGTAAATTCTCCCGGATTAATTGGCTCCCTGCTGATTGGGGTCACCGCGGCAAAGACGCTGAGTATGGCATTCAATATTCCTTTAATTGCCATTCACCACCTGCATGCCCACATATACGCAAACAATCTGGAACATAATGCCATCTCCTATCCCGCGATAAGCCTTGTCGTTTCCGGCGGACATACCTCGCTGTTCCTTTCGGAAAAAGAAACGAAACACGTTTTGTTAGGAGAAACCATAGACGACGCAGCAGGAGAGGCATTTGATAAAGTATCGAAAATATTAGGTCTCGGTTACCCCGGAGGGCCTGTTATTGACAAATTGGCAAAACAAGGCAATTGCAATGCAATACCTTTTCCCAGGGTATATCTTGAGAAAAACTCCCTTGATTTTAGCTTCAGCGGATTAAAAACCGCCGTGCTTTATCATGTCAAAGGACAAGACCAAACCCGGATAAAACCGGCAACAAAAAGCGCCACAGAGATTGCCGACATATCAGCAAGTTTTCAGGAAGCGGTCATTGATGTTCTTGTTTATAAAACAGCGCTCGCCGCAAAGATGCATAACGTTAGGAGCATATTACTTGGAGGAGGTGTTGCGGCAAATTCACGATTAAGGAAAAAATTTCTGGAAATTTCAGAAGAAACAGGGTTGCCCGTGTATTACCCTTCCATAAAACTTTGCACCGATAACGCCGCCATGGTGGCGGGTCTTGCTTATTGGAAATATTTAGAGGGAGATATTTCAGCGTTACACCTGGAGGCTATTCCTTAGCGCTTCTACAATAGCTCCTTTTTCTCCATTATTAATTTACTTTTATATTATGGTTTTTGGTATGAATATGATAATGTATTCAGCAAGAATTGTTTCTTAAATTTGAGCCGGAAAATTAAAAAATATTTATTATGGACATTGAAAAAATACAACAATTACTGGAAAATTATAAAGAAGGCAAAGTACCTCTAACCGATGTTCTTGAAAAGATTAGAGAACTTCCTTACAAGGACATCGGGTTTGCGAAGGTAGATATTCACCGGAAAATTCGCTGCGGTTACCCCGAAGTAATCTTTTGCATGGGAAAAACGCCTGAACAGGTGGTAAAGATTGTAGAGCATATTGTTGAAAACGGGCAAGACATGCTGGCTACCAGGGCAAATACTGAAGTTTACAACGCCGTTTCCAGAAAATTTCCCGAAGCGGTTTACCACGCACAGGCAAAGACAATTACCCTGCGCAAAACCAGGGGAGTTACAAACGAAGGACTCATTATGATTGTTACTGCGGGCACCTCTGACATTCCTATAGCGGAAGAGGCAAGGGTTACGGCGGAATTTATGGGAAATAATGTAAAAGCGTTGTACGATGTCGGCGTTGCGGGCATTCATCGATTAATGAAAAACCATGGAGAATTGCTGAAGGCCAATGTTATTATAGTTGTTGCGGGAATGGAAGGAGCTCTGGCGAGCGTCGTGGGCGGGCTTGTCGATTGTCCCGTCATCGGAGTGCCCACAAGCATCGGCTATGGAGCAAGTTTTAACGGCCTTGCCCCCCTTTTATCAATGCTGAACAGTTGCGCTTCCGGCGTCGCTGTGGTAAATATCGATAATGGTTTTGGCGCGGCATGCGTTGCCTCACTGATTAACAGTAAGAGGAAATAATGGCTATGTAATTTTTTTACCGTGTAACCCGGTGTTTCATAATAATCACGTTTTATGCAACAGATAATCAATATACCAAAAATACCACCCAGAAAATCTGACAGCCATAAAGGGAATTTTGGCAGGGTTTTTGTGCTTGCCGGTTCTTATGGCATGACAGGAGCAGCATGCCTATGCAGTAAAGCGGCATTACGCTCAGGCGCCGGTCTTGTGACTCTCGGGATACCCGAAAGTCTGCACGGAATTGTCGCGGCAAAGCTGACCTGCGTTATGACCCATCCGCTGCCGGAAACCCATTTAAAAACCTTTTCCGATATGGGAAGACAGGATATCCTTGACTTTGCCCACCGTTTTGACGTAGTTGCCATTGGCCCGGGATTATCACAATACACGGAAACAAAAAGACTCATACTATGGTTACTGCAAAACCTCGAACGCCCCATTGTGCTGGATGCCGACGGAATTAACGCCCTTGCCGACGATATATCGACTTTGGACAAAATAAAAGAACACATCATCATTACTCCCCATCCCGGAGAAATGGCGCGCCTTTTGAACGTTTCTTCCGTCAAAGAAATACAATCACATCGCAAAGAAATCGCGGAAAGATTCATTCAATCCAGAAACAACGTTACCCTGGTTTTAAAAGGCAGCAACACAATTGTCATGAATAACGAAAAATATTACGTCAATACCACCGGCAACCCGGGAATGGCTACCGCCGGTTCCGGAGATGTATTAACCGGCATGATTGCCGCCCTTCCCGGACAAGGCTTTTCACCGTTTGAAGCAGCGCAATTGGGAGTATATTTGCATGGCATGGCCGGAGATTACGCAAAAGAAACCATTGGTGAAATATCTATGATCGCTTCGGATATTCTGGATAATTTACCAAAAGCTTTTTTCAGCCACTTACAAAAAAACACATGAAGTTACAACTGATATTCATCCTGTTTTTCCTTGTACAAATCCTTGAATACCCCATTGTACAAGCAGAAGAAACTCCCCCTATTACGGGGAACACCATTAAAGACAAAATGAACGAAGCATTGCAATACACACAGCACAGTGTGGATGTATGCATTCATGATTTTGCGGCATTGGATATCGGTGAATATCTGGTAAACGCAAAAACAAGAGGTGTTCGCGCAAGAGTAGTTATTCTCAGGCACAAATATAATCCATCAAAAGGCCTCTTGGCGACAGAACTGATACAACAGGGATTTGATGTTCGCGTCATAAACTTGCCAGACAACGACCATGAACGCAACCCGCATCAGGATTTTATAATACTTGACGACAGGATATTGATTACGGGCGTATACAACTGGATGGCATATCTGGACAGAAATATCAACGACTGTGTCTCTTTCCACTATGATAAAGAAAAAGCCCTTGTTTATAAAAACAGGTTTTATAAATTATTTGCGGAAGGAAACAACGCGGCAATGTTTATCAGCCAGAAAGAACAGGGGGAAACCACCATTCTCCCCGTTTCCCTTCCATCTTCAATAACACGAAATGACGGATACGACGTCAAAAAAGATTCCGGCACACAACCAAAAGAAATAGAATCCGGCGACCCTCACAAAAATTTTATCGATGTTTCCTTTGAGGAATTAAACAAATTGTTTGGTGAAGAAAGCTCTCTTTCACGTTCAGAAAAGAAAGCGCAATGGGAAAAATATGATGGCAAATATATTCGCTGGAATGGCATGGTTGTGTATAAGGGGATAGGACGTGTAGACTGGAACCGAGTGGGAATCAGCCATCAAGGCAACGGGAAAAAGGCTGATGTTATTGTTCTGTTCGACTGGAAGATGTACCAAAAAGTGCTGAGTATTTCAGAGGGAAATACCATTACCTATAGCGGGAAACTCACTTCCCGTCCACGCCTCAATTCTCAATTCCGCGTGCAGGACGGAATAATAGAATAAAAAAAGGGACGAAAACCAACCACGCTGAAAATTCTCAGTAAAACTTCTTATATACGTACCCCTACTTTTTTAAACTCTTTCTCACTATACAAAACAACGTAATCATTTAATCCTGTCTGTTTCTTTATCGCTTCTATCACGGCCTCGCATTCTTCATCGGTATAGCCATGTATCATGGTAAAAACATTATATGCCCAATCCGAATATGTAGGACGTTCATAACAATGGGTTACCTCTTCGAACTTTGCCATAATCTTGCCAACCGCATCCACCCGTTCTTTGGGAACCTTCCATACGCACATGGCATTTGCGTTGATGCCGATCTTGCGATGGGCAATTGACGCCGCAAGCCTTCTGATTTTCCCTGTTTCCAAAAGATTTTTTAGCCGTTGAATTACTTCTTCCTCCGGGATTCCTATGGCAACGCCAATATCCTTATAAGGCGTCCTGGTGAGGGGAAGTCCCTCCTGTGTATACTTTATAAGTTTAAGATCGATATCTTCGTTTTTATCATCCATGGCTATCAATAAATTTTAAATTTAACCCCTATCTTGAATTTCTTTACCGTAGGCAGGCTCCGTACGACCAACCCGGTACGATCCTCTATTTCCTTCAAATTGCTGTTGAGTTCCTCATCGTCTTTTGCGGACATGGTAAACCACATATTGTAAGGTATCTCCTTGTTTTTTCCTTTACGGAGGTAATTATGAGATACGCCGGTGTATTCATTGATAATTTCACTTACTTCTTCAATGCGGTCTTCAGGAACCTTTATTGCGGCGAGCGTTGCTTCCCTTCCCATGGCCTGGGTGTTGATTATCGGGGCAAGACGCCTGACAAACTTGTTGTCAATCATGTATTTTATCCGTTCAATTATCGTATCTTCATCAATGCCAAGCTCTTTGCTCAATGCCAGAAAAGGCCTCGATTCGAGCGGTAAGTTTGATTGAAGCCGATGGAGTATTTTTCTGTCTGTATCGCACAATATCATATTTTGCTCTTTATCTCCTCTATGCCTTGCTGTTCTATAAGCGTTCTGAACCGGTGTTCTTCCTTGCTGGAAAGTATCATTTCCACGCATACTTCCAATGCCTTCAGTACGGTAGATTCATCCGCCTGCGAAAACAGCTCTATAGCAAATTTCGGATGTCGCCCTACCTTTCCGCCGATCATTACACGGTATCTGACTTCTGATGCTTTTATCGTGCCGACAGGGCACACCCTCGCACAAATGCCACAATGCACACATTTTTCTTTATCAATACTTACCTGCGCATCCTTTACCGTTATTGCATCTTCCCTGCAGGCTTCCACACATTTCATGCATTCAATGCACGCAGATTCAGCATCAACAAAAACCGGTTCTACCGCATGAACGCCAAAATCTTTAATTTGTGGCATGGAACAACTGTTCGGACAGCCGGAAACCGCAAGTTTCATCGTATGGTGAGGCAGGATTCTTCCTTCGATCTTGTCGATCAATTTGTCAGTAAATTGCAATTCCTTCAATTTCTCACGGAGTTTGCCCGATAAATATTCTGAATCTTTAATAAGAAACGGGCAATTTACTTCCGCACCCCTGCAGGCTTTCACCTGGTATAAAACGGGATTTCCCTGGTCGTCAAAGTATTTTTGATATTTTTTGAGGACGGAGAGTTTGCTGTTTTCCGTACTTTTACTCTCCATGCGAGGCTGTTTATTCTGGCTGCCGGAAAAAGCTTCTCTTGCCGCCATCACTTCCGCCGCGGTGATCAGGTCTTTTCCCTGTTCACGGGCAAGTGTTTCCACCTTATCACGCACCTTTTTCTGTACAAATGGCGGCACTTTCTCCAGCAGCAGCGTTGCTGATTCATCCCACTCCAAAAATGACTCCTTAAAACAAAATTGCCACAATAAAATTGCGGCAAATGTTATGAAATAACGCTATTTTTTCTTATTTTGTAAAATTATATTGGCAAAAAGCGACGTTGTCAAATTTAAATTTTATTTACAATATTGCCTTTCTCTGTTCTTAACCATTTTAAACCTTGACATTTAATACTATGTCTCTTATTATTCCCGATGTTATTTTGTTCTTTAGGTTAATTGCCCTGCTGCTTTAGCCAACCTAAATCGTACGTTATATCGCTTTGCGCCGCTGGTCTCAAGAAACAAACCCTCACGGAGGCTTTCCTTATGGATGATCAAACTTTCCAGGACAAACTGTTAAAACTATTGGAAGAAATCAAAGAACTCACCGAATCAAAAGGTTTCACTATAAATGGCGAAATGGGAGAAAAATGCGAGGAACTCCTTAAATCATTCAGGGTTTTACAAGATACCCTCGATACATTACGATTAAACATAAAATATTTACAATTTGATCTGGAAGCAACCAAAAAGGAAAATATCGCTTTACGCAAAAAACTGGAAGAACGAGAAAGTTAGAAACTCTGTAAACCGCCTTGGTTATCTATGGAGGAACGCGACAATGGAAACGCTTAATCTTTCCGATTTACCCGCAGAAACAAAGAAAAATGTGGAATCATTCCTTCTTGATATTCTGTCATATAACAGTGAAAATATTATTTCTCTTTACATCATCGGCAGCGTCATAACAAAAGATTTCGATGTAAAACATTCCGATATCAATACTTTAATCATTGTTAAAGATATCAAAGTTTCTTTTTTCGATTTTATTGCTTCATTGGGGAAAAGATACGGCAAAAAGAAACTACATGCCCCACTGATAATGACAAAAAACTACATAAACCGGTCTCTCGCGGAATTCCCTCTGGAATTTTTCGATATGAAACTTAATAATCAGCTTGCATACGGAGAGGATGTCCTGAAAGATTTGGCGATTGAAAAAACATCTGTCAGGCTTCAGTGCGAACGCGAATTGAAAAGCCGTCTTCTGCAAATTTGTCAGGGGTATATAAGAGCCATGGGAAACAAAACAATCTTGAAAGATTTGTTCAAGGGAACCATTTCCTGCTATTTCCCTATCTTTCGAGGCGTCTTGTTCTTGTATGATCAAAAACCCCCTAAAGAAAAAAATAATGTTCTCTCTGCAATACGGGATTGCTGCAATATTAAAATAGACCCGTTTACAAGATTGCTCGCAATAAAAGCAAAAGATTTGAATCCTTCCGCAGACGAACTTAAGGAAATTTTCGAAGAGTTATACTGTGAAATCGATGCCCTCGCGGGGAAAATTGACGAATTTAAAGTTAAAAATGCATAAAAAACACTTTTCCTCTATAAAAAATATTAGTTTTATCTTCTTTATTTTTCTGTTTTCTGTCGTTACGCATGGACAAGATTTGTCCGTGCCTCAACGATACGTGGAAGACAAAGCAAATATCATCGATGCCTCTACAGAAAACAAGCTCAGCGGATACTTGCAGGAACTGGAACAAAAGACGGGGGCGCAAATGATTGTTCTTACCATAGATACCACCAATAATGTACCAATTGAAATGTACTCTATTGAACTTGCTACGAAATGGAAATTGGGTCAAAAAGGAAAAGACAACGGAGCCCTCATTGTCGTAGCAAAAAATGACCGGGCATATAGATTTGAAATAGGATACGGGCTTGAGGGTATATTGCCCGACAGCTATTGCGGCACCCTCGGGAGAACATTTTTTGTGCCTAACTTCAGAAAGGGACAATTTGGCGAAGGAATTTTTCAGGCCGTCGTTGTTATGATAGATAAAATTGCAGAAGAAAATGGCATCAAAATCACCGGCATGCCTGACATATCAAAATTACGTCGGACCGCAGAAAGGCACAAAAGTCCATTTTCATCATTACTTTTCATGTTTTTTATATTGCCATTTTTACTTGGCGGCATATTTCGGCGAAGGATGATGGTTTTCCCTTATCATTGGGGAGGCTATGGAGGGCCAAGGGGGTTTGGCTCAGGAGGTTCAGGCGGTTTTGGAGGATTCGGAGGGTTTGGAGGAGGAATGGGCGGCTCATTTGGCGGAGGCGGCGCATCAGGAAGATGGTAAAACAAAACAGTACGAAATTAAGGTTCCATCATTAGGAAGGCGGTTATGAAAAAATTATTACCAATTATTGCTATTGTGGTTGTTATCGGTATCATCATCATTACATGGTACGTTAAAGGGTATAATAAAGTAGTAGCACTAAATGAAAACGTAAAAAATTCATGGTCACAAGTAGATACACAACTCAAGAGAAGGTATGATCTTATCCCTAACCTTGTGGAAACCGTAAAAGGGTATGCGTCGCACGAAAAGGAGATATTTGAAAAACTAGCAGAAGCGAGAAGAGGATATTTTAGCGCGGGAACAATTGCGGATAAGGCAAAAGCGGCAACACAAATCGAAAGTTTTCTCTCCCGTTTACTGGCATTCAGAGAAGCATATCCTGACCTCAAAGCAAATGAATCATTCCTGAAACTACAGGATACGCTGGAAGGCTCAGAAAACCGGATTTCCGTTGAACGTAAACGCTATAACGATTCGGTAAAGGGGCTTAATACCTATATAAAAAGTTTTTTCGGAAGATTCTTTGCTGCAAAAGTTGGTGTAACAGAGGCAAGTTATTTTGAGATATCTGAGGCAGAGAAAGAAGCGCCAAAAGTAAAATTTTGAAAATATACCAAAACCATGACTAACCTTTGCCATCAAATGACCAATGGCAGCCATGACTTAACGTATTATCATATGATTAGTTACTACTATCGCACCGCATTTTGGCATTAAACTATGACCGTTTTTCGTCTCTTTCTTATCCGATGTCAATCGCAAAAATTTCTCTATCCTATTATTTACCAATGGATTACCATATTACAAAATGTTAAAAAACAAAATGGCACAAATGTTGCCATGTGTGTTCTTGTTGAAAAAACCAAAAACATCGTCAGGTTACTGCTGAAACATGAAAATTTGTCAAAATGTTTAAAATTTTTCATATCATTACCGGAAATTTGACTTTGTTTTTCAACTAAAAAACGGAAAAACACAATTTTTAAAATAGGAACATCTGCAACTCGTCATTAGGTTTAAGGGATAAAAATTATTCGCTTTTTGTGTTGACTTGAAGTGTAGATAAAGTATAATACTTTGCCAAAAAAATCTGTGGGAAAGTTTTTTTATTTTAAGGTATATTCTTTAGAAGTAGTGCTTAACCGTTTGGATTTAGGATTTGGGAAAGGGGGTGGTTTGAAGGATTCAAGGTGGAGGAGTACATTTATTGTAGCGCAATCGAAACAATGATTGTGGCATGCGAGAAAAGCGAGAAAGGAGGAAAGTTTAAAGTATCATGCGTAAATTTTTAAAACTTACATTAGCATCAGCGTTGATTGGTTGTGGGGCAATGGGTGCAGTTTCAAGTCTGATGGTGAAAGAAGCCAAGGCGGTAGAAATTATCACTCACTGGGTACCACATGAAGTGTATGGTATGCCTGGGGAACCGGATAACAACGGTAAAGTGTTTTTCTCTGGTTTAAAAGCAAAATATATGGGTTACCCAAAAGATGCACAGAGGTCTCCATATCCGGGAAAATACAGCAAATTCTGGAAGACATTACCTGCGTATCGTTACTACATTCCTGATTTCACCTACAACAGGGATGAGGTAAGGCCTTCAAACCCGATTAAGGGTACATTTAAGTTGGAACAGTGTATTGCTTGTCACTCAGTTATGACCCCTGGTATTGTAAGGGATTATAACAAGAGCGCTCACTCAAAAGCTGAGCCGGCGCCAACCGGTTGCGATACCTGCCATGGCAACAACCACCAGAAGTTAACCATGCCTTCTTCAAAGGCTTGCGGAACGGCAGAATGTCATGAGACACAGTACAACGAACAGGGACAGGGTGGTATCGGTTCTCACGCATCTTGTTCCAGTTTTGCACAGGTTGAGTGTGCATGGTCAATTGAAAGACCACCTGGAGACACAGCAGGTTGTACTTTCTGCCACACCAGCTCAGAAGAAAGGTGCAGCACCTGCCACCAGAGGCATCAGTTTGATCCGAAGGTTGCAAGACGCGCTGAACAATGCAAGACCTGTCACTGGGGTAAAGATCACAGGGACTGGGAAGCTTATGATATCGGTCTTCATGGTGTAGTGTATCAGGTAAACAAATGGAACCCAGAGCAGTTTGACTTCTCAAAGAAGCTTTCTGATGCTGACTATGTTGGTCCGACCTGTCAGTACTGTCACATGAGGGGCGGGCACCACAACGTTCAGAGGTTCTCAACAGTTTATACCAGTATGGGTATGTCAATGGCTGATCGTGGCGCACCGATCTGGACCGAAAAGAGAGATCGCTGGACATCTGTTTGCGATGACTGTCATTCACCAAGATTCGCCCGCGAGCAATTACAGGCGTTGGATGAATCTGTGAAGGATGCCAGTTTGAAATACCGTGAAACCTTCAAGGTAGCGGAAGATCTTCTCCTTGATGGTGTGTTAGACCCGATGCCAAAGGATCTTAGTCCTGACTGGTCAGGTCAGCACCTCTGGAGTTTGAAGATCGGCGCTTACCATGATGGTGAAGCTTACGGTGGCAAGACTGGCGAATCCGGTGAGTTCAGGATGTCAAACTGTACCGATGTGGAAAGGTTATGTTTTGAAAGCGTTGGTTACTTCCAGACATACATCTACAAAGGTATGGCACATGGTTCATGGAACGATGCTACTTATTCAGACGGATCGTTCGGTATGGATCGTTGGTTAGTAAACGTAAAGCAGAATGCTTCTCAGGCAAGAAGACTTGCAGCATTGGAAAAGAAGACTGGCATTACCTGGCAGCCGGAAGCATTCTGGAAGACAGGCGAATGGCTTGATGAGTTGACTGGTCCATACATCGTAAAGAATCATCCTGGCAAGACGATATTCGATCTTTGTCCTGATCCAGGCTGGTTAGACACACACCATGCACCTGCTGAAGAAGTTGAGTACATTGAGAGAAAACTCAAGGAACTCGGCATGAAGAGTTCTGAATCGCATGGTCATCACTAATTTGTAAACCTGTATAAGGTTACAAAAGCTATAAGGAAGCTGTGCAGAAATGCACAGCTTCCTTTTTTTATGATAAATGAATTGAAATACCAGAAATTTTACCTATACTTGGATATACTTAATTAGCGCCTCAAATGTTTTAATTTTTATTTTCATTGGAGATTTTAGCGATGAAGTTAAAGCTTTTTTTATTGTTATCATTACTTTCCATGATTTGTGTTTCTCTGGCATGCAATAAAAGGGAAACTCACCTTGAGTTAGCAAACTCTTTCGCAAGAGAAAATAAACTAGAAGAAGCGCTTCACGAATATACAAAAGCAATTGAAGCAGATGGCAATTCTGAAGTAGCCTATTATGGAAGAGGTAATATTTATTTTAAACTGGATAAACTGGAAGAAGCGGCTGCGGATTTCAGGAAGGCTGTTGATATAAAACCAGGTTTCCTGGACGCTCATAAAAAGCTGGCAGAAACATTCAGTAAAATAGGCGCTCCGCCGGATGAATATACGAAGCGTGTTATTGCAATCGAAAATGAACCGGAAAATCCGTTAACCCACGTTGAACTTGGGGTTTTTCTTCACAAACTTGAACAGGATATTGATGCAATAAATAAATATAACGAGGCATTGGAACTCGATCCAAATAATCCATATATAATATTTAATCTTGGCGTTGGTTATTTGGATATGGGATTATATGATGATGCGGAAAAAACCTTTAATGATGCCATTAAAATTGACCCGAATTATGATAACGGGTATTATAATCTCGCAATTGCTTTACATAAGCAAGGGAAGATAGATGAAACAATAAAAACACTCAACAAGACTCTTGAAGTGAATCCAAAATATTCAAATGCATATGTCGTTTTCGGATTGATCAGCCTGCGGGAAAAAAAATTTGAAGAAGCTATTGCCCATTATAATAAGGCCATGGAAATAGATCCTGAAAATATAGAAGCCCGCTATCAAAGGGCAATTGTTTATGCATTACAGCAAAGGTATGACGAGGCATTAGACGAAAACAGGGAAGTATTGAGAAGAAACCCGAAACATGCGAATGCCGCATACAACATCGGCACAATATACCACAGAATGGATCGCCTTGATAAAGCCATGGAATGGTACGATAAGATTGCGAAAAAGATTGATCCGCTTTATGAAGATGCCTATTACAATAGGGCGCAAATTTATTCCATGAAGGGAGATCATAGTAAGGCATATAGCGATTATATGACATACTCTATGATCACAAAATGGAGAACCGGAAAAGATCCTGCCGTTGTTTACAATCAGGATGAGATAAAAGAATTATTTACGACGACCGTGCCCGCTTTGCAAGAAGAAGTACGTGATCAACAATTAGAACTGAAAAACAATTAAACAAGCGCCATTCAGTTTTAAAGGGAGCATTCCCAATTTTTTGTAAAATGTGGAGGTATTATGCGGGGGATAAACCACCCGCGCTACGACACATATTGCATGGTAGCGCCGATCCTTTATGGTCGGCTTTATTTTGATTTACAAAAAATTGGGAATGCTCCCGTTTTAAACCAGTCACAACACCATCATTATGAGAAAGCCTTTTCAGGTATTGGATGTGAGCGTTTTAACATAAAACCGTCTAGCTCTTTCAGCAATATCGCCTTTTCATTTCTCGTCAGAAAAGTTGCCTGGAAGGAATTCTTAATCAGTTGATAAATATCGTTATGATCTAAATGCAGAAATTCCTGAATTGCCAGAAAATTTTCATTTAGGTATCCTCCGAAATAAGCCGGATCATCAGAATTAATGGTAACTGTCAATCCCATGTCAAGCATCTGTTTCAAATTGTGATCCGCCAGAGAATCAAATATATGTAATTTTACATTAGACAGAGGACAAATCGTCAAGGGAATCTTCTCCGTTTTCATCTTATTTACCAATAGTATATCTTTTACACAGGCAATTCCATGATCGATGCGCACGACTTTCAACTCGTTTAAGGCCTGCCAAATATAGTCAGGAGGGCCTTCTTCTCCTGCATGCGCAACGGTGAGGAATCCTTCCTTCCTTGCCCTTTCAAAGACGGAAACAAATTTTCTCGGAGGATATCCGATTTCGGAAGAATCCAGGCCAACACCAATAATCCACTCTTTATAAGGCAAAGATAACAACAGCGTTTCCATTGCAGATTCCACACTCATACAACGCTGAAAACACATGATTAATTTTGAAGAAATACCCAGTTTCTCCGCCCCTTCCTTCATAGCATCCAGAATTCCCATGAATATTACCTCAAACTGCATACCCCTCGAAGTATGTGCTTGCGGATCAAAAAACATCTCTGTATGCCGTATATTTTGCGAGGATGCTTTTTTCAGATAATTCCAGGTTATTTCATAAAAATCACGTTCCTTCAATAGTACGTGAGTACCTTTATAATATATCTCCAAAAAGGACTGAAGGTCTCTAAATTTATATGCCTTGCGAACATCTTCTTCAGATTTATAAGGAAGTCTTATTTTATTTCTCTCTGCAATGGCAAACATAAGCTCAGGTTCTAATGTCCCCTCGATATGAACGTGAAGTTCCGCCTTTGGTATATTACAAATGAATTCCTTCATATGTTACTTTAGATATTACGCCGTTTGAATCACTGGATAATATATTCAAAAGGACGAATCATTCTTACGACCTCCATATTCCATTCCTTTTGTTTTTTTATTAATTCCTCCAGTTCGTTGGCACTTAAAATGTTTTGTTTTAAAAAAAATTCTCCAAATGGACGTTGTAGCATACGCTGCTTTCCCATAAGAGCTAAATATTGAAAATGTGTTATAAAACCTTTCCGGCACGCATATTCAGCAAACTTTTCCCTATGGTTTCTTGTTGTCAGAATTTCTCGTATATCTTCAGTGGTTAGTATATTCCATTCCCGCGCAAGTTGTCCGATAAGCGGTCTTTGCTTTCTCTGCCAAAAAATAGCAGACAACAAAGTCCTCCATGAAATAGTGCCGGAATAATACAAATATTGGCCAAGCAGCAGTTTTCTCTTTGGAATTTTCCCTTCGTAAAAATGTTCCGTCGTTGTATTTTGTCTTTTATAATGTGCCGCCGTGTTCCGGACGGTATTTTGTGTATACTCCTTTTGTTTCGTTGCAGTATCACCAATAATAAGCCCTTTCATGCTTTGGCTTTTTATGAAAAGATTCAACCTTTCATATGCCAAGACCACCTCCTTAAAGCGCTTCATCATATCGGATTCCAGCTTTCCCACTATCTTAGCCCTGTCCGGGTGCGTTTCAAATGCCTTTTTCCTATATACCGTCTTGAGTTCGGAAGGCAACATGTTTTGCAAAAAACTGGTGATATTTACAATGTTAGAGCCAAACAACAAACGGCAATCATTGAGAAGTTCTGTCGTGGATAGGGTATCTGACATGTTTCTCCTTTCTCAGGCTATTACCGCTAGTGCAAAGAAATAAAAAACATACAACATTTTGTGGCTACAATAAGAAAATTTTTCTACCTTGTCAAGCCATAAAAGAATTTTACTTCATAAATCCTGATACAATAACATGCCGGTCACTTGCGATATTCACGGATAAATGGCGTAACCCTGTTATTTCCAATTGTTCAATTATTTCCTCTACTTCAAAAGCAGCAAGCAATGAGTGATAAAAGTCTTTCCTTAACACTTCCGGCTCATTTGCCACGTAGGTTTTTGTCAGTTGACACGCTTCGTCAATACTTTTCGGCCTTCTTAAATCCATGATGAATACTGGTGCAGCAGGCATAGCATATTTCCTGACAACATCCCACAGTACCTGTGGATTGTGAAGATGATGGAGAAAACTGTTGCTGATGATAACATCATATTTTTCCCTGGGAAGAATCTTTTCCGGCAATACCCCTTGAATAAATGCAACGCGATGCCGGATATCACCCGCTTCTTCAAGAAACTTCAGCCCATACCGAATCATCGCCTCTGAACCATCAATGCCATGAATACTACATTTATGGTGTGCGCGTGCGAACCGAAACATGATGTCCCCCGGACCGCAACCAATGTCAAGAACATAACCTTCTATTTCCCGATTGCAATACTGACCCTGAAACATTTTTATAAAATTATTATGTGGTTCACTAAAATCCGCATGCGCATATGCATGTGCCTGATCCTCGCCAACCATAAGTTCCGGTTCAAATATTCGATCCATAAAACCAAAAACCACGCTCTCCTTGTTTTCATTAACAATCAATCATCGTTTTTTACGTTTTGTATACTTTTCTTTTTTTGAATTCGGCTTCAAAAAAAATCACTCTCTATTTCTTGTTCCCAACAAAGAGTTGAGCAGCCTCTAAAAGATCTTTTACCACATAGTCTGCGCCAAAGTGCAAACCATCACCTCTTTCCTGATTTCCATCTATAACAAGTATGGATCTACAACCGGCTTCTTTCCCTGCAAGAATATCTCCCTCCGAATCGCCAATCATTATGGATTGTGACAAATCAATGTTATGTTGTTTTGCGGCATCAAATAACATCTTAGGACGCGGTTTTCTGCAATCGCAATGAATCTTGTATTGCCCGACAACGCCATCAGCATGATGCGGGCAATAATAAATATCATCCACCTCCGCCTTTTCCTTTATTAATATTTTTTGCAGTTTGTCGTGGATTTCCACCAAGGATTCTTCGTTAAAATATCCCCTTGCAACACCTGACTGATTTGTCACAACAATAATCAGATAACCATGATCCTTGAAAAGGCGGATGCCTTCGACGGCATGGGGCAATAATTTCAACTGCCCGGGAGAACTTAAATAAGGTATGTGGACAACAATTGTTCCATCCCTGTCGAGAAATACTGCCTTTTTCTTTTTCATTCAGAAACAGGCCCAAAAAGTTCTTTCTCGACAATAGAACATAAAATATGTCCGATGGTAATATGACCTTCCTGTATTCTTGGGGTGTTTGTGGATGGTATTTTAATACAAAAATCTACTTCGTTTTTTAAGAGACCGCCGTCAATCCCGGTAAAACCAATAGTTGTCGCCTTTAGGCCTCTCGCAATTTTCACTGCGTTCAATATATTTTTTGAATTTCCGCTAGTTGTAAAAGCCATAACAATGTCTCCCTCCTTTACCAATGCTTCAACCTGGCGGGAAAAACTCAGCTCATAACCATAATCATTTGCAATCGCTGTCATTACGGAACTATCCGTTGTCAAGGCAACTGCCGGAAGAGGACGCCTGTTCATTTTGAACCTGCCAATCATCTCTCCCGCTATATGTTGTGCATCCGCGGCGCTCCCTCCGTTTCCCATCAAATACATATATTTATTGTTTTTAAATGCCTTTACGATCACATCAGCCACATTTCTGACAATCTCAACGTGTGTTGACAATAATTTTTTAATGGTGTTTATATTGTCTTGTAATTGTTGTTCAATTTCATTCATAAATAATTTTCACAATCTCTCGTTAACGGCTGCCTTTGAAAGGTTTCTGTAAATAAAAAAAACAATTCTCTTTTTTCTTATGTATTTATTAATTAACGGCGTCCTGCAACGATTCGCTCTGGGTATGCTTTTTAATAATTCTGGAAACAATATTGGTGGTTGAAATTCCCGCTACCAAAGGAGCCAAGACCACTTTGCCGCCGTATGATTCCACAAACTCCTGCCCCACCACTCCTGCATCTTTCCAGTCTTCACCTTTCACCAATACGTCAGGCCTTAGAGACTGAATAATATTCATTGGCGTTAATTCATCAAATAGCACAACGTACGTTACATCTTCTAATGCGGCAAGCATTCTTGCGCGTTCATCTTCAGAAACAATCGGGCGGTTCGGTCCTTTCAGTTTTCTTATAGAACTGTCGGCATTTAGTCCGACCACTAACAAATCACCCTGTTTTCTTGCGAACTTAAGATACTCTATGTGTCCAACATGTAAAATATCAAAACATCCGTTTGTAAAAACAATTGTATCGTTCTTTCTTCTGTGTTCTTTTAAAATATTTTCAAGCATTTCCAAAGTTTTAACCTTCCCGGACTTTTGATTATTCTGGAACGCAAGTTCATTAAGTATTTCCTCTTTGCTTACCGGCACAACACCGATTTTCCCGACCTCAATTCCCGCCGCAATATTTGCCAGCAATGTGGCTTCCTCAAAACTATACCCCTTCCCCACTACCATACCAAACATGCTAAGCACCATATCACCCGCACCGGTCACATCATGCACGGCTCTGGGAGTGGTAGGAAATACCTTTCCTTCCCCGTTTTTATGATAAAGAAACATACCTTCTTTATCTATGGTAATAATGCAATGTTCCAATGCCAGATCAGAGACAAATTTGCTTGCAGCCCGATGCAAACTATTGTTGTCGGTAATTTTAATTCCCGTGGCGCATTCCGTTTCATATCTGTTTGGAGTAATAGCAGTAACCCCCTTGTAACATGAATAATCGCTTACAAGTTTTGGGTCTACGATTATTGCCTTTTTATGTTCCCGGCAAAGATTAATAATAGTCTTTAACAGCGAATCGGAAAGCAGACCTTTGTTCATATCAGACACAAGGACAATATCACATTCTTTTATCTTTTCGTTCAGGTAAATATTTAATTGTTGTTCTACTTCTTTGGAAATGTGATGGTTTTTTTCATAATCGACACGCAATAGTTGTTGAATGCCCTTTCCCGCGGTTTGCAAATGTCCCATTAATCGCATCTTCATTGTTGTTGGGCGGCTTTTATCAACAACGATTCCAGCAACATCAAAATTCATTTTTTTTAAAATCTGCAAAAGAACATTGCCGTGCAAATCATCTCCGATAACCCCGCATGCAAAAACCTCCGCTCCCAATAGTTTTAAATTTGCGATAACACTTCCTGCACCGCCAGGTCGCACATCTTCTGTAGAAACATTAATTATTGGGATAGGAGCTTCCTGTGAAATACGCCGGACTTCTCCCCAAACATATTTATCAAGCATCAAATCCCCGATAACCATAATTTTTGGCGATCCTAAATTCGAAACGATATGAAAAAGTTTATCCATGTATTCCAAGCTCCAACAAAATCGATGTTATAATATCAGTAATTATTTGTAATGACTTCCGCAGTATCTTCTTCCAGAAAATACGATAATTTAATATTCAGAGATGCCGATAGTTTATCCAATGTAGCAAGAGAAGCGGCGATTTGTCCATTTTCAATCTGTGACAATAGACTTGGAGATAAACCCGTCCGGTTTGCTAATTGTTTTTGGGTAATCTTCTTGCTTTTCCTCAAAAATTTAAGTTTTTTCCCCACATCACTTTTCAGTTTATCTTTTGAATTTCTGATAAGACAATAGGTCTTTTGCGCGTTATACAATGCTTTTCTCAGATCATTTAAATCAAATGGTTTTTTTAAGTAATCGAATGCGTCAAGCTTCATCGTTTCAACCGCAGTTTTAAAGGAGGGATAGCCGGTTAATATAATGACACAAATATTATGAAACTTTGATTTTATTTCTTTAAGCAACTCTGTGCCGCTTATCTGCGGCATTTTTAAATCTAAAATGACGATGTGAAATCTCTCTTGCTCCAAAGTACCGATGGTTTCCAAAGGCTTTGTAATGCCTTTTGCGATATAACCCTCTTCTCCTAAAAATTTGGTTAAATATGAATTATAATCAACATCATCATCCACAACCAATACTTTTACACCTTTATCCATAATATATTACCTTTTCAAAGTTTATGGGTAAATTAATGTCGAATTTCGTGCCCTTCCCCACTTCACTCGTTACAGAAATAGCGCCATTATGTCTTTTTATAATACCATACGTAATGGATAATCCCAATCCGGTTCCTTTCCCTACTTCTTTATTTGTAAAAAACGGATCAAAAATTCTTGATATCTGGTTTTCCGGAATACCTATGCCGGTATCTTCAAAAGCGATATTAATTGTATTTTTGTTTTTCATACTTGTTGTAATAGAGACAGTATCGCCGGGTTTTGTAGCGTCATCGGCATTAATCAACAGATTCATTATTACCTGCTGCAATTGCTCCGCAAAACCTCTGATTTTTGGCAATCCGGAGGATAATTTCAAAACAACCTTCTTGTTTTTTTTCGTAAAAGTCTCTATTACAAGCGTAACAGTTTCCTTTATAATTTTATTGATATTGACAGACCTTGGCTGTTCATTCCCTTCAAAATGCGATAATTCCAATAAGGAATTAACAATTTTTTCTATCCGTTTTGTTACCTTTTGTATCGTTTTAAATTCTTTTATTGTTTCATTGTTAAACGATTTCTTCCTCTCAAGAAATCCTTGCGTCATACCAGAAATAATTGCCAGAGGAGTATTGATCTCGTGGGCAACGCCTGCCGCAAGCCTTCCGATGGAGATTAATCTGTCCGAGTGTATAAGTTGTTGCTGTAAATTTTTTTGCCTTTCTTCCTCCCGTTTTTTTTCCGTGACATCCTGGATCAATTCCAGAACCTGAACAACCTTTCCCTCTTTGTCAAAAATAGGAGAACTGATTACATTACAAAATTTCTTTTTATTATTGCTATTATTATAAACCACACGCTCTGCCTGGTTAATCTTTGCGGTTTTAAATACTTTAAAGGAAGGGCAGTCAACCGGATCATCCTGAAGATTGCAAAACGTATCAAAACACGTATGATTTATAATGTTTTTGCCGAGAGGATGATTATTGATGAGCCGTTTGTTTGCCCAGTGAATTTTTTTGTCCCTTCCAATAACGAGAAGATCCGCTCCAATCTCACTTACAATATTATCAAGTTTCTCCTTTTCCCTCTTCAATTCCAGTTCAAGGTTTTTCCTTTCGGATATATCCCTGAAATGCGCCAATATATAAATAATATCATTCCTCTCTCTGACAACAATAATATCAAGTTCCATCACCAATATTTGTTTATCTTTCTTGATTACCTCAATTTCAGTGGTTGGAACCTTCTTATTGATCGCCATTGATAAAAGCGAAATAACCGTTCTTTTTGAAGAATTCGTCAGAAAATCAAAGACATACTTGCCGATAAGTTCTTCCATTTGATATCCGATAATTTCTTCCTCGCGCCTGTTCACCGTAAGTATCTTTCCATTCAAATCTATCATCATCATGGAATCTGCCGCATAGTTGAACAACATCTTGTATCGTTCTTCCGAAGTCTTAATCCGACTGAATAATATAGAGTTCTCAAGCACTATTGCGAGTTGAGGAGCTATCTGCCAAAGGTAGAAATAGCACTGCTCGTCGAAACTGTTTACGTCCTTAGCGCCAAATGTGATTGCGCCAAGCACTTTCCCCTTGTGTATCAGAGGGAAACCCAGCCGTGAAAGTATTCCTTCGTTCGATAATACCTTGTCAGTCCAAAAATATCCTGTTCTCGTGTCATTAACTATTATTGGCTCGCCCGTTTGAATGATTCTTTCTAAAAGGCTGCCCTCCATGGGAAAAGATTCTCCCGCATTAATTTCGCTAAAATCATACTTTTTTGCCAATGCAAACACCTGAAACCATTGACCCTGTTCATTTGAAATAATTAAGCATGCCCGAACAAACGGAATAATCCTTTTTAATTCACCACATACCACAGAAAAGCTTTCACGAATATCAATGCTGGTAGCAATTGATTTGTTTATGTTATTTATAATTTCTTTATCGAATAGCGCCTTTTTAAGATTCAATTCCAATTGTTGCTTGTAAAGCGCTTTCTCGATCGTTTTTTTCAAATAATCAGTATCGAAAGGTTTCAGGATGTAGTCAACCGTATCCATGCATAGTTTTTTGATTACCTTCCCCACATTTGACTGGTCCGCCATGACGATAATAATTGCATTTGACAAGGCGTCTTTTATCCTTTTTACCGACAAAAATTCAGGTTCATTGTACAAACGAAAATCAAACAAAACCAAATTAATTTCACATTTATTCAATAATGTGGTGGTATTATCTCCATGGTTCGCCACGTAGACATGATATCCGCACTCTTCGAGCATATTCTTAAGCGATGTACCTATCAAATCATCATCATCAACAATAAGAATATTTTGGCCTTTTCCCATTAAAAATTTGACTCGCAATTCAATTGTAAACACCGTATTAACAAAAATTTATTAACTGCATTCATCTTAATATCATAAAAAATTTATGTCAAGAATAAAGAATCATACAAAACCAGAATTCGCTGTCAAAATTTATTGCTGAAAAATACCCGTTCTCCGCGAACTTTTTCCCCTGTATGTTTGTTTATGACAACGTATAGTTGTTCAGTTCGTTTCCAAAACAATTGACAAGTCCTTCATACTCATGTAGAATTTTCAAATTATTAATTTTAATTGTGGCTTTTATCATCAGAAGGAATTTTATCATGAAGGTTAAATATAATAAATTATTCAGCTTACATACAATATGCCTGATAGGGTTATTATCGTTTGTTTTTATAACGGAAAAAGACACGCAGGCACAACACTCCGGTGGGGGTATTATCGATACAACCAGGCAACCGGGAGATAAAGCCCCTAGCTTTCATCAGTCCTTTGCCCCGTATGGCGGCACCGTTCCAATACCATGGATTGATGAAAAACCAACCGCCGTTTCCATCAAAGTCACTGACATTATCACATATGAAATTCCCGTGGATGAAAAAAAATTTACGGAAAACAAGTTATCCTTTAATGATCTTGAATTGAAAGAGGTTAAAAACAGTTCCGAAATAAATTTCCACCAGGTAGATTGTTATTTTTTTAAAGTTATCAAACAAACTCAAGTACGAAAAGCAGAAGGTTTGACCTGTTCGAGAGAAAGGGAAGGCACCCAGTACTGGTTATCTGACGGGAAAAAATACATCGAATGGGGAAAGTGGTCCAACTGGCAGCGGAAAAAACAGGGAGAAGATGAGGCTGAAATAGTCGGAAATTAAACCGGTCAGCCAGGGAAAAAACGCCTATTTAAAATAATTTTGATCTGCTGAAACAAACAGCGATCAAATGCACCTCTGGAAAAATAACCCTTCATTTTTATCTAATAACTTTTTCTTTTTTTCATCTCATAAGGAGGTTTATTTCTTTGAAATTTTCTTATCTTGCAACACTATTGATCATCATTAACGTATCTTTTTGTAATATTCTTTTATCTCAGGATACGGTTGAAAACAATATTGAAAACACACTATTAGCGGAAGAAAATGCGACAAAAAACAAGCTGTGTCCGGATTGCGGCAGAATATATCCCGGAGACGTCGGTTTTTGCAGCATTGACGGCAAACAGCTTATCGAATATACCGCAGAGGATCTGATATGCCCAACATGTAAAGAAAAGGCAAAACCCGGCGAAAAATTCTGCAAAAAGGACGGAACCCCTCTGATCGTTCAGCCACTTGAAGATCAGAAAGACATCAATAAAAGCATTGCGAATCTTACTCCCGCCGAAATTGCAAAAAAAATACAAACCCACATTGAAGAAGGAAACCGTTTAAAAAAAGAAGAAAACTATACCGCAGCTCTCCATGAATATAAAAAGGCAGTGCTGTTGCATCCTGAAAATGTTAGCACGCATTTCAACATGGCCGGTATTTATTGGAAATTAGCCAATCCGCAACTAGCTTTGTTTCACTTGGACACATGCGCAGAATTGTTAGAAGCGCTCCCCGAAGAACAAAAATCCCAGGGAAATTATCTAAAAATATACGAAGACGTTGTCACCTATATATATAAACTGGAAAAAGGACTTTCGCCTGATGAAAAAGAAAAGAGAAAAGAACGTACTTTAGAAAAAAGATGCAGGAAGATGAAAGCTGCGCTAGAGAAAAATCGTGAAAAATGGAGCGAAATGATCTTAATTTCTGCCGGCAAGTTTGTTATGGGATCAAAAGAGGATGAATTTATTCCTGAAGAATCACCGCAACACGAAGTATATTTAGACTCGTACTATATTGATAAATATGAAGTTACAAACGCCTTATACTGGGAATTTCTGCAGTATATAAAAGAAACCGGAGACCACAGCAAATGCCATCCGGATGAACCAAAAGATAAAAACCATGCTCCAGGCACTTTACATACAAACTGGGACTACCCATATTATGATTACCCTGACTATCCCGTATCCCGTGTTGACTGGTATGACGCATACGCATATGCCGCCTGGGCAGGGAAACGTCTTCCAACGGAAGCAGAGTGGGAGAAAGCTGCCAGAGGAACAGACGGGCGAAGATATCCATGGGGCAATGTTTGGGACGCAAAACTTGCGAATGTTGGGCCAAGCGGGTCTCTCGTAATTGGCAGTGTTGAAACAGGAAAAAGCGTTTACGGTTGTTATGATGTTATTGGCAGTGTTTCGGAATGGTGTAATGATTGGTATCACCCGGAATACTACCAAAAAAGCCCAAGTATGAATCCAAAGGGACCTGACTATAGCACAGGGTCAAAAATAATTAAGGGCGCTTCCCTGTTTGCTCCCTATGCTTATAAAATGAGATGCGCGGTGAGGATATTCGGAAAGCCGGAAGACAGGAATAAAAGTATTGGCTTTCGGTGTGCGAAGGATTATGATTCAAAAAGTGATAAAGACAAAAAAGAATCATCACAATAAAATACTTTTGGAATAATCCGTATTTAATAAACGCCCCTTATACCTCTTATTAAGGGGGGTGAAGGGGAGGAAAACCTTAATCAGGAGGTATAAAGGGGCTCATTATATTAACGTTACTCTATCATAATTATTACCATCGCATCCTTTTTATTATCTCTGGCATTTAAATTTTCACGCCTGTTGACAATTATCCAAAAAAAAACCCAAAGCAAGCAAAAATGCCGCCTTGGGTCGTTTAACGGTAACCAAATCAGTAATAAAGCTTACACCTGAATAGTAATATTAAACACGTTTATTACTGGCAACCTGGCACTCTTCATGCATACGGAAGACCCATGGCTTTGCGTCCCAACTTCACAGTTGGTTTGCCTTTTAACATGAGACAATGTATCACATAAACAGTAAAATTCAAGCAAATTATTGCAAAATTTTCACTTATTTACGAACGCGTTTGTTTTAACTATTTTTAAAATATGAAGACACTCACAACAAGAAATCCAAATCACATTGCAAACGAGGAAAATAGTATTAGAATCATGATGTCGTAAATAAAAAACAAATACATCGTACATCAAAAATACCACTATCAATTCTCCATGTCTGACACAAAAAATTTAATTTCTTCCGTAAAAACTATCAGCATCTGTACTTTTTTAAGCCGCATACTTGGGTTGGCGCGGGATATTGTGTGCGCCGGTCTTTTCGGGACAGGCGTAATATGGGATGCCTTCACTGTCGCATTTAAAATTCCCAATCTCTTTCGACGGTTATTCGGAGAGGGAGCCATCAGCGCGGCTTTTATACCGGAATTTACCGAACATATGGAAAAATATGGTAACACGGAAGCATGGAAATTCGTAAATGTTGTCGCAACGTTCCTCATCATCATCTTAGGGGGAATTGTTTTAATTGGCGAAGGGACTTTTTTCGCGATTCCGAAACTATTCCATGTTCATGAAAAATGGCAGCTTATTTTAAAACTACTTATCATCATGTTCCCTTACGTATTTTTTATTTGCCTTGTAGCATTTATGGGAGCTATATTAAACACAGTGCGCCACTTTTTCATCCCCGCATTCGCTCCCATGATTCTTAATATTTGCTGGATATCCGGGGCAATTTTCTCCTTTTATACGGGAAACCCTCTTGAAAAAATGGTTTATACCGTGGCAATCGCCATCTTTTTTTCAGGTATGATCCAGATGTATGTACACCTGCCATTTCTCAAACAGAAAGGTTTTTATTACCGGCCATCGCTTCAACTTTCACATCCCAGTCTGAAATCACTCTTTACACGAATGGCTCCTATTATTTTTGGATTGGCAATAGTACAGTTCAATGTATTAATTGACAGTATCATAGCCGTCGGGCTTGCCTCGACAAAAGAAGGTCACGATCATTTTACTTTTGCAGGAATAAACGTCCATTTCCCACTGAAAGCCGGCGCCGCATCCGTTCTGTATTACAGCGACAGGCTCATCCAGTTTCCGTTAGGAGTCTTTGGCGTTGCTATGGCTACCGCGGTTTTTCCTCTCTTTTCCACTCATGCGGCACGCGGAGACTGGGAAAGCTTTTCTCTTACTTTCAATAAAGCTTTAAAATTCATTCTCTTTATCGGCATCCCTGCGTCTATTGGTATTATTATGCTTCGGAACCCCATTATAGACCTCCTTTATAAAAGAAATCAATTTGACGCCGAATCGGCTTTGAGAACCTCCCGCGTAATCTTGTTTTACGCCTCCGGTATCTGGGCATATTGTGGTCTCCATGTGCTGATTCGGGCATTTTATTCGCTTAAAGACACTATTACTCCCGTTAAAATAGGCGCATTATGTGTTTGTTTAAATTTGGCTTTGAGTTTCTCACTTATATGGGTGCTACAAGAAGGCGGTCTTGCCCTTTCTACTGCCATTAGCGCCATTATACAAATAATTATTTTAACCCTCTTATTACAAAAAAAACTTCTTATCAAAATTCAAAAAGACGTTTTTATTTCTCTCATAAAAACAATAATTGCCTCGTTTGCGATGGCGCTTGCATGCTTTATTACTCTAAAATTACTTCCCGTTTCAGAGGGAAACAACACTCTTTATTTTAAAGGGATACGACTCTTGAGTCCCATGATGGCTTCATGTGCAGCCTTTGCAGGAACTTCCCTCTTGATAAAATCAGAAGATTTCAAGAATCTCATTAAATCAATATTGAAGAAATCTTAGCAATATTTTTCCCCTTACCGTAAAAATTTTTGAATAAAACAACGATGGACAAATTACAATGTATTTCGATTACTGAAATGCACTTATCTGAAGCAATGGAACTTTGCACTTCATCGGGAGAGCATTCTTACAGGGGAAAACAAATGCTTTCCTGGATTTATGACAAAGGTGCAACACAGTTTTCTCAGATGTCTGATATTCCCACGTCTTTTCGTGAACGGCTTGCTGCAACATACCAGGTTTTTCAGTCTAAAATATTTACAATAAACACTTCACACGATGGAACGGAAAAATTCCTCATTCAGTTGCCAGACAACAATTTCATTGAATGTGTGCTGTTAAGAGACGGCAAAAGGAAGACTGTATGTGTTTCAACGCAGGTCGGTTGTGCTATGGATTGTAAATTTTGCGCAAGCGGCATATTAGGTTTGAAGAGGAACCTTAACACCGGGGAAATAATAGAACAAGTTCTCCATATCAAAAACCATCTTCCCTCAAGCGAACATATTACGAATATTGTTTTTATGGGCATTGGGGAACCGCTTGCCAACTATGAAAATGTGATTAAGGCCGTCAGGATTATAAATGCCGATTGGGGATTAGGGATAGGAGCCAGAAATATCACCATTTCAACCGTTGGTATCATACCGGGAATCCGACGATTGTCAAAAGAGGGTCTCAAGGTAAATCTTGCCATTTCTCTTCATGCACCAAACGATACGGTAAGAGACAAAATAGTCCCGTCAAACAAAAAAACAGGGCTTAAAAATATCATAGACGCCGCACAGGAATATTTTAATGCCACACACAGGGATATCAGTTTTGAATATACTATTATCAATGGCATTAATGATTCAATTCAGGATGCCCATTCGCTTGCACAAATGTTAAAAGGGGTTCAATGCAATGTGAATATCCTCCCTCTCAACCCAATAAAAGAATATAGCTTGGCCCCGCCATCACAAAAAAAAGCAGAAATGTTTTGTACAATACTGAACAATCACGGAATTGTTGCTACTGTCCGGCAGAAAAAAGGAAGTAAGGTAAATGCCGCATGCGGACAACTTCGATTACAAACACAAAGGTAAAAAAGTTTAAAAAAGATTGTTGTATTTTATCTAATAACATGATAATTATTACTATTACTATTTCCCTTATAAAGAGAATTTTTAGCTTTTTTCAACTTTGACAAAGGAATATTTTTTTCAAAAAGCATTACAGCAACAAATCTTCCGGCAAAAAAGAGAATCGTTAGGAAGGAGGTGTAAGGGGGAAAACTTGATATTCTTTATTGAGAACGTTTTTAATACTTTTAATCACATTATTTTGTATTCCAAGGAGGTTTTTTATGCACGCGAAAGTAGACGCAGATGCTTGTACCGGATGTGAGCTTTGTGCCCAAACGTGTCCTGAAATATTTTATATGAGTGGTGATTTAGCTGAGGCAAAAGACATTGAAGTTCCTGCGGATGTAGAAGATTCCTGTAGGCAAGCTGCAGAAGAATGTCCGGTAGAAGCAATTATTCTCGATTAGTTTCTCAACAAAAAGAGACCCTAAATATTTTATTTGCAATATTTAGGGTCTCTTTCTCATTTCCCGTTTTTTTCAAACATCCAATAGCGGTCTTCTTCCAATGCGGCGTCTCCTGTTTAAAATAGCACGTCCGCCTTTTGTCCGCATTCTCTTTCTAAAACCACACATTTTCTTCCGTTTTATCGAACTTTTTCTAATTCTTACTTTCATGCTCTATGGCTCCTGTTAAAACAGCAGTATTAAAAACAGTATACTATCGCATTCTCCGTTTTATTGTCAAGTATTTTTATATAAAAACAAGAGGTTAGAATCTGATTTTTCAGACCCGCGTTTGGTTATATAATAGTCGTAAATTCTTATTGACATTGATCTTTTGAATTGATAATATGTTCGAACTAATCGTAAGTGTCATGCCTAGAAGTTAGTTAAGATTAGGCTACAGCCTTTTTATAATCCCCGAAACCTGTGAAAGGAATAACTTTTTTATTTTAATTCATTCGTTCGGTTAAATGATTCTATATGTTGCCAGTACTATACTTACCGTTATAATTAAGGAGATATGCGATGCAGCAAACAACGACAAAAAGGGATCTGTGCGAAAAGATTGCCAGAAAGACAGACAACACACATATGGTGGTGAAAAAAACAATTCAAATGTTTTTGGATGAGATTATCGGAGAGCTTTCACAGGGCAATCGCATTGAATTGCGCGATTTTGGCGTTTTCGAAATTCGTCAGCGTGCGGCACGCAAGGCAAGAAACCCAAGAACCGGAGAAGTTGCTTTTGTACCGGCAAAAAATGTCGTTGTGTTCAAGGTTGGAAAACTTATGCGGGAAAAAGTAGGCAACTCACCACAAACACCATCGTCATCGCAATAAATCCTCAGAGATAATCTATGTTTAAAGAAACGCAAATAAAAGAAACGGGTATTATAAAAAATATTAACGGCAACAAAACAACCATCGAATTACTCAGCCAAACGACAGAAAACTGCAAAAGCTGCAGCGGATGCGGTGAGGTAAAAAGTAGTTCTCAATATCTGGAAGTTGAAACGGTTCCCGGCTTAGAAGAAGGGCAATTCGTAGTAACACAAAAAACAATCAATTCTCCTTACAGAAGCATAATGCTTGTTTTTGTCTTTCCGGTAATTAGTCTGCTAACAGGTAGTTACATAGGCCAAAATTATAATATTCTCCGCATAACTTCAAAAGATACACGGGTTATTGTGTGTGGATTCATTTTTTTTATAACTTCCCTGATTATAGCAGGCGTTTATGACAAAATGACAAAAAACAAAACAGCCACATCACGAAAAATCATTTCCCATAATGTCCAAAATAGTTATGACATAATCTTCAAATAATGTCTACTCCTCAAAAAAACATCTTCCCGGCTCATGTATAAGTTAAAATACTTTTCACCGTTTTACGCAATGAGCGTAATGATTATAGATAACGTTACTATTTCTATTTAACGTATGCTTTTGGGGGTACATTGTTCAATCAAAGGCAGTTTGCATAACGCATTCAGTGAAGCCGCGTCTTTAGGGATAGACACGTTTCAAATCTTTACGAAAAACCAGCGCCAATGGAAAGAGAGAATCATTGATCCCGCAGAAAAAAGAATTTTTAGAGAAAGATTGCAACAATCAAATATTAAAACAATTTTTTCACACGCATCCTACCTTGTAAATCTCGCCACCAATGACAGGAAAATACATACGCTTACCTACAATTCTCTCGTAGGAGAAATTCAAAGATGCGATGAACTGGGAATTGCGCATGTTATTATACATCCTGGTTCTGCAAAAAATGCCAGCAAACAAACCGGCATGAAAAATGTAATCGGAATGTTAAAATCGGTCATCCAAAGAACAAAAAATTCTTCCGTCAAAATCTTGCTGGAAAACACCGCCGGTCAGGGGTCGAGTGTGGGTTCTCATTTTCACCAACTCCGGCAATTTATTGATGACATCGGTTCCGAGCGGATAGGCATCTGTTTTGACACATGCCATGCCTTTGCTGCGGGCTATGATATAAGAACAAAGATTGGGTTCGAAACAACGATGGAAGAATTTGATACCATAATAGGAATGAACAACCTCTTTGCCATTCATTTGAACGACTCAAAGGGCGCTCTGGGCAGCAAACTTGACCGTCACGAACATATCGGAAAGGGAGCTATTGGCATAGAGCCTTTCAAACTAATTATGAACACTATGAAACACATACCGAAAATACTGGAAACACCGAAAGAAGAACATATGGATGTGACAAATTTAAACGTTCTAAGAGAATTGATCGAAAACAATAGTTAATCCTCACAAAAAATCAAAAAGAGGGTTCAGCATTAAATTTCCAGAGAACAAAGATGCCTTTCCTGACAAAGGATATCTTCTTACTTTTCAATCTTGCCAAGATATTTATTCTCAACAAAAACCATGCGTAAATATCCCTAGAATTCATACTATATTATTGTTAAACTGAATATTTTTAATCGATACTTGTAATAAATTAAATTCTTCCCCGCCTGCCGTGCCAGACGGACAGGCGGGCGGGGAAGAATCTCGACTTTGAAATTCCTACATCAAGCAATTGATACGCCATAAATAAGCGTCTCATATTTTATGAAGCAGTAAAATCAACCGGTGGGAAAAAATATCGGGAAAAAACAAAAAGGAATAGTTCATATAAACCATAAATATTGCAAACGCTGCGGTATCTGTGTAAATTTTTGCCCGGTCAAGAATCTGGAAATAAAAAACCAGATGTTAATGGAATTAAATAAATGTATTGCCTGCAGAACCTGCCAGCGTTACTGCCCCGATATAGCCATTGAAATAGAGGAAGTGGATGTCTAAACAATTATTACAGGGAAATCAGGCGATTGCACTGGCAGCTGAGGTTGCAGGTCTGTCATTCTTTTCTGGCTACCCCATAACTCCCGCATCAGAGATAATTCACGATCTGGCCAATAGAAAAACAATAAAAGTGCTGCAGATGGAGGATGAAATTTCCTCATTAAGCGCTGTTATTGGCGCATCTTTAGCCGGACTTAAAGCAATGACCGCCACTTCCAGCCCGGGATTTTCTTTGATGCAGGAAAACATCGGCCTTGCGCATATGATGGAAGTGCCGCTGGTGATTGTTAACGTACAAAGGGTGGGGCCAAGCACCGGCATGCCTACTCTCCCCGCGCAGGGAGATATCATACAATGTATCCACGGAAGCCATGGAGATTATTTTCCGATAGTATTGTATCCCAATTCCGTTGCGGAACTTTATATTCATACGATAAGCGCGTTCAATGCGGCGGAAGAGTCATTAAGCCCTGTTATTCTGCTGAGTGATGGCTATATAAGCCACCTCTGCGAAACCATTACTCCTGCCAGCAACGTTGCCATCAAAAACCGCGAACGGCTTCCGCTCGGAAGCGGTAATCGTCATTTCACCGGGTTATCACATAATGGTTCTCTGCCAAAAACTTTTGATGCTGACAATCACAGAAACCTCATCTCCCGACTGCGTGAAAAACAATTGCATGTCGCGGGACAATATAACTATTACGAATATAGAAAATGCCGGAAGAAAACCGATACATTGCTTATTTCTTTCGGAGCGCTTTCCCGGGTTGCATATCATTTCAACAATGATGTCTCATTGTTCCGGCCAATACTGATGTTTCCTATTTTTGACGACCTCAGGCACATCGCAGCCCAATATAAAAACATCATCGTTATGGAAATGAACGCAGGCCAATATGCACACGAAATAGAGCGCATGCTGCACCGCGAAGTAACATTAATCCCTGTTCTCGGGGGACGCATAAACCTGGAAGAAATAAAGAATGCATTGTCGGGAGTTATTACATAAAAAATACCTTTTACTATGGAAAACAATGCTATAAAAGATGTTCAATTTAAACGTTATCTGAAGCTGGATATTTTGCCAACCCCATGGTGTCCCGGCTGCGGCAATGGTATTGTGCTGAAAACAATATGCCAGGCCTTTTATGAACTTAACTACCCCTTGCAAGGCACCGTAGTTGTTTCGGGAATTGGCTGTTCAGGAAGAAGCGCGGGATTTTTTAATCTTGATTCCGTACATACCACTCACGGCAGGGCAATTCCTGTTGCGGAAGGCATCAAGTATGCGAATGAAAAACTGAATGTAGTGGTGGTAAGTGGCGATGGCGACCTGATGGGTATCGGCGGCAATCATCTTTTGCATGCCATCCGGAGAAATACAAACATCACTGTCATCTGTTACGCAAACGAAATTTACGGAATGACCGGAGGACAGGTTTCTCCCCTCACCCCGAAGGGTTTCAGGACATTAACCACTCCCGCCGGCAATCCGGACAATCCCATTGACGTCCAATATTTATTCAAAGGAACCAATAGTTTCTTTGCACGCACCACGGCCTACCACCTCAATCACATGAAAAAATGTATTGTTGCCGCTTTACAATTCAACGGATTTTCCTTTGTCGAAGCGCGCACCATGTGTATTGTCAATTATGGTAGGCGATTGGGCTACAAAAATTCCAACGCAATGCTCAACCATTACAAAGAAACGTATAAAATTAATGACAATACTGCGGAACTGGCGCCAAATGAGATTGGGATGTTAAAAACAGGGTACATGCAATCTGACGAATAATTCTTTTCAGGATTTTTTTATAATATTGAGAAAATTTTAATCTTGTTGTTTAATAAATAGTATTGAAAAAAACAGGTCACTTGACCAAGATAAGAGCACTTTTACATGATAAAAAAAAGAATAGATACGGTTACTCCCGGAATGATTGTTGGCAGAACAATATATGGGGACAACTACGAAATTTTGCTAAAAAAGGGAGTGAAATTAACACAGAGCTATATTGATATTCTGAAGAAAAGAGGATTCCTGAATCTCTTTATCGAGGATAAAAATACAGAGGATATTGTTATTGAAGACCCGATTTCCGATAAAATCCGCATGATGGCAACAAAGGATATTTTAAGAGTTTACGAGACAACCCGAAATTCCTTAGTAACTATAGAAGCGGAAACAGGGGAAGGAATCATTAAATGCATACACTCAAAAATTAAGAAGAACTTTCTGGCAAGCCATGCCTTTCACCAGTTGATAAAGCATATTTATCACTTTCTTGAAGAAATCATGAGCCATGATCTCCTGTCAGGATTAAATTCGATAAAATCCGTTGACAATTACACCTATGAACATTCCGTGGATTCTGCGGTAATCTCCCTCGTCCTCGCGAAAAAACTATGCCTGGATGATTCAAAAATAAAACAATTAGCCATTGGAGAGTTTCTTCATGATATAGGAAAAATTTTTGTAAGCGAGAAGATACTCAATAAACCCGACAAATTAACCGCGGAAGAATATGACTTGATAAAACAACACCCTGTTTTCGGATATGAATTATTACGGGACAATGACAACATCGGCTTAATTTCCGCTCATGTGCCTTACCAACATCATGAAAGGCAGGATGGAAAAGGCTATCCGCGCGGACTCAAAGGCACTAACAAAATCAATACCAACAAATTAACCTATGAAGAACATGGCAAATTGATTATGGTTGCGGAGATTGCCACGATTGCGGACGTATACGACGCCTGTATTTCAGATCGTCCATTCCGCCCGGGAATCCCTCCTGATTTAGTATATGAGCTTATAAAAAAAGGCGCCGGAAAACACTTCAACAGAGAATTGGTGGATGTTTTTTTGAGCATTACCCCCAAATACCCGACAGGTTCGGAAATCAGGATCAAAAACGGCATCTATAAAGGATTTACCGGATATGTAATGTCGGTAAATGAAGATACTATTTTACGGCCTAAAATAAAAATCATGTACGACAGAAATGAAAATGCAATCAAACCCATGGAAATCGATTTGCGTTATGACAATCGCATTGAAATCGAATGTGTCGGTCATTGTAAAGACTATAATCTCTGGACTGATTAACAATCAGAAAAAAGTATGATTATTTTCAGACGTATTGAAGATAGGTTATACCTGGCGAAAGACAAGTACTCGCCTTCCTATATCATAGAGATTTGTGAAATAGGCCCACGTGTTATGAAGCTGGTAGAACGGGAAAGGTTTGATGCGTTGTTTATCATCATGATGCTCCATTGCCCGAATGAGGTGAGAGTAGAAATGGAATTATCAGAGAACGCGTTTAAGGATTTACAACAACGCCGCCCGGAAATCGTTTCAAAGATTAAAAATATGTTAGATCATAAATGGATTGAGAGTGAGAAGGCAAGGCGTGATATCGGGGGTGCCGCCTTAGTAGACTGGATTCTGAAACATGATACTCCTTAATATTCCCAAAACTCAATCTCCCCTGAAACAGATAACCAATTCTTTTATGCCTCTTGATGGGATATGATAAAATGCACCTTCTAATTCTGTTCTCTCCTGTCTTGCGATAATTTCATATTATACATACCATGTAAATATATTACTCACCAATAGCCAGTGCGACCCCCATTTCGCTCCTATCGATTCATCATTTAAGTAGATTATTTATTGATTGATTGATTGCTTGATTTAACCTCAATTTGCCGGTCAAGTTTATAATCCTCACTGCCGGAATAAACTACTATCCCATAAGCCTATCGACAAGAAAATATGTTTCCATCAATTCAACATACCGATTGATGGTGTGATCGCTTGTCCCGAAGCCGGAAACAGTTCAGGGAAAATCTGCGCCTCGCCTATTATGCAATACTCGCCGTACTGCTCAAGGAAAAACCCTATATCAGCCGATACCCTGCCGTAATCAATCAGAAGGCTCTCCATGTCAAAGTATCGCCATTCAGGCAATTCCATCTTTGCAAAGGTGATCTTCCCTGATTGCCTCGGGCCTACAATGACCACAACAGGGAACAGTTTGAGATATTTGAATAGTTTCGCTGAGATGAATCACCTTACCGACAACACGTTTGCAATTTAGAAATATTATTTCTATTTTGCAAGATTTTTTGTCAATTATCAAAGCATAGAAGTTGATGTTCAAAATACTGCCGTTATGCTTACTTATGGATTCAGACATCAGACTCTAATAACGATTTTTGCAGTCATCTCCATTTCAAAACGGTTTATGAAAATCGAAAAACGTCTGTGTGCTTCGTAGTGTTAAGACACTATTCTATAGAATATGGCTATTTAACTAATATCAATATATTATTCTATAAAAATAGTAGACAATAAACGTATCTAATATTACAATTATATGGACATAATATTATATATAATAATTATATCTTTATTACATACATATATTTAAATAGGACACAAATGAGGACATATGAAAAGACACATAAATGGATAACTTTTAAGGCAGATTTAAGGGAAATACCTTATAATATTTGGATGCTCCTTGGAGAAGCACAGTCGAAATGCGCGCATATCGCAGGTATTCCTTTAATGCCCGCAGTAGCGGAAGATATGCATCAAGTTTATTTGGCAAAAGGTGCTTTGGCTACAACTGCAATCGAAGGAAACACATTAACAGAAGAAGAAGTGCTTAAAAGGCTTGAAGGGAAATTAGAACTACCTCCTTCAAAGGAATATCTTGGCAAAGAAATAGATAATATCATTGAATCATGCAACCTTATAAAAAATCATGTTTTAAATGAAGAGCTAAAACATATTAGTATTGAAAAAATTAAAAATTTTAATCGGCTTGTTTTAAAAGGATTGCCCAATGAAAAAGAAGTCTCGCCTGGAGAAATTAGAAAATGTATGGTTGATGTCGCCCGTTACAGAGCGGTTGAACCACAAGATTGTGAATTTTTATTGAAAAAACTTTGCCAATGGCTCAATGAAGAGTTTGTTCCGCCGCAAGGACAAACTATTGCTTTCGGTATATTAAAATCAATACTATCGCATCTTTATATTGCATGGATTCATCCTTTTATGGACGGCAATGGAAGGACCGCCCGTTTACTGGAATTTCAAATATTACTAACCTCCGGTGTGCCATCAGCATCTGCACATCTCCTCAGCAATCATTATAATGAAACGAGACAGGAATATTACAGACAATTAGACAATGCAAGCAAATCAGGAGGTAATATTGTACCTTTTATTGAATACGCCCTTCAAGGCTTTGTTGACGGCCTAAAATCACAAATTAATTTAATAAGAAAACAACAATTAGAAGTTCACTGGATTAATTTTATTCACTTTATATTTAAAGATAAACACACGACCTCTGATCATAGACGCCGAGATTTAATATTAGACCTTTCCAAACATGATGCAGGAATACCTGTATCAAAGGTCAAGCATATTACACCTCAGATAGCCGAGAAGTATGCAAACAAAACACAAAAAACCCTTATTCGCGATATTAATATTTTGGGAAAAATGGACTTGATCAAAAAAACGAAAGAAGGAATACTCCCAAGAAAGGAAATAATACTCGCCTTTTTGCCACCTACATTGCATGTAGATTGAAACACCTCATACAAAACAATAGTTATCAATAGAAATCTTGAAGTAAATAATAGGGACTATTTTTCATCCTTCGTAACTCCGTGTCTTTACGCGAGAAAACAGAAAAACCTTCTCTTTTTAAAAATGAATATATTAAAACTTGATCTTTTACAAAAATTACAGTTAAATCATGCAAAAATCAATGCTTTCAGAATATAGAAAGCATATCATATCGGGAATGCTACTTTAAATGCTGTGATTATTATCCACAATTAGGAGGATAATGCTAAACAATTAGGACTTCCTTCCTCTATAATAAGAATTTTTTTTATCGTGATCGTTAAAAAAAGTGAATACTTTAAAGTATTATACTTTAGAGGTTGCTTGATAGTTTTTACAAAATGCCATTGACTAAAAACGGTCGCTGTCCCTATTATCTTTATCTTGGTCTGTGTTGTGCGCTCCGGAATTCCCCAGCGTTCTAAGAACGTCAGTTACTTCAACAAGAACCGGTGGAATCTCGCCTTTCTCCGCAAGGCTCTTTAGGCGCGCGTGTAGGGTTCCTTGGGCAACGCCTCTGTCATCGCATAGTGCTTCCAGCGAGCGGCGAATTAGCACTGCGAATGCGTTGGGGGAGACCTTTTGTACTCGCTTAGATTCACGGTAATTACTCGCTACGATCTCTGGTATTGATGGGTCTAAGTGGACATCCGACGGAAAGACAAGTTCTTCGCCGGCATCGTAGTCATGGCTTTCATAAATGCTGAGATCACCACACGTCGCGCAGGAGTACCCGGAGTAGTGCGATGTTGGCGGGTCCTCCGCAAGCGTGCCATCCGACCCGTACCAGTCACCAACATAGCTATGAGAAAAAACGGATTTGTGCGGAGTCTTGTTTCCGCAGTGTGGGCAGACGAACACGGGATCGCTCATACGAAATCACTCATGTCTAACGTTGTGATCACTTGCCGCCCAGAGAACGGCCGAACTTGTCAGGCAGGTCAAAAATAACCGCCTTGCTAGAATTGACGGGGCCTTTAGCGGTCAAGTGGATTACATGGTTATCAATTTCAATTTTAGGTTATTTAGAATCCTCTGTAGGGTATATCTTTTGTCGCCACTACTTTCACATTCGTATAGCCTTTGTCGCTAAGGAGAATTTCGCACGCAAGCTTGGCTTCATTTGGATAATAGGGACAGCGACTGTTTTATGTTCTTTGCTTTTTAGAAATAAAAAGTTCAATTGCTTTAGCCAATAAAAACAGGGATACTTCCCCATCTGATAGTTTAAAAAGAATATTCTGCCGCACCCTTCCTCTTTCGATAATAGTAAATTTCAATGTAAGGAAATATCTGCATTGTTATAAAATTTGACGGCATTCTTATAAAGAATTATCTTATACATGCTTCACTTTATCCCATGACGTATATGCATCTTTTTTCTTTGTTATCCAATCCTTATCTGCTTGTTTGATTTGTCTCATGCGTTTCTTATCTGACATTATTTCAATGGTTTCTCCATTGCTTCCAAATCTTCAGATATAACGTTGTGAATGATATTTTTAAGCTTATCAACGGTAATATCAGATAGTTTTTTCTTCTCCATTTTTATATAGCGTTGTTCCTTCATTGGAGAAGATATGAACGAACAGGACTTGTACTACAAAACATTTTCTTGCCAAAATTTCCTACCGGCAACCGGTCCTCAATACATACACAATCCCCTCAAACACTTTTCGAGAATCTATTGGCTTGCGTCTGTTGCAGTATTGTGCTTATGCACTTTCAAGTATTTTTTCCACATCTTCTTTTTCAAGGGTTTCTTCCCTGATCAGCGCTTCTGCAAGTTTTTCAAGGGAGGCTTTGTTATTTTTTAATATATTTTCCGCTTTTGCTTCTCCCTCCAAAATGAGTTTTTGTATTTCCTGATCCATGAGCCATGCCATATCCTCGCTGTAACGTTTTGGCAGTGAGAGTTCTCTTCCTAAAAACGGATGCTCCTCCGCCCTTCCAAGGTTGATGGGGCCTACTTTGTCGCTCATGCCCCATTGCGCGACCATCTTTTCGGCAAGCGCGGTCGCCTCTTTGAGGTCGTTCTGGGCGCCGGTGCTTACATCATTAAAGATCAGCTTTTCCGCCCCCCTGCCTGCGAGGGCAACGGTGAGTTTGTTGATGAGGTATTGTTTCGGATAATAATGCCGGTCTTCCGCCGGGAGCATTTGTGTCACACCCATAGCCAATCCTCTGGGAACTATGCTTACCTTGTGTATGGGGTCTGTTCCCGGCAGTTTCATTGATACGAGAGCGTGTCCCGCTTCATGATAAGCGGTAATGCGTTTTTCCAGTTCGCTGATGGTTTCTTCCCTGACGGTGCCCATAAGAATCTTGTCTCGCGCTTCGTCGAAATCTTCCATGTTAATCGTTTTCTTCTTTTTGCGCACGGCGATAAGGGCGGCTTCGTTTGCAAGATTCTCAAGGTCTGCGCCTGTCATTCCCGGGGTGCCTCTTGCAATCTTTTCGAGATCAACCTTATCATCAAGTTTTTTGTTTCTGACATGAACATCAAGGATTTTTTTACGTTCCTTCCAGCCCGGCCTATCGATTACCAGTTGTCTGTCAAATCTGCCGGGTCTGAGAAGCGCGGGATCAAGCACGTCAGGCCTGTTTGTGGCGGCCATCACTATGACTTCCGTATGGGGGTCAAAGCCGTCCATTTCCGATAAAAGCTGATTCAGTGTTTGTTCCCTTTCATCGTGCCCGCCGCCAAACCCTGCTCCGCGTGTTCTCCCCACAGCGTCAATTTCATCAATAAAGATAATACTCGGGTGCGCGTCTTTTGCTTTTTTGAACATATCCCTGACGCGTGCAGCCCCGACTCCCACAAACATTTCAATAAATTCCGAGGCGCTGATGCTGTAAAAAGGCACTCCTGCCTCTCCGGCAGTCGCGCGCGCAAGGAGCGTTTTTCCCGTTCCGGGGGGGCCGATAAGCAGGACTCCCTTTGGCACCTTTGCCCCTATTTTTTCAAATTTGCCCGGATCTTTAAGGAATTCTATCACTTCGGTCAGTTCTTTTTTCACATTATCCATGCCTGCCACTTCATTGTAAGTGATTTTCGGTTTTTTTGCGTCAAAAAGCGTTGCCTTGCTCTGGCCGAAGGTGAAAAGCCCTCCCGCGCCACCACCCACCTGTCTTGCGCCTCTCATTATAAGCATCCAGACGCCGATAATGATTATCCAGGGAAGCATGCCGATAAAAATTTGCCAGAAAAATGATCCTTCTTCTGTAGATTCCACACGAATTTCCACATGTTTTTGGTTGAGTTTTTCTATCAATCCCTCCCCCTGAAAACTTGGCAGTTGCGTTTGGAAGTCTCTGACCGGCGTTGGTTCCTGATTTTTATTAAGCGGAAGGAGCGCTTCATTGTAAAATTGGCCTGTTATATGCAATTTTCTGATAGTGACGGAAGATATATTACCTGTTTCCAGTTGTTCAATGAATTGGCTGTAACTGATGGAATGCCGGGAAGGCACTGAAGTGGAAGCAGAAAACCGCTGCAACATATAGATAGCAATGAAAAACAGAATGAAGATAATGAAGATTTTTAATTGTGGCGATGGCGCTGGATATTTCTTTTGCTGGTTTTTTTTCATTGTTTAATTTAACCTATCAATTACATTGAATTTTATTGTGTTTTTTGCATATAATTTGTGATCTATTTCCTTTTGCGCATGAGGCAAGATTCTCCGATTTTTACAAAAAAGGGCAGCGATTTTTATCTTATTGTACTTTGCAGGCGCATTTTAGCAAGGAATTATTTTGAATGGGTTTTTGCTTTCCAGAAAACATTTTTAATGAATCCGGTAATGAATGATATGGTAAAAGACATAGAAAAATACATGCAGAAAGAAGCAAATGAGATAGTCAATTTTGCGTGCAAATTAATAAATACAAAAACCGAGAATCCTCCGGGTAATGAAATTCTGGCGGTTTCCGTAGTGGAGGAATATTTCAAGTCGCTGAAGATTCCTTACAAAATATTTGAAAAAGAGAAAAAAAGGACAAATATTATCGGATATATCGGCAAGCAGAAACGGTCGCAGAATGCTCCGTCATTGCTGGCTGCATGCCATTTGGACGTTGTGCCCGCCGGCGAAGGCTGGCTGCGGGATCCGTTTAGCGCATATGTTGAAAACGGTAGGATATTCGGCAGGGGTTCTTCTGATAATAAAGGCCAAATGGCTTCTTTGATCGCGGTGGCAAAGTATCTTAAGGAAAATGAATCCGGACTAAGAGGCCAATTTATACTGGCGGGCGTTGCAGATGAGGAAAGAGGCTCCGCGTTGGGCATGGAATATTTGCTCAATGAGTGCGGTATCCACGCCGATTATGCTATCATTCCCGATGTGGCGCATAATATGCAAATGATCGACGTGACGGAGAAGGGGGCGTTATTTCTTGAGATAACTTCATTCGGAAAGCAGGCGCATGGTTCCACGCCGGACAGAGGTGTGAATGCCGTGTGGAATATGATAACGCTGTTAAACCGGATAAGACAGTATAAGTTCAGGCACACCTCCCATCCATTGCATTCCCCTCCAACCATGAATCTTGGGGCGATTCATGGAGGAACGGTGGCGAATATAGTGCCTGCCAGTTGCAAAGCGCAAATAGACCTGCGCTATTTACCGGGGGATTCACCGATAGATATTATTAATGATATACAGTGCATTATGAAGGAGGTTGAGGAACAGCATTCCGCCAGGTTTGAATTGAAAATCACTTCTGACCAGCCATCTACGAACGTTCCTATCGATAACCCGCTTGTGGAAATAATTACAAAACATACCGCAGCAATTTTAGGGCGCAAACCGAAACCGATGGGGCAATCAGGATCAACCGTAACGAAGCAGCTTATACAAAAAGGCATTATTTCGGTAGGGTTTGGACCCGGCGACCATGATGAAGCGCATGCCGCGAATGAGTCGATAAGCATTCAGGAATTAATCGATTTTGCGAAGATTATGGCGCTTATTTCAATGGAGATGTTGACGTAATTATGAAAACATATGTAATGATACCTACCTATAACGAAAGAGAAAACATCGGAAAATTAATTCAGGAAATAGTAAATCTGAAGATTTCTGATTTGCATATTGTGGTGGTTGATGATAACTCGCCCGATGGAACTGCCAAGGAAGTGCAAAAATACGCATCAAAACATCCGGAGATTGAATTGCTTCTGAGAACGACCAACAGGGGAAGGGGTTCAGCAGGCATTGCCGGTTTTCAATATGCCTTGGATCACGGCGCGGATTATATTGTGGAAATGGACGCCGATTTTTCGCATCATCCGAAATATATTCCGGCCATGCTGAATGCCTTACAAAATGCAGACATGGTGATCGGGTCGAGGTTTGTGAGCGGCGGCAGGGATGTGAACAGGGGGATCGTCCGCAGAATAGTAACATTCCTGGCAGGGGTTTACGTCAGGATTCTACTGGGACTGAAAATAAACGATGTTTCTTCCGGGTACCGGTGTTTCAAAAGAAAGGTATTGGAGGCCATTCAGTTAGGCACAATGATTTCAACCGGCCCTTCAATCGTATCAGAGGTGTTTTATAGAGCCCACGTGAAAGGATTTTCCATCAAAGAAATACCGATAGAATTTGAAGACAGAATTCACGGGGAAACAAAACTGAATTATAAAATACTCCTGAAAACATTGCTTATGGTTTTGAAATTCAAGCAACTACATAAAAAGGGGCTTTTGTTTGAGACGGTGAGCAAAAGAAATACATGATGGAAATTTAGGCATTTTTCTTTCTATTCTTCGGTTTCACTTCCCATTTGCCGGAAGGATTTCATGTATTGACGAAGTGGCGCTTCACTCTCCATTTCGTAACTTATGAACCCGTAAGGTATATTTATTCGGAAGTTGAAAAAATATACGGTATTTTGCTAATATACCATCATGCGAGACAGTGTCTCTTGAAATACAATAATCATTTTTAAAGGAGGAGTAATTATGGCGACTACGGATGATTTGAAAAATGCGTTTGCGGGGGAATCTCAGGCAAACAGAAAGTATCTTGCTTTTGCAAAAAAAGCCGAAGAAGAAGGATATAAGCAGGTTGCAAAGCTCTTTCGCGCCGCTGCGGAAGCGGAAACCGTACATGCCCATAGTCATTTCCGTGTTTTGGGAGGAATTTGCAGCACGAAAGAGAATATTCAGGATGCGATAAACGGTGAAACGCATGAATTTACAAAAATGTATCCGGAAATGATTGCAAATGCAAAAAAAGAGGGCAATAAAAAGGCAGAGCAAAGTTTTACGTTTGCTAACAAGGTAGAAAGCATTCATGCAAATTTATACAAAAAGGCGCTGGACAATCTGGGGAAGAACGAAGCTGTTGATTATTATGTGTGCCAGGTATGTGGCAATACCGTTGAAAAACAAGCTCCCGATTCATGTGCTATATGCGGCGCTCCCAAAGCACAATTTAAATTAATTAATTAAACCGGTTCCGTTCCGTTTTGCAAAAAATCCATGCATAGGGAAGATAAAAGGGAAATGCTTACAGGCAATGCAGCAGCGGCCTGGGGCGTGAGACTGGCAGACGTTGACTATATTCCGACATATCCGATAACTCCGCAAACTGAGATAATTGAAAAGCTGGTGCATTGGATAAATAACGGAGAAATGGATGCCAGGTTTGTTACCCTGGAATCAGAGCATTCAATGATTACTGCCGCCGGCGCTGCAACAGTAACGGGAGTAAGGGTTTTTACCGCAACATCGAGCCAGGGTCTTCTCTACGGCTTTGAAATGCTTTATACCGTCGCAGGGTGGCGGGCGCCTCTTGTTATGGTAAATGTATCAAGGGGACTCTCTGCGCCAATAACCCTTGAACCGGATCACAATGATATTCTCTCCGCGCGTGATACGGGTTTTTTACAGATTCACTGCGAGACGTGTCAGGAAATTCTAGACTCGGTGCTCATTGCCTATAAATTAGCCGAAGACGAGCGGGTTCTTTTGCCGGTGCTTATCAATATGGATGGTTTCTACCTTTCCTTTACAAGAGAACCGGTAGAAATACCTGATAAGAATGAAGTAAGAAAATTTTTGCCTGCATATGAATCCAGGCATGCATTTTTCAAAGCCAGCCAGCCGTTGTCACAAGGAGTTGCCGTTCTGGGTGGGTCTGTGTACACCTATTTCAAATATCAAATGCATCTGGCGAGTATGAATGGTCTCAGTGTTTATAAAGAAACAGCCAGGGAATTTGGAGAATTGTTTGGAAGGTTCTATGGCGTCGTTGAGGAATTCATGATGGACAATGCCGAATATGTATTGATCATGACGAATTCCTTTTCAACTCTGGGAAAAGCAGCGATAAAAAAGGCAAGGGCAAAAGGCTTCCGCATAGGCCTTCTGAGAATCAGAATGGTAAGGCCGTTTCCCGAAACCGATATTCAGGAGGCGCTGAGAGGCAGAAAGGCAGTAGCAGTGTTAGATCAAAATATCAGTGTGGGAAAAGGCGGCATTTTGTTTTCTGAGATTGCCGGCAGTATGTATAACGAAAAGGAAAGACCTGTTTTGCTTTCCTTTATTGGCGGGCTGGGAGGCAAAAGTATCAGCCCGGAAGAGTTTGAATTTATTTTTGAAAATATGCAGAGAGCGGATAAAACCGGTGAGACTTCAAATCCATACCTTCTTTATACCAAAGAAGAATGGTGCGGAATGGATAATTTAAAAAACATTGCCGGCAGGAATACTTAAAACAATAAGACACGGCAGCGACGTCCGGTTAAGCATTTGCACATTACATTCTATTGCTCTAAAGCGGTCATTCCCGCATGTTTTTAGCGGGAATCCGGGAAGAACGAGCCACCGGATACCCGGCAAAAGCATCTGGTTTTCGAGAAATTAACACACCCCTAAATCCTCTCTAGATAGAGGGGACTTCCCGCTTTCCCCTCTATTAAGGGGTGATAGCATTGCTGACGGGGGTGTGTTACACGCTGAATATCCTAAATTTCTAAAATCTGATTTATTTGACTATAGAATACTGAGGTTGACTTGTATGAGTTCGAATGCCATTAAATCCATTCGTGATATTCCATTGCATGAGAATATTTATCCCGGCACACCTGCATGTGCCGGTTGTGGGGGACTTTTGGCGTTGAGGCATTGTTTGAAGGCGCTGGGGGAAAATATTGTTATTGTTAATGCCGCGGGTTGTTTTACGCTTTTGTCCGTCTATCCTTTCACGCCTTTCAGGAGTTCGTGGCTTTATACCGCAATGGCCTGTGCTCCCGCAGGAGCACAGGGTGTGAGGGATGCTCTTGATATCTTGATAAAAAAAGGAAAATTAAGCCCGGATGAAGATTTAAAGGTGGTCGTATTGACCGGGGATGGCGTTGCGTATGATATCGGACTGGCATCCACTTCCGGCGCTCTTTACCGGAATGTAGATTTTTATTATATATGTTCGGATAATGAGGCATACGGCAATACCGGTTTTCAGGCTTCGGGTGCAACGCCATTTGCATCAAGGACGGGCACTACTCCGGTGGGAGAAATGAATCCGTTGGGAGAGTTGTTTTACAAAAAGGATCTTTTTGAAATATGGAGAAGTCATAAACCTCCGTATCTCGCCACTCTTTCTCCCGCTCATCCCGTGGATTTGATAAACAAATTTGAAAAGGCAAAACACTATAAAGGCCCCAAACTGTTTCTCAGTCTTTCTCCATGTCCAGCAGGATGGAATACCGACCCGTCACATTCGGTAAAGCTTGCGAAACTTGCCGTTGACACGGGTATTTGGGTATTGAAAGAGGCTGTGTACGGAGAGATAAAGCATACGGTAATCCCGGGAAAGTTTAAACCGGTCGAAGAATATCTGAAGGAACAGGGAAGGTTTGCACATCTTTTTAAACCTGTGAAACAGGAAGATGTGCTTAATCAAATACAGTCATTCGTTGATCGGTATTGGAAGGATATCAGGCAATCTACAGCGAGTAGCAGGTAGAGTGGATTAAGACATGTCTTTTATGCCGAATTCATCAGAATTTTATCAGGGATTTAAGGAATGATAGCACTTTATCTTTTTGAAACTTCCACTACTAACTATGTTCACGCATGGTGTAGGGTCAAAGGTAAAAAACAGTTTTTTATCGTTCCGGCTTTGTCCAATTTACGCTGAATCAATACACTCCCCCAATGGAGGAAAAGAAGGTGTTTTTGGGCACAAAGGAAAAGGTTTGTGAAGCCTGGGATTCTTCGGGGAAGACAACAACGGAAGATTATAAAAAATAAGCTGGAAGCAAAGATACTGCACAAATAAAAAAAATATCCGAATGCAATAATCACTTAGTTATATGTCCATACCATTTTGTAAGGGCTAAAGATGTTTACATCCCACTATAAATCCCCTCCCGGCAGGGGATTCAGTGATGGGTTCCCATGTTAAGAATCTTATAAATCAAATTGCCCAAAAACAGCAAAAGGTATAAACAGATAGGATGTAGTGACATAACTACAATAGGAGGAGTGATATGGTACACGTTGGATTACGGGAAGCAAATATGCACTTTTCAAAATATCTGAAGCTGGTCAGAAAAGGGCAGGAGGTTGTTGTAACGGAGAGGGGAAACCCTGTTGCCGTTATCAAGCCGCTCATGAAAGAGGGGACGCCGGAAGATAAGATCAAAAGTTTGGAAGATCAGGGGATATTGCGAAGGGCTGTTAAAGGGAGGTTGCCGCTTGGCAGGACTATTGCGATTGCAGGAAAGCCTTTATCAGAAACCATCATAGAGGGAAGGGAAGAGAGGTTTTAAATGAACCCGCCCTGGATATATATTGATACAAGCGCTTATCTGAAGATATTCCTGAAGGAAAAGGGTTCGGACAAGGTAAGAAAACTCGTCAAAGAAAACAGCCTCCTTGCTTCTGCTATTCTTACGAGCGAGTGTTTTTTTGCTTTTTCAAGGCGAAGGCAAGGGAAAGAGATTGATGATAAGACCTTTGACAGGTTGGTAAACCGCGTGAAAAAAGACTTGCCGTATCTTGAAATAGTCTGGCTTACAGACGATGTATTAAGGAGGACTGAGGAAATTCTATTGCAGTCAGATGTGCGAACCCTTGATGCTGTTCACATAGCCTCGGCGCTGCTATTTCAGGAATCAACAGGAATAGCCCTGACATTTGTTACCGCTGATAAAAGGCAGGCAGAATTTACCAATGATAAAGGGTTAAAGACTGTTTTTGTTGGTTGAACTGTTGAAGACGGAGAGATACTTAATGACAGGTGCTGACAAGATAAACATGCTCATGAAAGAAGGCGAAGGGCTAACGGTTGAGTTTAAGGAGAGGTACACGCCAAAGATTGACCGTGATATTGTCGCTTTTGCCAATTCAAAAGGAGGCTTATTGCTTCTCGGCGTTGATGATAGAGGAAAGATTGTTGGCGAGAATCTCACCAATAAAATGAAAGCAGAAATACATGCTATTGCCAGGAACTGTGATCCGTCAATTCACATTAAGAAAATCCATCAAGAGGGAAATATCGTTGTTGTTGAGGTTGCCGAGGGAGATGAAAAGCCTTATGGTTCATCTTCCGGTTATTACAGACGGCTTGACGCAGTGACACAGAAGATGACTCACCGGGAGGTGCGGTCTCTTTTTCGTGAAACCGATAATATTTCCTTTGAGGACATCCCTTGCAGAAATTTAAGCCTTAAGGATATTTCGCTTATGAAAGTTAAATCATTTTTGCGTGAAGCAAATATATCTTACAAGGTCAGCAAGGCAAATCTTGCCTCCTTTCTCACAAGTCTGAGCATTTACAGGAATGACAAAATCAACAATGCGGGAGCCTTAATGTTTGCTTCCAAAGTTGAAAAATTCATCCCTCACGCGGAAAGTGTCTTTGCGGCTTTTAAGGGAACGGATAAAACGAATATTTATGACCGGCATGATGTGAAAGACGACCTCTTAATCCAGTTTAATGAAGCCGTTGCTTTTTTAAAGAAACATTTGAACGTCCGCAGTGAAATTCGGGGTTTTGACCGTTTTGACATTTATGAGATTCCTTTAGACGCCTTAAGGGAAGCAGTTGTTAATGCTATAGTCCACAGGAATTATACGATTAACGGAACAAGTATTTATGTAAGAATTTTTGATGACCGTGTGGAGATAGAAAACCCTGGCGGATTGCCTGAGGGAATTACAAAGCGGGATTTCGGCAAGTCCTCTGTGAGAAGAAATCCGATTATTGCCGATCTGTTCCATCGCATGGGTAAAGTTGAGCGCATGGGTTCTGGTATTGAGCGTATGAGAGAGCTTATGCGTGACACAGGACTGAAAAAACCTGTGTTTGAGATGGATGCATTCTTTAGGGTCACTTTCTACCGTGATCCACGTTATTCCCTTAAAACAGAAAAACTTCAGAAGGGAATAGAAAAAACTACCCAGAAAACTACCCAGAAAATCATAGAAGCCATTACAAGCAAGCCTGACATTACTCAAAAAGAACTGGCAGCGGTTATAGGGATAACCGAAGACGGGGTAAAATACCATATAACCAGACTGAGAAAAAAAGGGGTTATAAAACGTACCGGTCCCGATAAAGGCGGGCATTGGGAGATAGTTAATGGAAGATAACAAATAAATCATCGAAAAGCCGGTTCAGCAGCAGAGAGAAAATTTATTGGTTTATTATCCGGACTCTTGGATAATAAGAAGTCGCCATCGTTATAATTTTAATATTAACAATAACTTACAGAAAATATTATTATCCTGCAGGAAAAATAAAAGGCTGAATTGTAAGGGTATATGGTGAAAACCAACAACTCTAACTCACATGGATAGAAAAAGAGAACCGGTTACGGATAGCGTTGCTTCCTGGTATGCCGATTTTCTGAGACCCTCAAGGAGAGACGTATGACAGAGCCAATGATTACTTGTCCGAAATGCCAGACTGAGATCAAACTGACAGAATCGCTTGCGGCGCCTATCATCGAGTCCGCGATAAAGAAAAGAAAGCCATGGCGAAGCAAGGGGCTAAACGGGAGGAACAGATTGATCGTGTCATGCAGGCAACGGTGGGTATGTATGGGGATTTGCAAGGGATAGCGGGGAAGACGTTGCGGGAGATTGAGGGGCTGGAAATGAAGGCATTAGGTTCCACTGAGAGTTAAAGACATGGTAATTTCGTAAAGATTTTGTAAATACGCTTTTGTCATTCCGACAAAAGCCGGAATCCAGAGGTTTGACACAAGAATTCTTCTGGATTCCGGTTTCCACAGGATTGACGACTATTTAAGAGACCATCAATAAATGGAGGGTGTAAATGAGCGAATCATGGCAAAAGAAGCATATCCTGAAAATCCGTGACGATCCAAAATTCCGTCAGTTCGTGATGACAGAGGAAGGCGGAAAAGAATGCTTTCACACTTCTGATACTCCGGATAAGAAATTCACCCCAGTTGAATTACGCAAAGAAATTGAACCCTGGCTTACCGCATTATTTCAGAGTGAACATTTGTCCCTGCTCACGGGGGCAGGTATTTCCTATGCTGTACATAATCTGACCAACAACTCGTCTGGTGATGGTATGTCTAAAAAGAGTTTTTCTGTTTTTCAGGAGCAGATTGATTCTTCTGCGAAAGAGTTGGCAAAAAAAGCAGGGAGAGGGACTCCTAACATCGAGGACCAGATAAGGGTCGCAAACAGCTTATTGCAAGGATTGAAAATTTATACTTTACCACAAAAAAATGAAGGTAGCGAGAAATCGCTTCCAGCGAATGAAGACAATACAGTAAATTTGCGCAAGAATATAACCAAACTCGCTGAGGAACTTAACGATGTACTCATAAACTTCATCAATACGGTGTTAAAATCAGAAAATGATGTTATCAGTGCTGGAAGTAACAGTGATGCAGCAGACAGCTTAATGAGTTTCCTGGTCAGTTTCGCCAGCCGCTCGGCAACACGGGAACGACTCAATATCTTCACGACAAATTATGATCGAATTATGGAATTTGGTGCGGAACTGGCAGGAATCAGATTGATTGACCGGTTTGTAGGCTCACTCTATCCAATCTTCCGTTCTTCCCGCCTTGAAGTGGATATGCATTATAATCCTCCCGGCATCCGGGGAGAGCCACGCTATCTCGAAGGTGTTGTTCATTTTACCAAACTTCACGGTTCACTTGACTGGATTTATCAAGATGGGTATGTCCGGCGTATTGCCTTGCCTTTTGGTGCTGAATCTATTGACGCTTTTCTGCCGACATGGGGCAAAGAAAAAGGCGATACCCGCTCATTGTTAATCTATCCAAACGAGGCTAAAGACAGAGAAACCGCAGAATACCCTTATGTAGAACTTTTCAGGGATTTCGCAGCCGCAGTATGCCGTCCAAATTCAACTCTTGTCCTTTATGGCTACAGCCTTGGCGACGAGCATATCAACCGGATTATTAAAGACATGCTCACTATTCCCTCAACTCATCTTGTGATCATCGCTTACGGTGATGATGGTGATCGTGTCAAATCTTTCTATAACGAAGTTCACCGTCCTGCACAGATATCCCTGCTGATTGGAAAGCATTTTGGAGATCTGGGAAAATTGGTCGAATACTACTTGCCCAAACCGGCAATTGACCGGACAACCTTCCGTCTGGCTGATTTGATGAGAGCAAGGGGGATTGCAAGTTCAGACGGAGGCAACAAGAACAACGACACTACAAAGGAGGGGGTAAATGAGTCTAAGCCTGATTGAACATGCTGCATCTTTGCGCATCGGGTCGGTGGAATTTGTTTCACCCGATGAAATAAAGGTTGGTTTGGATCTAGAAGCACCTGACGGTGTTGCAGCAAATGCTGGAACACCGCGAGCTTTCCCCCGCATTAATGGCTATGTGCTTATTCCAACGGAGTCGGGCCATATTGTGGGACAGGTGGAATGGATTGCAATAGAGCGTTCTCCTTTTCCCAAGAGGAAGGGTTTTCAGGACTTTGGTCTGGTTGATTTGCCCTTTCCATTGCGAAAAATGCGGGTAAATCCATTGGGGGTGTTGCAGGGTGATCAAGGCTCCGTCTTTACATTTCACCGGGGCATACAGACGTTTCCCAGTGTCGGAGAACCGGTTCTCATTCCTACAGATCAACAGCTCAAAAGTATCGTAGAGTCCGGCGAAAAGCGTAGGGTAAAAATCGGCACCAGTCCATTGGCGGCCAATGCGGAGGTTTGCGTTGACCCTGATCGTCTTTTCGGGCGGCACCTAGCCGTGCTTGGAAATACCGGAAGCGGGAAATCATGTTCAGTTGCCGGGTTGATTCAGTGGTCGCTCGATGCTGCCAAGAGGACTGGCAATAATCCCAATGCCCGCTTTATTGTCCTTGACCCTAATGGGGAATATGCGAAAGTATTTGCAAACGGGAAATTCAAACATAAGGCCAGAGTTTTTCAGGTAGGTGATAAGGACAAACCCCTTGAAGTTCCGCTTTGGTTCTGGAATAGCGCGGAGTGGTGTTCTTTTACTCAGGCGAGTGCGAAAGCACAACGACCGTTACTTCAGAAAGCTTTGCGCCTCAGAAGAAACTCTATTGACGCTTCCTTAGAAAACAGCGTAGTTAGAGATTTGGTCATCTATCTTCAGGGATCACTATCCTCCTTTAAACAGGAGCGTGTAAACTCATCACCTTTTGCCAGTGCCAAGGAAGGAAAATACTGGGGATTTATTGAGTTGTTAAATGCTTTTTATAAGTCTTTGACTTACTTTATTGATAAAATTCCAGACGATCAAGACCAACTTAATAAATTAATTCAGATAACAAATGACCTGAAAGAGACTAAGTGTAAAAATGAACGCAATTATAACAAGCCATTTGAATATAGCGACATTGACAATTTCTTAGTCAAAGTTAGAGATGTTATTGAATTCTTTGGAGGCAGTACAGAACCATCCCTTCCTTTGCACGAAGACATACCTAAGAGATTTTCAAGTAGTAGCCTCATATCAGATTTAGATTTTCTTGCAACAAACAGCGGGAATCGCCAATGGATTGATTTTTTTCTTGTGCGCATCCGTACAATGCTGTCGGATACAAAGATGAGGTCGATCATTGGCGATGATATTGAAATCGATTTAGTGACTTGGCTTGAACAGTATATCGGTGACAACAAAGCGGCAAATGGCTGTGTGACGATAATTGATCTTTCGCTGGTGCCGGCTGAGATTATCCACATTATAACTGCCGTAATAGCGCGAATGACTCTTGAAGCCTTGCAACGCTATCGGAAGCTGGAAGGGAAATCCTTGCCGACCGTGTTAGTGATGGAAGAGGCCCATACGTTTATAAAAAGATACAAAGAAGAAGCGGAAAACCAGAATGCCGCATCAGTCTGTTGTCAGGTTTTTGAAAAAATTGCCCGTGAAGGGCGCAAGTTTGGACTGGGCTTGGTTCTATCCTCACAGCGTCCATCGGAATTGTCACCTACTGTGTTGTCACAGTGCAACACCTTTTTACTCCATCGCATCAGTAATGACCTTGACCAGGAAAAGGTGACCAGGTTAGTGCCAGACAATCTGCGCGGACTTCTCCGGGAATTACCCTCGTTGCCATCCCAATATGCCATATTGCTTGGTTGGGCATCTGAATTGCCCGTGCTTGTTCGCATGAACGATCTGGCTGAACATGAACGGCCACACTCGGAAGACCCGGATTTCTGGAATGTATGGATAGGGAAAAATGACAAGAATGAGCCAGAAGAACGGAGTGTTGACTGGAAAAAGATTGCTGATGAATGGCAGCAAATATCTGAACAAGCCTCTCTGGGAGGAACTAATGCAACCGATGGTGTTCGGGAAGAAGAAACTGTGAATGAAGATGATACGGAAGTTCCTTTTTAAGTATGATTTATTTGAGTTAAACAAATGTCGAAACCCCAAAAACTCGAACTCACATGAATAGGCAAGGATAACCAGCCGAACTTTGAGCCGTGTATAATGATAAATGTCACAATAGGATTTTGATTATGAACAAGATGGTTAAAAAGCAATCGCGCAAAAAGTTATTTGAGAATATAAAGGCTCTCTTGCATGAAGCGCGAAAGGTCGTCGCCAGAAATATCAATACTGCTATGGTGATGACCTATTTTGAAATAGGCAGGATGATTGTGGAGCATGAACAGAAAGGGGCAAAAAGGGCGGTATATGCGAAAGAGACATTAAAGTTACTTTCACAGAAGCTTACGGATGAATTCGGTCGTGGATACTCGGTTGACAACCTTGAACTAATGCGTAAATCCTACATTGTTTACTCAAAATCCGAGACACCGTCTCGGAAATCTGAGTTTCAGAAAACGCAGACGATGTCTGCGGAATCAGATCAGCCTGATTCTCAAATTGTGCAAACAGTGCCTGCCAAACCTTCTGCGGATCAAAAATCCGAGACAGTGTCCCAGATTTCTCCTATAACATTCCAACTGAGCTGGTCGCACTATGTCTTCTTGATGAGACTTCCTGAAGCAGAAAGGAAATTCTACGAGATTGAGGCAGTGAAACAGAATTGGTCTCTCAGGGAACTTGAGCGTCAATTCAATTCGTCACTTTATGAACGGCTTGCGCTCAGCCGTGACAAGAAAAAGGTCAGGGAGCTTAGCGAAAAAGGACAAGTTCTTGCTATGCCACAGGATGCAATCAAAGAACCGTATGTTTTGGAATTCCTCGGCTTAAAGGAAGAAATTACTTATTCTGAAAATGATCTGGAATCTGCAATCATTACCAGGATAGAACACTTCATGCTTGAATTGGGCAAAGGGTTTCTTTTTGCGGGCAGACAAGTCCGATTTTCTTTTGATGAAGATCATTATTATGTTGATCTGGTTTTCTATAACCGCCTGCTGAAATGTTTTGTGCTGATAGATCTGAAGATTGGCAAGCTGAAGCATCAGGACCTGGGACAAATGCAAATGTATGTCAACTATTACGACCGCTATGTGAAGGCGGAGGATGAAAATAAAACAATCGGCATCATTTTGTGTAAAGACAAGAACAAGGCGCTGGTTGAAATAACCTTACCAAAGGATAATGAGCAAATTTTTGCCAAGAAATACCAGTTATACCTGCCAAGCAAGGAAGAATTGAAAAAACAATTGGAAGAGTAAATAATAGAGCAATGCCCAATAACCAAAAACTCGAACTCACATGGATAGGCAAGGATAACCAGCCGAAGCTGGAGCCGCGCATATTGATCGAAGACCCGGAAAAGTCATACGGACACACCCCTTACCCCTCTCAAGAGGGGAACAATCAAGTTACTTCCCAAGAGGGGAATAAAAAAGTCCCCTCCTCGGAGGGGAAACAGGGGTGGGTTGGTGGCGGCGGGTTCAAGTATTACTACTTAGCCCCAAGTCTGCTGAAAAAGGATACACATGGCAACTGGATTATAGACGAACGTTATAATGCCGATATGCTTGCCGCAGCTATGGCAAAACATGAAGGCTTTAGATACTGCCCGGACGAGCATATTTACTGGAAACAGGGCCGTTCCACTGAAAAGGATTATATTTTTATCACTACGCAGTTTGTTACGGTACAGTCTCTGGATAAGATTCACGAAGAAATGAAACCGGACGAAAGCCTTCTGATTTGTTGCAAATCTTTTCAAGAGGCTTGCGAAGGTCGTTACGCCAATATTACCATAAAAAAGATTCCCAAGATGTTGCTTGGCATTGGCAGGTGTGAATTTGGGAAGGAAGACTATAGTCTGAATATTGTCAATTTGCCTGAACCCACCCCTGACCCCTCCCAAGAGGGGAATTTAAAGAAAGGGACCTCCCAGGAGGGGAATTTGAAGAATCCCTCCAAGGAGGGGAATACCGAAAGTCCCCTCTTGGGAGGGGATTCAGGGGTGGGTAATCCCGGAGGAGACGCAGGGGTGGGTATATCAGACAAAAGAAAAAAGTCAATAAAAAATACTAACTCCAAAAGTCCATATAAACAAAGAAAATTATTCCAGTGAAACGAAAAGTTATTGTACCATATAACCCAAAGTTAAAAGAAGTTGCACGGCGTTTGAGAAAAAGCGGTACTTTAGCCGAGGTACTTTTGTGGAGATATTTAAAAGGGAAGCAATTGCTGGGATATGATTTTGATCGTCAAAAACCAATTGATAATTATATCGTAGATTTTTTCTGTAATGAATTGATGTTAGCAATCGAAATTGACGGTATCAGTCACGAAAACAAGAGTGAAGAAGATAGAATAAGACAATCAAAATTGGAATCTCTCGGAATAAGGTTTCTGAGGTTTTATGATTCAGACATAAAGAAGAATATGCAGGGTGTTTTGTGGGTTATCGAAAATTGGATTAAAGAACATGCAACATTACCCACCCCTGACCCCTCCCAAGAGGGGATAAAAGGAAGTCCCCTTTTCGGGAAGGGATTCAGGGGTGGGTTCTTTCCTACAACAAGAACTCGAAATGATAAAAGCCTGTTACCCTACATGCACTGATTTTGAAAGAAACTTCCCCTCTCTCTGTTTTGCTTTGGCTACGGGTGTTGGAAAGACGCGGTTAATGGGGGCATTTATTGCTTATTTATATCTTTCAAAGGGCATAAAGAACTATTTTGAAATTGATCCACAGGAAATTTCCGGGCAAAAAGAGGTAATTACCTCCATTTCAAACATTGAACAAAAATTCGATGAAGAGCAAAAAAAGATTGAGCTTATTGCTGAACCTGAACATAGGCAAAAAGCCCAGATTAATTTAGAACTCAGAAAAACAATTCTTTCAACACTTCCGGAACTCAATAATGCAGTAATTAATGTCAATGAATTGACCAAGTCGGAAATCAAACAAATAGCTGTAGAAAGAATAAAACAAAAAATTTACAGTACCCCTCAGAAAAATTTATTTGCTGCTGAAATGGTGAAGGAAGTTGAGGCAGCTTATGAAGCAGTGGTAAATGATTTTGTTCAGAACATTATAGAAATTCCAAGAATTACTATTCAACAAAGCAATGAAGTAAGGTCGGGCTTTAAGGATTTTGACCTGGATATCAGGAATCTCAATTATCAACCGGTATCGGAAGAAATTTTAGTAAAAAAGCTTCGTGAACAGGAAAACAGTGTTGATGTTGTTATTGGTAAAGGAAAATTTGTTTTTGACAGCCCTGAGAAGATTATTGTGAATGAACTCATTAATTATCCGGAAATCGACTATGATGATCAGTCTGATTTGCTATTCAAATTAGTTGGCAAGGCTATTGAGAAATTCAGGACATATCTTGATGACGACAACTTGATGAACGTCGTGCAATTTCATAAAAAGGAGATTGGAAGTTATATTTATTCCAAGATGATGCAACATTTTTTCTTTGAAGCGCCAAGCTATGAAAAACCCGTGGTGAAGCCTTTTACAAGAATAGAGGAACACAATTTCTCAAAATACACGAAGGATAGTATTCATCATTTTACCGAGACAATCACCCCAACCAACTCCATTCCCAATAAAATATTTAGTGGCTTTAGAAAAGCGTGCCATAATCTGTATAAATTTGATTCTAAGACAGAAAAAGATTTTGCGGCTATTTTAGAGCAGGACAGAACCGTTCTTAAGTGGCTAAGACCTGCATCTAATCAATTCCACATATACTGGAAGCACAATTCGCGGCAATACAACCCTGATTTTGTAGTGGAAACAAAAGATGCTATTTATCTGATAAAAACGAAGAAAGAGATGGATATTGAATCGGCAGATGTTCAGGAAAAAGCTCAGGCAGCCTTAACGTATTGTAAGCATGCGACTGATTTTACCATTCCCAATGGAGGGAAACCCTGGAAGTATGTTTTAATTCCACACAATGCGGTAATGGCAAATATGAGTTTTGAGATATTGGCAAAGAGTTATAAATATCACAACGCAGCTTGTCACGGTACCGTCTCTGAATAAGATTCACGGAGAAATGAAACCGGACGAAAGTCTTATGATTTATTGTAAATCTTTTCAGGAGGCTTACGAAAAATTTCGTTTGACAATAATTACCTGTTGCGCAAAAGGGGGACGATGCGCTCCTTAAATTGTTGCAATGCCTTTGCCCTGTGGCTGATTTTGTTCTTGACCGATGCCGAAAACTGAGAAAGCTCGGCAAGTGTCTGATTGTAATACGGGATGCAAAAAATAGGATCATATCCAAAACCACCGGTACCGCTTGCTTTTTTTGTGATAAACCCTTCACAATAATCCTCGACTACAAAAAGTAATTGGTGTGGATCTGCCAGCGCGATGGAGCAGACAAATCTGGCAGTTCGTTTTTCATCGGTGACGCCATATAGCTCTGAGAGTACTTTCTGGATATTCGATTTGTCTGTGGCGTCAGTGCCCGAGTACCTGCTTGATAAAACACCGGGACGCCCTTTTAGCGCTTGTATTTCAAGCCCTGAATCGTCAGCCATTGCCCATGTATTGCATGCCTTTGCAAGGGTAGTCGCTTTTTTTATCGCATTTTCCCTGAAGGTTTTGCCGTCTTCTTCTACGACAGGGATAAAAGGAAAATCTTCGGTATTGCGAAAAATAATGCCAGGAATTTTTCCCACTATGGCGAGTATTTCCTCCCTTTTCTTCTGGTTTTGTGTGGCAATAAGAATTGTCTTTGCGTGAATTTCGTTTACAAATGAATTCATTTCAACCTCCTGCATTTCTCTGTATTACTAATTATTTCCAATGGTAAAAACAAAAATAATTTTTCCCGTCAATTATTAACATGTCAATGCCTTTTTTTGGATTTCCGTTATTTCAGAGATCCCTTTTTGGGCTAACGTAAGCATCTTTGCCAATTGTTCCCCGTCAAAGGCATATTCCTCGCCGGTGCCCTGTATTTCAATATATTTCCCATCTCCGGTCATTACAAAGTTCATGTCAACCTGGGCGGAAGCATCTTCGGCGTAACAAAGATCAAGCAAGGCAATATTATTTACAATTCCTACGCTTATGGCGGCGACACTGTTGAGAAGGGGGGTTTCCTTGATGACATTTTTATCTATCAGCCATTGAACCGAATCTGCCAGCGCCACATAACTTCCTGTAACTGCGGCAGTGCGGGTGCCTCCGTCAGCCTGAATTACGTCGCAATCGATCCATATCGTTCGTTCTTTCAGCAGCGCAAGATCGCAAATTGCCCGTAAAGAGCGGCCTATCAGTCGCTGGATTTCATGTGTTCTTCCGGATACTTTTCCTTTTGAGGATTCTCTTGCAGTTCTTGTAGGTGTAGCTCCCGGCAATAGCGAATATTCCGCGGTAATCCATCCCGTGCCGGTATTTTTAATGTGAGGAGGCACGCTTTCTTCTACCGAAGCAGTGCAAATAACCTTAGTATTGCCCGATTCTATAAGAATAGAGCCGGGAGAATATTTGGTAAAATTTCTCGTAATGGTTAATGGACGTAATTCATCATACTTGCGGCTATCGACTCTCATAATTTTATCTGAGTAATAAAAGTTTTAAAATTGCTTTCTCAACATGGAGTCTGTTTTCGGCCTGGTCATATACAATCGAGCGCTCCCCATCAATTACCTCATCGGTGATTTCCTCTCCCCTATGGGCGGGCAGACAATGCATTACTTTTACATCCTTCGCGCAGATTTTCAAAAGATCGGCATTGATCTGGTAATTTCTAAAAGCCTGTCTGCGGATTTCTGCTTCTGCTTCCTGTCCCATGCTGGTCCATGTGTCGGTATAAATGACGTTTGCATTCTTTGCCGCATCTTTAGGATCCTGATGTACGTGGAACAGATTTTTCCCGTTAGCCAGTTTTTTGAGTTCGTAAATAAAATCTGTGTCCAGTTCATATCCTTTTGGCGAAGCGATGTGGAAATCTGTGCCCAATAGTATACAGGTTTGTGCAAGAGATTTTGCAACATTGTTTCCGTCCCCGATAAAGACTATCTTTATATTGTTCAGGGTAGAGAATTTTTCCAGGATCGTGTATACGTCAGTGAGCGCCTGGCATGGATGGTAGAGATCCGACAAGGCGTTTATGACGGGAATAGTCGCATACTTTGCAAGTTCCTGTACCGTGTTCTGCCCGAATGTACGGATGGCTATTCCATTTAAATACCGTGACAATACTCTGGCAACGTCTTTAATCGCCTCTCTCTTGCCAAGATTAATTTCCGTCTGGGATTGATAGATGGCATATCCGCCCAGTTGCACAATTGCCACCTCCAGGGAAACCCGCGTGCGCATGGAACTTTTCTCAAAGATTAATCCGAGTATTTTCCCGCTCAGGCATTTTTCATCAAAGCCTTTCATGTGCTGCTCTTTCAGGTCTTTTGTGACCTGAAAGATTTCTTCTATTTCAGAGCGTGAAAGGTCGGCAATAGAAATTAAATCCTTGTTTTTCATAAATACTTTTACAAATTAATAGTTTGACAGAACTGTTTTTAAAATATTCAGACCCTCATCGATATTTTCCTTTTTTACATTGAGAGGAGGCATAAACCGGATAACCGTATCATGCGTGCAGTTAAGGAACAGACCTGCCTGAATGCACTTTTTGATAATCTCCGCTCCGTTTGTGGCAAGTTCAATTCCGATCATAAGGCCGATGCCGCGTATTTCTTTTATCACGCTGCATTTTGACTTAAGGATGCGCAATTGTTCCATGGCATAATCTCCCATTTTTCTTGCATTGTCGAGCAGGTTTTCTTTTTCGATGGTTTCAAACACGGAGACTCCAGCCGCGCATGCCAGGGGATTTCCTCCGAAGGTGGAAGCGTGGCTTCCCGGCACAAGGTTTTTGGCAATTTCTTTTTTCGCTGTCATTGCCCCAATCGCAACTCCGCCTCCCAGCGCCTTTGCCAGTGTCATAATATCGGGTTCAATATCATAATGCTGGTAAGCGAAGTATTTGCCCGTTCTTCCCATTCCGCATTGTACTTCATCGAGGATTAGCAGCAATCCTTTTTCATCGCAAAGTTTTCTTATGCCCCTCAAAAATTCCTTTGTCGCAATGTTGATGCCGCCTTCTCCCTGAATTGTCTCCAGCATAATTGCGCAGGTTTTATCATCAACAGCGTTTTTTAATGCTTCCAGATTATTAAACGGGATATAGGAAAATCCCTCAACAAGCGGCGCGAATCCTTTGTGATATTTTGGTTGTGCGGTGGCTGTTACCGTGGCAAGCGTTCTGCCGTGGAATGAGTCGGAAAAGGTGATAATTTTGTATTTTCCCCTGCCTGAGTTATGTATACGGGCAAGTTTGATAGCGGCTTCATTTGCCTCTGCGCCGCTGTTGCAAAAAAAACATTGACCTCCGAACGATTTTTCAGAAATATGTTTTGCCAGCATGCCCTGAGGTTCGGTGTAATAAATGTTAGGAGCGTGTTGAAGTTTGGCGGCCTGGTTTTGAATCGCCGTTACGGTCGCGGGGTGGCAATGCCCCAGTAAACTTACTGCCCAGCCGGAAAAAAGATCCAGGTAGCGCTTGCCATCAGCATCCCAGATTTCCACTCCCTTCCCTTTTACCAGCAGTATCGGATTTCTGATGTAATTGGGAATAACATAGCGTTCATATATTTTTTGGATTTCTTGGGTATTCATTACAGTAAAATCATTTCGTAAAGGTGCTATAAAAATAAAAAACAAATACCGTTATTACACAATAATCTGAGTTCCCACCCCTTTATCGGTAAAAATTTCCAGCAGGAGAGCATGGGGGAGTTGTCCGTTAATAATATGAGCTTTCTTTACCCCTGCTTTTACGGCGGCAATGCAGGCGAATACCTTGGGAAGCATTCCTCCGCTGATAATTTTTTTCCTAATAAGCGAATGTATCTCGTCTTCATGTAAAGTGGAAACAAAAGAAGTTTCATCGTTCGGTCTTGTCATAATACCATGAGTATTTGATAAAAACACAAGTTTTTCCGCGCCCAGCGCCTTCGCAATAAAAGCCGCGACGCTATCCGCGTTGATGTTATATATTTCTCCGTCATTTCCTTTTGCCAGGGGTGGAACGATTGGTATTGTGCACTCGCTGCATAAGCTTAAAAATTTTTCTCTGACAATCGATATTACTTTCCCCACATACCCGATATCAAGTTGTTTTATGGTGCCGTCTTCTTCTTTTACTTCTATATAATGTTTTTCCGCGGTAATCGGGCAATATCCGTCTTCCCACACACAGGCCGCATCATTCCCCATTTCTGAGATTTTTCTCACCATGGAAGCCCCTATCCGGTTAATAAGGACGTCTTTTGCTATTTCAAGGGTGTCACGGTCTGTAATACGGTGCCCTTCAACAAATTTTGGCTGTAATCCTCTTTTTTCCATTTCCTTGCTGATATGCGGTCCTCCGCCATGCACCAGGATTGGCATCATGCCGACCGTTTTCATAAATACCGTATCCTGCAGTACATTCGTGAGAATTTTCTCGTCCGACATGGCGCTTCCACCAAATTTGATAATAATAATTTTATCCTTGAAGCGTTTAATATAAGGGAGAGCCTCTAAAAGTATGCCGGCTTTTTGAATAGCAGTTTCCATGAATATTTTGTCATTAATGTTATAAAAAAGCATCGTTTAGTAAAATGAAAACAAGGGGCTGATTATAACAAAAGAGGCTTGGGTGTCAAGCAAAAGTAGCTTAAGATGTAACAAACGTGGTTTCTGTTAACAGGTCAAAACATTTTTGACCTGAACGTGGTTCTCCAAAATAATATCCCTGCACAGCATGACAACCAAGATTCTGTAAGTATTTAATCTGAGTCATGGTTTCTACGCCTTCAGCAACGGTGTTCAAATTGAGTCCTTTTCCCATAGCAATTATTGCGTTAACGAGGCAGGATTCATCTGTTTCGTTTTTTATGCTGTGCATAAATGATTGATCAATCTTGAGCGTATGGATTGGTAGTTTTTGTATATAGGATAATGATGAATAACCGATGCCGAAGTCGTCTATGGCGACTGTTATTGCGTGTTTATGAAGTTGATTCAGTATGTGGGCCATGCGCTCAAGGTCGGTCATTAATATGCTTTCTGTCAGCTCAATTTCCATATTTTTCCCGGGAAACTTGCATATGTCAAGTATATGCAGAAATTTTTCCACAAAACGGGGATTTTCAATCTGCATGGGAGAAATATTAATTGACAGACGAATCATATCGTAGCCTTTTTTTATCCACTCCAGTGCTTCAGAACATGCGTTGCGCAGCACCCATTCACCTAAATCTTCTATCAATCTTGTTTCTTCGGCGATAGGAATAAACTCTATGGGGCGAATTTTTCCTTTTTCCGGATGATTCCACCGGGCAAGGGCCTCAAAGCCAATTATCCTTCCGCTATTCAGAGCTATTTGCGGTTGATAGGAAATTTCAAACTCATTGTTCTTCAAAGCCCTTCTCAGATCTCTTTCCATCACTAAACGGTGAGGGCTGGAAGCATTCATTTCCTTGTCATAGAACTGAATTCCCTTTTTCCCCCGGCTTTTTGCGTGGTACATTGCAATTTCAGCATCTTGAATAAGTTGTTCAATTGTTTCTCCGCCATCAGGTAAAATAGAAATACCGATGGTGATATCAACAAAGATTTCCTGATTGCCAAGCATAAAGGGTTCGCGCATTATATCGATAATTTTCAATGCCACATGCTCGGCATTTTCACGGGAACTTATTTCCGGGAGCAGCAGCATAAATTCATCGGCGCCAAAACGTGATAACGTATCATATTTTCGCAAACAGGATTCAAGTCTGTTCGTTACGGATTGAAGTAGCCGGTCTCCCATTGCATGACCAAGTGAATCGTTGATGACTTTAAATCTGTCCAGATCAAGAAACATTACGCCAACAGTGCAGTTATTTTGATTTGTTCTGCTTATGGCAATGCGTCCCCTGTCTTCGAAAAATGCCCGATTCGGTAATTTTGTTAATAAGTCGTGGCAGGCTTGAAAATGTATATATTCTTTCGCTTCTTTTCTCTCGGTAATGTCGTGGACGATTGCATAGATGCCGAATAATTTTTCATTGGCAGACTTTGGCTGAAATCCCAGAGAATTCAATTCAATAGGGAATAGCGTAAGCTCAAAAAAACGGCTTTGAAAATAATTTCCTTTCGGAACAAGGCGCACCTCTATTTTATCGGGTTGATAATCTCCCGGATTGTGCAATATTTTTTCTTTTACAAATAAATTTAATTTTTCGATATCATCGGGATTAACAATTTCGGAGTATTGTTTCCCTATAAGTTCATGCGGTTTATATTCTAAAAATTTCTCAATTTTAGAATTTATAAACATGATCCGGCCTTCGTGGTTGAGTGTGCAAATTATGTCCGGAGAGTTATTAACGATATACCGGTGAAGCGCTTCGGATTTCTTCAACTGACGCTGCATTTTTGTGTTTATCTCTTCAAGCTGTTTTTTGGATGTTGTATTTTTAATCGTTATGAGCAATTCCTCTGGATCATATGGCTTTTTAATGTAGTCAAGAGCGCCCATTTGCATTGCTTTGCTGACGGAAGCAAAAGATGAGTTCCCGCTTATCACGATGACAGGTGTTTTTATTGAATTGTCTTTTATAAATTCCATAACATCATAGCCGGATATGCCATCGAGATGAAGGTCAAGCAATAAAACATCATATGATTTTTTTAAAAGTTCCAGGCAGGCCTGGGCGCCGCCTTCAGCAGTGGAGACGGAATACCGGTGAATTTCCAAAAGCTGCCTAACGCCTTCCAACATTTTTGGATCGTCATCAACTACCAGAACCTGCATTTCACAAAAATCATTTCCAGCAGTTAAATGTTGATATATTGGTTGTGAGATCATGTATTATGCCCTTTTCATCCAAGCAGTAATTTTTATGCGACAGCTACTGTCTGTGTCACTTTTTATTTGACCGTCCGCCTCGGCAGATGGAGTATAAATTCAGTTCCGGTTTTTGAACTTCGGCAATGAATAAATCCGTTCATGGAAGACACCAGGTTCTTTACAATACTCAGTCCAAGTCCGGAGTGATTTTCTCCTTTTGTGCTTTGCAGCGGCTTAAAGATGTTCCGAAGGATATGTTCCGGTATGCCCGGTCCGTTATCCTCAACGACTATTTCGAAAAAAGGCTTGCCATCGATAGTGATGTCATTATTCGTTGTCACATGTATTTTTCCTCCTTTCGGCAGCGCTTCTACCGCATTTTTCAGCAGATTTATCAATGCCTGTTTCAGGGCAGTGCCGTCGGTTTGAACAAGCGGCATTGATTTATCGAGGGTAAGCTGGCACCCGATGTTATGGGTGATAAATAAGGATTGTTTAAAAATAAGAAATGTGTCACTAATCAATTTGTTTACATCGATACCGTCATTTTCAATAGCGCCGGAATTAACGTCGGAAAATCTCAGAAGAATCTTGCCTGTCCGGTCAATTTCCTCTTTTATAATCTGCAACTCTTTTTGAGCGTTCGAATCGGCTCCCAATTTATGGCACAGCGTTTCTAGGTAGATTTTAATAATGCTTAAAGGGTTGCTGGCTTCATGAATTATTTCTCTTACCTTTTTTGACAACTCACGAAATTCAATATTTGAGGCGGATTTTTGGTCAGGGATTCCGGATTCAAGCTTCCTGATGAATAATCCCGCTTCTGCCGCGAAGAACTCAAGTAACCGTTGTTGGCCATTATGGCGGATGTGATAGTTTTTATCAATGCCGATAACCAATACTCCAATGAATTCGTTGTTTACTGATAACGGCAGGCATACTATTCCGTCAGAGTGTGATAATCGTATAAGTTGCCGGTCAACAATGCTCAGTTTGGAAAAATTGTCCGTTAACGATGAAATTATGCGGTTTTGTAACAGCGCATTAGTGACAATACTCCTGTTTGGCTCAACGGAGATTGAAATTTCCCCGGGTTTCTTTTGTTCAGGTTCCTTGTCATTCCTGTGAAGAGTGACTTTTACCACATTGGCAGAGGCGTCGTAGAGAAATATCTGGCAATTGTTCAATCCGAACAAAAGCTTAAGGGCAATCCTGATGTGACCCGGCAGATCTGTCTTGTTCATGGCCTGTTGAAGCTGGTTCCTGGCAGAACTTATAAGACTGAAATTCTTTACTTCTTCCGCAAGCTGTGCAAGTTTGTTTTGGTCTGTGTTTTCAGTCGTTTTTGCGTTTGTATTTTTTTCTCCGGCAATATCCATTGAATTTGCGATGAGCCGCACTTCCCTTTCTGTTCTGTCGATAATTTCTTTGGCCATTGGAGCAGTCAGCCCGAATAAGTAATCTGCTGTTTCAACAACTGATTGCCGGTTTGCGGCATTCTCGCTGCTGAGCAAGCTTGCCAGATTAACGATTTTTACAAGGTGGTGTGCGTCTAAAATGGAATTCGCAGGTTCGTGGTGATATAAGATAGCATCCGCAGCAAAACTCTCCAGATTCCAGTCATTTACGAGCCAAAAGCCCACTTCACTGTGAGTAATGCCCAAGTCTTTTTTTTCATTCATAACAAGCTCTTCTTCATTTTTCACACGGCGGATAATCTCCTCATATCTCTCCGTATAGCAGCTTATCAAGATGAGTTGGCCTATGTTATGTAAAAGGCCGGTCAGGTACGCTTCATCAGGACAGTTGTATCCTGTCAATGCAGACAAGGATTTTGCGAGCATTGCGCTGGTAAGCGAACGATGCCAAAATGTCTTGAGAATGTGGATTCGATCTGCATTAAAATTTGAAAAAAACTGATGAACGGCAGTTGTCATCGCAATTGTCTTCAGTGTTTCTATGCCAAGCACCACCAAAGCTTTGTCGATGCTGGTTATCTCCCTTCGATGTCCGTATAGAGCCGAATTGGCAAGACTTATTACATTTACACAGATGGCGGCATCTCTGCGGATAAGTTCTGCTATTTCCTGAAATGGTGTGTCTTTTTTCTGACAGGCACGCAGCAAATGCAGCAGATTATGAGGCAGCGACGGCGGCTTAAATCCGTGCAATTCATTCAAGATAGTTTGTGCTGTTTGATCTATGGCAGGAGGCATTTGCAAACGTCGGTAAAAATAATCAGAAATCGTTTCTACATTTAGACTTAGCTGGTATTAAAGCAGAACTGAATAAAATTGCAAGCTTTTTCTGAAAAATTTTTAATTGTTATTTGTAATGAACAGCGGCTTATTTATCAACAAACAAAAAATAGTAGTTGCTTCTTTTATCTTAATATCAATACAATATTTATGAATTAAGAGTGCACTATTGCATTTAATCCTAAAACAACTTACATTATTAGTGTCTTTTTGAAAGTCATGAAACAGTAATTTCTTCATCTTATTGCGGAGTTATGGGAATTAACGGATATGCATCATATTCATGTGGGGAAAATATTTTTTGTCTTAATACTTGTTTTGTATGGCCCTGCCACGATGTGGCTTTTTCTTTACGGAATAAACAATTATTACATGGTTTTTCTTTTTTTGCGAAAGAACAAGAAGGAATTATTACAAAATTCAGAATATCTTGAAAAATTCTGGTCAACACACGGACAGGATAGCCTGCCGAAAGTCACCACGCAACTGCCTATCTATAATGAACGAAATGTAATAGAACGGTTAATCCATGCGGTTGTAAATATTGATTACCCTCAGGTGCTTCATGAGGTGCAGATACTTGATGATTCTCAGGATGAAACGAAAACGATAGTTGATAGTCTCGTCAATACCTACAAATCAAAGGGTTTCAATATAAAGTGCATACGGAGAAACGACCGGAGCGGCTTTAAGGCAGGCGCATTAAATAGCGGCCTTGAAGTGGCGGAAGGCGAGTTTCTGGCAATCTTCGATGCTGATTTTATTCCCGGGAAAGATTTTTTCTATAAAATGATACCGTTCTTTTATGAAAAGGAAAAAGTTGCGCTGATCCAGGCACGCTGGGGGCATGTAAACGGAGATTATTCTCTCTTGTCGAAAGCGCAGAGCATCGGTATTGATGGTCACTTTGTAATTGAACAAGGCGCAAGGACGTGGAACGGACTTTATATGAACTTTAATGGTACCGCAGGCATGTGGCGGAAAGAAGCAATCTTTGATGCCGGCGGATGGCATGCCGATACTTTGACGGAAGATTTAGATTTGTCATACAGGGCGCAGCTAAAAGGATGGAAAACAAAATATCTCATTAACGTGGTGGCTCCTTCCGAGCTTCCGGTAGATATCAACGCCTATAAATCCCAGCAACATCGATGGGCAAAAGGTTCGATACAGACAGCCATAAAAATTTTGCCTCGTTTGTTCAATACACACGATACCCTCATAAAGAAAATTGAAGCCACAATGCATCTTACACAATACATGGTGCATCCGATGATGTGTATTCTTGCCGTATTGTCGCTGCCGCTGATTTTGCTCCTGAAATCAGTCACAATCCCAACCTCCGTTCCCATGATGGTTTTCTTTTTCCTCATGTTCCTGGGAGTTCTTGCCCCCTCATTTCTTTACATTATATCCCAGAAAATAGCATATAAAGATTGGTGGAAAAGGTGTCTTTTTATTCCTGTGCTCATGTTTTTAGGCTGTGGCATTGCTATTAATAACACAAAAGCCGTTATTGAAGCTTTATTACGCATAAAGAGTGATTTTCTCAGAACACCAAAGTATGGCGTGGTAAAACAGGGAAGAAATAAAATGGCAAAAGATTACACGCTGCCATTAAAGTCAACCTTTGTTGTTGAAATACTCCTCAGTGTATATTGTTGTGTAGGGTTCATGCAATACACGAGCGATAAGAGATTCATTTTCGGCCCTTTTTTGCTGATATACGCAATAGGTTTTTTTTATGTTGGAATGCTTTCTTTTCTGCAAGCTTTTCGCAAATATATAAAATGTTGAAAATACAGCGCCCGATCTGCATTTCTTTGCAAAACAAATCAGGTCTTCAGTATGAAACAATCGGAGGCTATGGAAACACAATGAAAACACGAACAAATCTGGCCATCTTCTGGGTTATTGCCACGGTTTTCCTTTTTTCAAAACATGCCTTTTTATGCGCCGAAACGAAAAATCAGGAACTTCACGTGTCCGGAGAACCTGTTGCCACACAGGAGGAAAATACAGTAGATGCCCTTACCGGCGTTGTTCAGGTAATAAAGGAATTAGGGAAAGAAATTGAAGACAAAAAGATAAAAATCCGGGAAGCGGAAACCAGTGAAGAGAGACTGGAACTAGCGAAAGAAATTGATAAACTCAATGAACGATTGGAGACGCTCAGGGTAAATTTTGAGGAAATAGTCACTGGGTTGGATATGGAGACATTTTATGAAAAACCTCAAAAACGTTTTGATTGGAAAGAAGAACTCCAGACACTGATAGGTCCTCTCATTAATGACTTGAAAAATATAACCTCCCGTCCCCGGTTAATTGAAAATCTGCGCACGCAGGTATCGTACTATGAAAAGCAGATATCACGGGTAAAAAATGCCCTCGATAATATCCGCAAACTTGCGGGTGTCTCCAAGGATGAGTATCTCAAAGACCAACTGATAGAATTGGAAAATGATTGGAACAACAAAGGAAAACAGATTTCAAGCCGGCTTACCGTGGCAAAATATCAATTGGCTGATAAACAGAGAGAAAGAAAATCTTTTCTTGAATCGGGTAAAAGTATCATGGAGGTATTTTTTAAAAGCCGGGGAAGAAACTTTGTCCTGTCTGTATTCTCATTTTTGTTCGTATTCTTTCTGCTCCGTTACGCTCACAGGCATATCTACCGGGGAAGTTCAATTCACAAGACGGTAGCGGGTTCGTTTTACGTCCGCCTGACTGAGGTTCTGTATCACATTTTTACCTTTGTTCTTGCTATGGGTGCGTTGTTGTTTGTGCTGTATATTTGCGGTGATTGGGTGCTCCTGGGAATTGCGTTTATTTTCATAATAGGGCTTATTTGGACGGCAAAACAAACACTTCCCCGTTTTTATGAACAGGGAACCCTTTTATTAAACCTCGGCACAGTGAAGGAAAATGAGCGGGTAATATACAACGGCCTCCCCTGGAAGGTGGTTTCGTTGCGTCTTTATACACAACTGGTTAATCCGGATTTGAAGGGTGGGATGCTCAGGATTCCCATACGGGACCTTAAAGACATCAGATCGCGTCCGTATCATCCGGATGAACCATGGTTTCCCTGCAAAGAAAACGACTGGCTTATCCTTGCAGACGGAACATTCGGCAGGGTAGTCGCCCAAACTCCTGAAATAGTGCAGATGGTGATTGCCGGGGGCAGTTATAAAACGTATCCCACGTCAGAATTTTTGAACCAAAACCCCCTCAACCTCTCCAAAAATTTTAGTGTCCGGGTGACCTTCGGCATTGATTACCGCTATCAGTCAATATTTATAAAAGAAATTCCCCCTAAACTGAAAGAGGCGGTAAAATCCGGGCTGATCGATGAGGGCTATGGAGAGGACATCGGGAATCTTAATGTGGAGTTTAAAGAGGTGGGGGATTCTTCCCTTGACTACTTAATTTATGCGGAATTTTCAGGAAGGGTTGCAAAAGACTATTACAAACTTTCCAGAATCATTCAAAAAATCGCATTGGAAGCGTGCAACACCTATAATTGGGAAATTCCTTATACGACATATACGATTCATACACCTCCCTCAGGGGAAGGTCAAAGAATTTCCCAACCCGTTGTGAAAACGTCTGAGGCCAGAAGCCATAAAGCGGCAGAGCCCCACATGGGGAAAAATATTTAAGAAGTTACCTGGAGAACGACTTTTTAGTCACATTTACGGTATTGTGGTTGAACTGCATATGGGTTGACAAAGGAGACTGTTGTGCACAATGATACTATTTACAAATACTTGTTGGACAGCATTTCTGAGGGAATATGTATTGTTGACCAGAATGGAATAATTACCTACTGGAACAAGGGAGCAGAGGCGCTTACAGGCTATAAGGATTCCGAACTCGTAGGACGATGCTGCAAGGGCAGTGTTTTAATGTACGTGGATGGCAATGGCGTCAACTCTTGCGAGCGGGATTGCCTGGCAGTAAAGTCGTTCATAAACGGAGGCATGCATACCATGGAGGTATATGTCCGCCATAAGGATGGTTACCGGGTGCCGGTCGTGGTGCGCACGGCTCCGATTAAAAATGCGGATGGGCAAATCGTAGGCGCTGTTGAAGAGATTCGTGACAATAAATCCAAGGTGGAGTATACCCACAAAATTGAAGACCTTGAAAAGTGCGCCCTGCTTGATCCCCTTACCGGTGTAATGAAAAAATTCGGCCTGGAAATGAACCTGCGTTCGGTATTCGGCGTCATGAACAGATACGGCTGGTCCTACGGTATTTTTTTTATTGATGTGGGTGATCTGAAAAAAATAACCGACGTCTATGGATGCGACATTGGAAACAACGTATTGAAGATGGTGGCAAAAACGCTGACCAACAGTGTGCGGGCAGTCGATGTGGTTGGAAGATGGGGGAATAAGGAATTTATGGTAATTGCCATGAACGTAAGTGAAGACCATCTGAATTCTATTGCCAACAAAATTCGCACCCTTATCGCGCAGTCAGGTTATTCTGTGGGGAATGAAATTGTCCGCGTAACGGCATCTGTTTGCGCAACAATGGCATTGCCGAATGATACCGTAAGCTCTCTCCTGAAAAGGATCGAACAGTTAATGGAACATAGCAGGGCTGCCGACGGGAGCAATTGAAACAAATACAACAGTCGTAAGGGTTTTGAACCCCAAGATAATGCCGTATCAGGGCATGAAAATGTCATATGTCTCTGCTTTTCTGCCAATATGTTGTTCATTATTCATGGTGTGTGCCGTGACACTTACGTATTTTCCCGAAGAATAATGTTTAGGAATTTCAATCTTTGCAGGGTGGGCATTGCCCACCCTACTCTCTTAAAAGTTGCCGAATGCCTAATTAAAAATAACCGCGGAGAGAGGAACCAGATTCGTATTTTTATTGTTATCAGTTGCAATGTAGTTTTTATGAAAAACCTCAGTAAACTATTAATTCGCGGGATATAATTAAATACTGCATGGAGACGTACTAATGAAAGCAATGTTAGGTTCTATAATAGTTCCGATAGTATTGGGCATATCAATGGCACAAACAGTTATTGCTTCAAACTTTGCAGAATTGAAGTCAGGGCAGGAAAGCGCCAAATCAGTTGATAATGAGGGTGAGAAACCTCAATCACACATCGACACGGATTCTTCACTTGATTTTGAATTCGTATTGGTAAAGGGAGGGTGCTTTAAAATGGGGGATGACGAGATTGACGCAAAACCGGTGCATGAGGTATGTCTGGATGATTTCTATATCAGCAAGTACGAAGTCACACAAGGCCAGTGGAAAAACGTAATGGGAAGCAATCCTTCGCATTTCAGGAAAGGTGATAACTATCCCGTAGAGCAGGTAAGCTGGCATGATGTGCAGAAGTTTCTACGGAAACTCAACAGGAAAACAAAGCAAAATTATCGTTTGCCGACAGAGGCAGAGTGGGAATATGCGGCAAAGAGCGGCGGCAGGGACGAGGAGTGGGCGGGGACAAATACGGAGGAAAAGATTTCAGATTACCTGTGGTATAGTCATAATTCAGGGGATCAGACTCATCCTGTAGGGCAGAAAATACCTAATGGGTTGGGTATTTATGACATGTCAGGAAATGTGTGGGAGTGGTGTTCCGATGTGTATGGCTATGATTATTATGCGAAAAGCCCCCGCAATAATCCGCAGGGGCCAAACAGCGGCAATTCACGGATTCTTCGCGGCAGCAGTTGGTGTGACTCGCCAAGGATCTTGCACATCGCGAAACGCCGCTACTATCCCCCGTCGTTCAAATATAACTACCTGGGTTTCCGCCTGGCAAAGACACCGTAATCTTAATAACGAAAAGATCAAATATTTCCCTATGAAATCATTTCATTCCATTATCTGAAATTTCATGCTGGGGTTTAATTTTGTATTTTTTAATCTTTCTCCACAATGTGGTTGTTGATATTCCAAGAATCTGCGAAACCTTTGTCTGATTACCACCGTACTTATTCATTGCCTCAACTATGGCATTTTTTTCCTGTTCAGCCAAGGTCTCAACAATAGAAGACTTTATCGGTTCTTCCGCCACTGAATTTTTATCATGCATCACGAATCCTCCGGCAGGAACAGGAAGCGGAAGTTCCTCCACTCCGATTATCTGGTTCTTAGACAGCGCAACCGCCCTTTCAACAATATTCTGTAATTCCCTGATATTCCCCGGCCATTCATAATTCAGCAATGCATCCATAGCTTCACGGGAAAACCCCTTTTTTTCCTTTTTTAATTTATTTATATATAAATCCAAAAAATAACCGACCAGCAAAGGAATGTCTTCCTTTCGTTCTTTCAATTGGGGCAACTGAATGCGTATAACGTTAATACGGTAAAACAAGTCTTTTCTAAATCTCCCCATATCCACAGCCCTTTCGAGATTTTCATTCGTCGCGGCAATAATTCTCACATCCACATGTATTGATTTGTTTCCTCCTACCTGACGAATTTCCCCATCCTGCAGAAAACGTAAAAGTTTTACCTGCGTCGAAGCCGAGGTCTCTCCGATTTCATCCAAAAAAATAGTTCCCTTGTGCGCATGCTGAAACAACCCGATCTTATCTTTCACCGCTCCGGTAAAAGACCCTTTTACGTGGCCAAAGAGTTCGCTCTCCTGTAAATTTTCCGGCAATGCGCCACAATTAATAACAACAAAGGGATGGCCGCTTCGGTGTCCGTTATAATGAATTGCCCTTGCAATCAATTCCTTCCCCGTTCCGCTTTCTCCGGTTATCAGGACAGTGCTTTCGGTACGGCACACATTTGACGCAATTTTCAGCACGTCCATCATGGCGCCGGAATTTCCGATAATTCCCTCAAATTTATATTTATCCTTAACTTCTCCTTCCAGATATTTGAGCCTGTCTTTCAGTTCCTTTTTCTCAAGGGCATTTTTTGCGACCTTTAACATTTCCTGGTAACGAAAAGGTTTGGTGACATAATCATATGCCCCATCTCGAATCGCCTGAACCGCCGTGCTGATTGTGCCATATGCTGTAATTAATATAACTTCCGTTGCCGGGTTCAGCGTCTTGACCGTTTTCAACACTTCCAGACCATTAACCTTTTTCATCTTTAAATCTGTAATCACCAGATCGTATACGTTGCCATCGGACAATTTTTTAACAGCCCCTTCTCCGCTCGATACACATTCCACATGATACCCTTCATCCCTAAATGCAATCAAAAGGGACTCTCTCATCGCATCCTGATCTTCTACTACAAGTATTTTATTGTTTTCCATGATTACAAAATTATCCTGTAAAAATATTATTTTGAACTGCTTGTTTTTCGTTCACAACGGGCAATTTTATATAAAAAGTTGTCCCTCTGCCATATTTACTCTTCACATCAATCGTTCCGCCATGCTCATCAATAATACGCTGAACAACAGAAAGTCCCAACCCCGTGCCTTCCGACTTTGTCGTATAAAAAGGCTCAAACACCTTATTTATTTCATGTTCAGCCATTCCGATACCGGTATCGGATATAATAATCTCTATTGCATTTCTCAAAAACAATGTCGTCTTTCGCACCACAACTCTGATTCGGCCACCATTGGGCATTGCATCCAGAGAATTTATAAATAAATTCCATAATATCTGATGAATTAAATCCGAATCAATATATACTTTCGGCAATACACTTTCGTAAATTTCCTTTATTTCGATTTTATCCGTAAACCGCTTATCCTGCCCCAGGAGGAAAATGGTATTCTTTATTATGCCTTTAATGTCCTGCAGGACAAAAGAAGGTTCCCGGGGATGTGCAAAGGACAAGAAATCACTTATAATCCTGTCTAATCTTTCCGATTCCCCCACAATCATTTCCAGCAAATCCCTGTCTTGTCCGGATAGTTTCAACCTCGAGTCCAAAATCCCGACAGAATTACAGATCGCACCCAGAGGATTTCTTATCTCATGAGCAATTGCAGCGGCTAATTCGCCCATTGAGGCCAGTTTTTCCGACCGCCGCACCTGCTCTTCCATCCTTTTCCTCTCGGAAATATCTCTGACAAATTCTCTGATAAATATACATTCTCCGGTTTTCCGGTTATAAATACCCGTTCCGTGAATCTCGACATTAATTTCATTTCCCGACTTTGACAGGAAGACGGTTTCCAGTTCACTGTTTCCTGTTTCTTTTATCAGATTAACATGCCTCCTTATCTCATCCCTGTATTCAACCGGAACGATATCTTCAAGATTCATCTGTTTCATTTCATCAAGAGAGTACCCCAATTTGTTCAACTCTGTTTTATTAACATCAACAAATTTTCCCTCGGGATGTATCTCATGAATCATTTCAGGCGCATTCTCCACAAGGTCTCTGTATTTTTTTTCCGATTCTTTAATAGATAAAAATAATCTGGCATTTTCAATAGTAATCGCTATTTGAGAAGTCACCTGATTCAATAAATCAAAATGCATTTCCTTAAAAGCATTTTTCTTATAACTTCCCAGCGTCAGCGTTCCAACAGATTTTCCTTTCGATTTCAAAGGGAAACATAGATAAGAATGTATCTCTTTCTCATAGAGTTGTTTGTCGGTCGCGTATTCTTCCTTCAGTGTATCCGACACAAAAACGGGAATACCTTTTTCAAAAACAACATCCTGCGCCAATGGTTTTTCCGGCAATTGCCGGATGCCCAGCCAGTCTTTTGTCAGCAACACCCCATCGATAATATTTGTTTCTTCGACGATATCAGACCCATCCAGGAAATATGCCACACTCAACCACGTGATATCAATCATGCGTTTCAATTCTCTGAAAACGGTCTGGTAAATCTCTTTTATATCAATACCCGATGCAATTGTTTTGTTGATATTATTGATAATATCCTTTTCCAACGCCACCAGCTTAACTTTTGTGATATCTTTTGATATTACCACAAAACCTATTGGTTTTCCGTTCTCATCCCGCCGTAAAGTAACCGTATTGTGGACAGGAAAGATTTCGCCATTTTTCTTCCGTTTCATCACCTCCCCTTCAAACCGCCCCGTCTTCAGGGCCTTATCAAGGATATAATCCACCTTTCCGGACTCAATATCATCTTCGACATGAAGCTTTCTTATATTAGCAACCCCAATCATCTCCTCCTGTCTGTACCCATAAATCAAACTCGCGCCTTTATTAAATGCAAGAATATTGCCGCTCAAATCCTGGGCAATAATAGAATATTCCGTAGAACCGGCTAAAATACTATTTAAAAAATTTGTCGTGGACTGAAGCTTAAGGGTTCTTTCCTTAACTTTATTTTCGAGGTCAATCGTGTAATTTCTCAGTTTTATCGTTTTTTCCTCAAGGGACGCCGCCATCACATTAAACTCTTTTGCGAGTTTCCCTATTTCATCGCTTCTTCCTTTATAAATAACCCTTTGCCCCAAATCACCGCTGGTTATTTGTTTCGTTACCTCAGTAATTTTATAGAGAGGCAAGGTGATTTTCCTGCTAAAATAAAACGCTGCCAATGTGAGCGGAAATGCCAATACCATTAACATGGAAAGAACGAAATTTTTCAAACTATACGCCGTTTCAAATCCCTCGTGAATATTGATCTGCGTCAATAATCCGCAATTAATATCCGAAATCCAGCACCATGCGCCCAATACTTTACAGCCATTGTAATTGATATAGCCGTTTGTATCGTATCCATCTCTGCCGCTCAAACACTTCTCCACGCCTTTTGTATACATTCCGGTGCGTGGATTTAATACTTTTAACTCAAATATGGTAGTATTTTTTATCAGCCCGGAATTTTTTAATTCATCTAAAAAGCGTGACTCAGTCACCATATAACCCTCTCTGTTAATCAGGAATGTCTCGCCCGTTGCACCCAATTTCAAACTTTTTAGCATCCCGTTAAGAGGCGTCGTATCAATGCCAAAAACAACCGCACCGATCAAAGAATTATCCGAATTGAGAAGCGGAACGGCAAAAAATATCACATAGCTTTTAATAGAATTTCTTATATCCACCTCAGAGGCAAGATATCTGATATCAGACGTAAATATATTTCCTTTTAATGCCTCGCGGTAATAATCGTACTCCATGATATTGCTCCCCTCTGCAGTTTCTTCCGTCGAAGCAACTACATTTCCCTCCGGCAAGGCAATGGATATCGTTTTGTATCCATACTCACTTTTAATTTTCTCCGTATATTCTGATAATGCTGAAAAATCATCGGCAGAAATGGCATTTGCAAACAGAGTGGAAATATTTTTTGTTATAATTTTCGATTCATGTTTCCTTTCATTCAGCCACATCTTTACAAGTTCGGCTTGTTTCTGCTTTACCCCCTCAAGATTTCGCACCAACACACTTTCCAGATCCGCTTTAGCCTTTGGAAATGCAAAAAAAAGCAACAGCAGCAGCGGCATGAAAGAACACATTAACAATATTAAAATGAAACCTTTTTTTATTGATTTAAACAAAAACATAATCTGTCTGTATATTAATTATAAGCCAACCCTGACAGGGTTATGAACTCTATTTCTATGCACAAGATACAACAACCCGTCCGCCATTGAATAATTGTAAGGAAAGGGGCACAATATCTCGCTTAATTTGCCTATCATGTAATGATACATTTCTTCTGCTTTTTCCGGTGACATTCCCTGCCCTACTTCATATAAGTATCCCAAACCAAGATCCTCGCCTTTTGGCGCCCGGATACTTGCCAACCCATATTCGGAAGGATTGCCAACAATCGGGGAATCCTTTTCCATGCCAAACAGTGACGGCAAACACGAGTAACCCTCAGAATTTATATACTCTTTATTCAGCACAAAATTGAGCGTTTCCAACGCTTCATCTTCGGTCTCTGTAGGAAATCCCACTATGACATACAGATGGAACGCTATCCCCAGTTTCAAACATTCGTCCAGCACTTTTTTCACCACATCAGCCTTTGTCCCCTTTTTCATCGCATCAAGCACACGTTGATTATATGACTCCAATCCAAATACCAGTTTCCGGCACCCTGCTTCCACCATCTTCTCCAAAATGTCACCATCGGTGAGGGCTTTCTCGAAACGCACGCCTCCCATCCATTTTATTTCATCCCTGCCTTCCAGCAAACACCGAGAAATTTCACGCAACTTATTAATCGGAACCGATTCATCCGTAAAGAAGAAAAACTTTGTTTTGTATTCACGGGAAAGTTTCCGGATATCATCCATTATCAGATCAGTGCGCCGTAAACGAAAATTTCTATGGTCTAAGTGCAGATTGCAAAAAGCACATTTCCTGTAGTAGCAACCCCGGGACGTCTGTATGGGCAAAACAAGAGAAGGAGCAAAATACAAATCCAACGGAAACCCTTTAAAATCCGGAGTCGGCAACATATTTAAATCTTCCGAAAAGAAATTATCATTCACCTTTGTAATGCCATTTTCACGATAAACAAGATTCGGAACTTTTTTTAATTCTTTTTTGCCGTCAACCTGAACGCATAATTCCAACAGCGCGTGCTCTCCCTCAAAAACAATAAAACTGTCCACCAATGAAAATACTGAATCAACCCTTCTTAACTCTTCTATCAGTTTTGTAAAAACGCTTCCGCCTATAGTGATATGTATCTCCCTGTTCTGTTCTTTTATCAGCCGTGCAAGGGTAAGGCCGGGTATTATCTGCGAAGTGTTTGTAATCGAAATTCCTACTAATTTGGGCGCCGATTCCAAAATAGAAGAAAGAACGTGTTCTTTATAAAGGGAAAGGAAAATATTTTCCCTTTCCGATTGAATTGACTGCATAATGGCATTTGAAGAATATACTGAAAACCGCATGGCATTGCTTACCGCCGTCATTGCGGAGGGATAAAAGAGGGAGGTCATGAGCCGAAGGGTTTCGTTCACAATATGGACTGCTTCCATATAATTATCAAGATTATAGAAAGCATCCGTCCGCAAAGTGTTTTTTGCGCGTTCTACCTGTTCCATGAACAAAGGCAACGATTCCATTGCCTCTATTAAGGCATTTCTTTCTTCCTGATAATTGAGACTGCTTATGAGATAACCCTCCAAACGGCTTAGTTTATCAGTAATTTTACTGTAAAATTCGCTGCACGTTTTCCGCGTCAAAAGAATATCCAATAACTCAATATTCAAATCTCTTTGCGTTATATCGCTGACGCCGTTTTGTTTCAGAAAAGCCGTTAAGGAAGGCAAACTAAGATAGGGTTGAGATGGATGCCATGAAGGGGGAAAAAGCAACAATACTTTCATAACATTCACCTTTCTGCTATTTTACTTATTCATTTACGCTATCCATCTTAGGCGGCATTATAGATTCCAAATGCAATACCTCCCTGCCGCTCAAAACATTCATTTGCTTCTGCGATTGTGTTTTTGCAGGCAAACCGTAAATCTTAATAAATCCGAGGGAAGCCGAATGATCAAATACATCTGCTTTCTGATAGGTGGCAAGTTCCTCACTGTACAGGGCATGCGGGGATTTTCTCCCGACAACCATACAAGACCCTTTTGACAATTTTACGCGAATCGTCCCATTCATCACTCTCTGACTACTCAATACATAAGCAACGAGATCCTGATGAAAAGCCGAAAACCAAAGACCATTATAAATCAAATCTGCATAATGGCTTGAAACTATGTCCTTAAACCGCAAAGCATCTTTAGTCATATTCATACCTTCAAGCGCCTTATGTGCGGCATGAAGTATAACAGCAGCCGGCGCCTCATAAATTTCACGTGATTTTATTCCCACCAGCCGGTTTTCCACATGATCAATGCGTCCGACACCATGTTCTCCCCCCAATGCATTTAATGTATTAATAAGCGAGACGCCATCCGTTTCTTTGCCATTCAAGGCTACCGGGATGCCCTTTTTAAAATCAATTTCCACATAACCCGGTTCATCGGGGGCATCTTTGCCGTTTCTCGTCCACTTAAAAACATCGGCGGGCGGTTCCATCCATGGATCTTCCAATATGCCGCACTCAATGCTCCTTCCCCAAAGATTTTCATCAGTGCTGTACGGACTGCTTACTTTTGCCTCAACATGAATACCATGCGCTTCCGCATATTGAATCTCTTCCTCGCGGGACATCTTCCACTCCCGCAACGGAGCAATAATCTGTAATTTCGGGTTTAGCACCTGCAATGAAACATCCAAACGAACCTGATCATTCCCCTTCCCCGTACAGCCATGGGCTACGGCGTCAGACTTCTCCTCTGCAGCCACATCTGCCAGTAATTTAGCGATAAGGGGTCTGCCCAATGCGGTTGCAAGAGGATACACCCCTTCATATAACGCGCCTGCCTGCAATGCCGGCATAACAAAATACTTAACAAACGTCTCTTTCGCATCGATAACAATGGCCTTTTTTGCCCCTATTTTTAAAGCCTTTTGGCGAATTGCTTCAAGATCCTTCACCGCGCCAAGATCCATCGTCACCGTAATAACATCCATATTATATTTTTCCGGTATCCATTTAATTGCCACAGAGGTATCAAGTCCGCCGGAATATGCCAAAACTACTTTTTTTCTTTGTTTAGTCATAAAATAATTAAACTCCAAGTGTTAAATTGCATAATGAATCAGGGCTGAGCATTTCAAAATGAAATTATAGCAGACAAGTTGCAATATTCAAATGATTTTCAAAACAACAAAAACACACTTCTCACCACAAAAAAAGTTATTTAATATTGCTTTTAAAAAGGGTAGTAGTTATAGTAGTAAAGCCTTTCCTTAATAGAACTTTCTTTAATTTCAAGGAGTTTTAAGATATGTCTATTTCTGATATAAAATCCGATGATTCTTTCAATTCATCTGAAAAAACAGACGAAAAAAAAGAAAACTATTCAGAACAAAAAGAAAGTCTTCAAACGTCCGAAAAACAGGAATATGACCATGAGGAGAAAATGGCAAAGGAAGAAACGCACCAAAAGAACGAAATCAACAAAAACTTCTCCACCCAACCAACTGACATAGAAAAACTCATCGAACAAAGGGAATACCTGGAAAGCCTTCTTAAGGAAAAATTCACCAAAACCATGACGGTAATGTTTACCGACCTCAAAGGCTCAACTGCCATTGCCGATGCGGAAGGTGATATCGCAAGCAGAACTATCATGAAACAACATAATGACATTCTCTTTCCCATTATCAAAAAGCATGACGGGGTATTGGTAAAAACCATGGGTGACGGAACACTATCCTACTTCGAAGACGCTCAAAAGGCAGTTCGCGCCGCAGTCGAAGCGCAAATCGGCTTTGACAAATACAATGTGGAAAAAAAACCGAAGACACTCCTCCTTGTCTGTATAGGGTTGCATACCGGACAAGGCGTAGTGGAAGAAAATGACATTTTTGGCGATGTGGTGAATGTAGCATCGAGAATCCAATCCGCGTCAAATCCCGGAGAAATCTATCTTTCGGAAGATTCATACAACGCGTTAACAGATAAGGCAGAAATATATATCCGCTATATAAAATCCACCACATTAAAAGGGAAAAAGGGGGAATTCAGACTTTATAAGGCATTCTGGGATGAGAAAGAAATCGAACTGGATAAATTCGGCGCAAAAGAAGAAAAAGTTGTTGTAAAAAAACGCTTTCCTGTCGTAAAAGTCTCAATGATGGTTTCAATCCCGCTCATGATTACCTATCTGCTCATGCTGGGTGGGGTCGTGCCAAATCCGTTCATATCAGCAACCGCTTCAAAAGCGGAACAACGTTCTCTCTCCGCAGACATTTCTGAAGAGAGTGTGAAAAAATTATTAGAACATCCCGTTACTATTATATTTGATAGCGAAGAATGATTTAAAACCGCACGTTAAAAAAGAAATGTATCCTTTCCTCATCATACACAATCGACCTCATAGGCTTTACTTCCAACCCGGCATTCATGCGTCTTTTGTTATCCCATCCCAGGACAAGTGAAGGTTCGGCAAAATCGATGCTGTCGCTATCTATACTCTGTTTCATAGCAAGTTCATAAAAAAGTTCAGGTGCGCCGGTGTAATGTTCTTTTCCCAGATAATGGCGCCAGCTAAGGGTCGCGGAATACTTTTTGTATGCGTTTGGAGACCAGTACTCACTGACATTTTGATCTACATCAAACCCAAATATTCCCACAGATAATTTCAAAATCCTCGGATACACAAAAAATTTATACCCTACCGACACATCATACTCAAATCCCTCATTTTCGTCATTATACCAGTACTGCTTCGCCTGGGCATATGTTTCAAGATGTTCGTCCACCTCCCACATACAACGACCTCCGGTAAAGTAGCGCGCCCTGTGATTACTTAACGTAATAAAATTCTCCAGAACATCCTCTCTCCCCATGAATGCCGTTGTGTCAAACATTTCAGCAATTTGATAATGTATGCCCGTTTCAAATTGAACCGTTTCTTTATTGTTTTCCGTATACGTCGACAATTCACCATTTAAATACGTTTTAATTCCATTCCGGAAATTTTTACTTCCCTTAAGCGAAAAATGCTCTGCCATTGATCCGGTATATTCCGTGAAATTAAATATGGTATGCCCCATGCTCAATGAAATATCCGTTGCTTCAGAAAACCTTGCGGGAATATAATTCACATCCGTTCTAAACCGTGTTATTTCAAAATTGCCAAAGCTATCTCCCGTCCCTTCCTGGTGGATATACGTCTGTTTCAGCCCCAAAGATTGCATCCTTCGCCATTTTTCGGAATCCGCGGCAAATGTTGCGCGATTGTGGCCAGGCTCATAAACAAGTAGTTTTCTGTAGGTATCTTCCGATTTTTCACTGAAATTGAGTTGCGAGTATAACTGCCCCAGATCAAACACGAGTTCAGCATCTTCAGGATGGCTCTCCACTAATTTTTCATAATATACAACCGCCGTTCGCTTTCGTCTTAACCAGTTATTTCTCTTTGCCTGCCATTCCCAATAGAGTTCATAATTATCAGGAAAGTCCGCACAAAGTTTTTCATACGCCTTGTTCGCTTCATCAAACATCAGCGCCCAGCCGTATACCCTCACGATTTCATGCTGCACCACAATGTCTCCCGGTCTTAATTCTGTATATTTGCTATACCATGACAACCCATTTTCAAATTGTTTCGTCCAGCTAAAAAGACGTGCAAGCCACCGCACAACTCTATAATCATCCGGAGCAAGTTCAGACAAAACCAAATGCTGTTCTATTGCCGGTTCATATACTCTATGAGAAGCAAGATGCTTTGCGTATTCATAGCGAATTCCGGTATCTTCCGGAAATTTTTCTATTGCTGTACAATACCAATTTTTTACAAATTCGTAGCACCTTCCCATTAATCCTTTTTCAAAATATCCCATTCTTGCCATAATTAAACGAAAAACGGAAATATCCTCCTGATTTTCTGTGATATAGTGCTTTATTTTATTATCTGCAGAAGCAAAATCTTCAGACATTAAGTTTGCAATAATAGCTAATGTTTTCATCGGTACAGCAGCAGTAATGCTTTCAGGTATCTCTGAAAATTTCTCATTAAAAAATTCTTCATCCTTCTGCAACCGGATCATACTTTCAAAATAGCGGGAAATATCTTTCAGCGGCAAACTCAGCATTTGTATTTCATCAAACAACTCGCTTGCTCTGTTATTATCACCATAATCCAGCATGCACTCCGCCATTCCCATTTTATACTGATCGATTTTCTCCTCTTCATAGAGTTCTTTATATATATCAAAAGATTGCTGATAATTGCCTGCCTTATATTCAGCCCGCGCCCGCTGGTATTTTATCTCTGTATTTTTATGTTTTTCCAATTCATCGGCAATCCTCCATGCGTCGAGAATACGAATTGCCAGAATCTTTGACTGATCATATAACATTTCATCTGCGAGAAGTTGCGGTCGCACCATTGCCGCCTCTTTTGAATATCCTGCTAACTTTTCACCTAAAGTCCTGATCGATTCATCATGCTCTGTCAACTGCCTGCCGGCATTTTTCAATAAAACCCTGAGAATTGCCGGATCGTAGGCATCAGGCACTATACCTTCCAATATTTCAATTTCTTTCTCCGATTCCTTATACTGGCCAATTCTCATGCGGGAGAGAATAGACATGGTCAGCATCTTCGCTTTATCAATTACATCGTCTTCGGGCAATTTTTGTATATAAGCCGCTGCCTTTTCCACCAGTTGTTCATCTTTCTCCAATCCATAATAACACTCTAATTCAACCATTTCAGCACGGTTTCCTTCTTCTTTTGATACGTCAATTGTTTGGAGGAGGGACAAAGATTCTTCATAATTTTTTAGCAAAGCAAAAAGTTCCGCTCTGGTAAGGTCAATACCGAGCTGCGTCTCCGGTGTACGTTGAAACTGGCCAATTACTTCAAACCCTTTTTCAGGCATCTCTGAATACAAATAATTTATTGCCAGTCGCTCCGTAAGGTGTATGTCCTTTTTCTTGGTCGCCAAAACTTTTTTTAATAAATTTGTCGCTTCTTCCAGTTTTCCCCGTGCCATATATTTATCAACTATTGTTAAGAGGGACTTGCTCCAGTCTTTCGCATTAACGTCCATTTCATCCCACACTTCCAGGGCATTTTCTATCTCGCCCAGTCCAAGATAGGCTTCCACAAAAAAAGGGCGATTCTCATCCGTCATTTTAACCTTCTCTATCCCTTGCGGCAAAATGTCAGATAACAACAGCCAGTTCTTCGCCCATGTCACCGCCTTTATATAACCCAGCCATACATCGCTTTCTTCAGGAAATTGTTGAATCAATTTCTGGTATTTTTCGATTGCCCTTTCATAGTTTTTCGCCCACGCCTCAATATCAGCCGCAAGCAGTGACAATTCCAGGGTATTTTTGTCTTTCGGAATACTTGCCAGAATTAACCGCACCGCGTCAAAATTCTTTCTTTGCACAAGAATGTTTATTTTCATTATCAGAAAATCCGTATTAAACGGATCGGTAAACAAGACCTTGTTGCACAACTCAATGGCTTTATCAAGACATTGTATTTTCACGAGCACATTTGCTATCTCTTTTATCTTGAATTTTTCTGCCACCAATTCGTCAAACAAAGAAAGCGCCTCATTCCTTTTGCCTTGTTCAATATAACAATATGCCACGCCGAGTTTGGCGTCCTGCGCGGTTTCAGGAAACGATCCTGCAAAATTAAAAAACTCTATTGCCTGCTCAAAATTACCCTCATGATAACTCCGCCATGCCTTGCCGATATAATACTCTCCTTCGTATGTTTGAAAAAATTCCTTAGATTTTTCTTCGCTTTCAATCAACTGATCTTCTATATCAGAAATATCCACCCTCCCCGTGCCAACCTGTTCTTTTCTTTTAATTTCCACAAAATGTTCTCCCTCTTTCCTCTTTATTTCCAAAGCAGGAGACACCTCCAAAACCACCTTTCTCTCTCCGAAAGAAACAACACTTAACGATGCTTCAGGATAGCCACTTTCTTTAATTTTCCCTATATACGGTAATAAATCATCTTGTCTCGCGGAATAGCCGGCACGGATGCTATACGTATGATCAGTCTGTTCTAACCATACAGGGAAGGGCACCATTCGAGAAACCCGCATGGTTTGTTGCTTCGCTTCCTCCAAATCGGCAAAACGTGCCACTTCAATAGTGAACATTTTCACCTGTTTTGCTATCGCATTACCGCCGAACATTCCCAACATAGCGACCAAATCCTGAGAAGTATTTTCCGCCAGAAGGTAATTATTCAATCCCTCAACCCGTTCATAATTTATGTAATAACCTTCATTAAAAACACTTTCATGACGAAGATAATCCTCTGCCCAATTTATTCGTATAGTGGCGGGGGAATGAAGGAACATCAACACCGGAAAAAAGCTGCAAACCACGGCCAACATTCGCAAATAATATTTTCTCATACCCTCTCTCATTTAATGTTTTTAGAAAATATTCCCCAAATCCTGCCAAGGAAAAACTTTGTGGTTAAGTTATGAGCAGAGAAGAAAAGCGGCAAGGAGTGAATAACAAAAATGTACGGCTTGTTTGTGGAAAATACTCAGTTGGGTTTCGCCTCACTCAACCCAACCTACGGATGCTACGGATACTGCGATTGAGGAATTATAAATATTTACAATAATCATCTCATCCTTCACACAACATACTCCCCAGGAAAGTTCTCCCTCGTTTTGTTGAAATATTTTTTAACTCATACGAAGGCGCCGCATAAAACCCATTGAGTATTCCTTCTTTATCGCACCGCAATAATAAATTAAAAGTATCATTCATCCGGCTATTTCCAATAATCTCAAATTTCTCCCCTTTCCCATCATCTCCCGGATACTGTAATATCCTTTCTTCTCCATAATTCTTCAGTTTCTCTTCAAAACTTTCATTCAAAGTCATGAAATGAAACGATTGATTTCGTTTCCATTTTCCCGCATTTTGATCAAAGGAATATCCGCCATCACCAGGATTATCTTCAGACAACTCCTGATTGATAGTTTTCCGTCCACTGCCGGAACCATCATAAAAAGCAATCTGTTTCAACTGAGCAAGGGGATGGCGTCTTTTCTGATAATGCGTGGCAAATGTATCCTGCAGAAATACTGACTGCTGTTTTGCGTTTAAATCACTCCTCTTTGCCTGCCACTCCCAATATCTGTTGTAATCTCCCGGCATACACTGACTGACGATTGCATATATCATATCAGATTGTTTCTTACATACTACCCAATGGTGAACGTGGTCTCTTTCCCGGCGGACAATAATGTCCGATGGTCTGATTTTCACATACAAGTCATACCATTTCAACGAAGTCTCAAATTGTTGTGCCCGGCTATTTAATCTTCCCATCCATCGCATCACCCGTGTATCATTGAAATTTGATTCCCACATTGCTAAAAATTGCTTCTGTGCCAATTCATCCTCACCGTGCATAGCCAGCAATTGTGCATATTGATACGGTAAACTCATATTCTCCGGATATAAATCCACTGCGAAATTCAACCAATTTTTCACAAATTGGTAGTACTTCCCCTTCATCCCTTTGTCAAAATCTCCTATCATATCCATAATTAATTGAAAGAGGGAAATGGATGACTGCTTATTTAAGAGATATTCCGTTAGCGTCTTATTTGCCAGAAAGTAATCGCCGTATTGAATATTTGCTATTACAATTGCCGCTGTTATACGTGTATTTCCTGTCAAATCTTCCGGCAATCCGGAGATTATTGTATAAAATGCTTCTCTTTCAATTTCCAATTTCACCATATTTTCCAGATAGCGGGATACTTCCTGCCGGGGCAAACCTGATAGCTGTATTTCATCACACACTTCCAATGCTTTCTTCTTATTGTTCATTGCCAGAAAGCATTCCATCATTCCAAGCTTATATGCAGCCTCTTTCCGTATACTATATAATTGCTCATACAACTCCAACGCTCTCTGAAAATTCCCCGCTCGGTATTCAGCCATTGCCAATTGCGCCTTTATGTCTTCATTAGTATGTCCGGATAATTCATCCGCAATCTTCCATGCATGGAGCATGCGGAGGGCAATCACCTTTGACCTGTCGGACGCTAATTCCTCCTCAAAAAACTGAGGGTGTGGCGTATCTGAAGGCTCCTTCAGGGCTTTTCCGAGAACCTGAATAGACTTGTAATGTTCTTCCAGTTGTCCGCTGGAAGCGAATAATGACAAGGAAAAGACTGCGGAACCGTAATCGGAATTTTCCATCGCCGATAATAATTCAATGCCGTCATACGCATAAAGTAAAACGGAAAGCATTGCGGCTGTGTATTTATTCTCCTCCGTTGCAAACAATAATCCAATCTCTCTTTCCGCCTCTGCCTGCAACCCCGCTTTTATCAGCGCCAGTATACGCAATGCCAAAACCCTTGATTTCGGGAAAGACGTATCCTCACCGCATTTCTGTAATAATGAAGATGATTTTGCAATAAGCGTTTCATAATCCTCCAAACCATAATAGCATTCCAGTTCAATAAGTTGTGCCTTGTAATTGTTGTCATCACCGTGTTCGACTGTCTGTAGCAGAGACAATGCTATTTCATAATTATTTATAAGAGAAAATAATTGCGCTTTTGCGACATTCATCGTGTTTCCCGTTTCCGGCGCTTTTTTGAATTGACGCAAGACCTCCATCCCTTTCTCCGGCATATCCATCGAAGCGTATTTAAGGGATAATGCACCGGCAACTTGGGCATTCGTTTCGTCCATTGACAATGCCTGCTCCAGAACCTGAACCGCTATTTCCGGTTTCTTACCGGCAGTCAATTTGTTCACTATGGCAAAAAGAATTCTGCCCCAATGATTTGAAGCAGTGTCCATTCCCTTCCATATACAAAGCGCTTTTTCCGTCTCTTCCAGAGACAAATACATCTCAACCATGAAATCCAGCCTTTCGTCGGACATTTCTATCTTGTCAATGCCTTCTTTTATCGCTTTTGACAGCAATGACCACTCCTGTGCCGATGAAAGGGCTTTCAGGTACCCGAACCAGATATCACCGTTTTCCGGCCATTTTCTGATTAAATCCTGATACAAAACAATAGCGCCATCATAATTTTCCAGCCAACACTCGAGATCTGCGCGAAGCTGCAACAGCTTCAATGAATTTCTTTCTCCGGACACATTGGCCAAAATCATCCTCGCTTCCATAAATTGCCGGGTTTGCACAAGAATATTCAACTTCAAATAGAGGACATCCATATCGAAAGGGTCGAAAAATAAAACCCTGTCGCATAATTCAAGAGCATTATCAAATTGTTTTTCCCGATAATAGGTCCATGCCTGCGAGATATCATCATTTTTCTCACCGTTTCCGGCTTCCTCAGTAGTTTCCGTTCTTTCCATCAAATGAGGCATCACATCGGTCTCAAGCATAGTGTAATCATCCGCTCCGTAATGAGTTTTCCGGACAAGCGACAACAGGTTCGACTGCTTTTCCTTCGCTACCTCTATAGAAGAAAAAACCTCTAAGGTTTCCGGCGGCTCTAAACGATGATTATTGATAATCACTGCCTGAGGATATCCGTTCTTCCGGATAATTCTCATATCATCCAGCAAATCAGACCTCCTCTCTGCCCCGCCTGCAAGAAGAATATAATATTGATCCTTTTCTTTTATCCGCGTGCGGAGACGGGTAATATGAAAAAGGTGTTTCGCGCGTTTTTTGGCTTCTACCCTGCTTGTTATATGGGCGACCTGTATCATATAGAAAGAGGTGAAGCCTTTTGCCTTCGCCGGTTTCTTTTTTACTGTCGCCAACCTTGCGTCGGTTTGCGCTGGGACTATTTCCATAACAGCAGGAATCGCGCCGTATGAATCATTCACTATAGATGCCTGAATATACCCCTTCTTCCTGAGAATGTCTTCATACTCCGAGAGGTCTGAATATCTTTCCGCTTCTCCTGCAAGAATAACAAAATAATCCTGAATGGTTTTTTTTATGCGAACGGGAAGAAATATGAGGTGCGATATCTGCTCCGCGCGTCTCTTTGCTTCTTCCGGGTCAGTGATATGTGCGACTTGAATGGTATACAAACGTAATGCACCGGAACTGCCGGCTGAATATACCGTGTCACCGATTATCAGCAAAAAGATAAACAATACCGTTATAAAGCTATAGACTACTTTCATGTTATTAATTGTTCAGGCAAATTTACAAATTACAATCTCCAAATACCAAATAAATCACAAATTCCCAAAATCCAAACTTTGCTATTGCGACTTTACAAGAATAGAAGAAAATATTTTCTTTAACTCAATAGCTTCTTTGTGGAGTACCATTCCTCTATTTTTAGATTCTTCTTCATTTGTTTCTATAATTAATCTCAGCCAGTAAGCAGATTCTTTTGCTTCTTTCCGGCTTATCTTTATCCTCATAATAAAATCTTTCTTACTTAATGCTTCATTCGCTTCAATATAATTGGCGCCAACCGACCCGGAAGCTCTAATAACTTGCTTTCCATATTCTATGTTTGAAACATTTTTGGATAATTGTTTTATGTAAAGAGCAACATTCTTTGCAAATTGAAACGCCCTTTCTCAAGATCGTATTGTTTGAAGTTTTGGTTTTTATTCACTGGAATTTATTTGTTATTTGGATACTGGGATTTGGGATTTATTGGTTATTCCCCTCCATAACAGCAAATAAATGCTATTCTCCCCCCAAAAAACAACTCTAACCTGCGTCTTTTACACTACTTAATTAAATTTATCAAGAAAATTTTCCACAATACTTACACATCCAGTATATTTTTTACTGCCAAGCTTACTTTCTCCATGATTGCTGTGTCTAATACCCATACCTTCTTGATTAACCGTTGCTTATCAATTAAAGGTAGGGTGGATTAAGGCGTTGTTTTTTACGCCGAATCCACCAATAATATGCACAGGAAAGGTGGATTCGCTGTCGCTTAATCCACCCTACTTTTGTCTACTTAATTAAATTTATCAAGAAAATTTCCTTCAATAATCATAAATGTGAAAACACATTCATTCTTCTGCCAGAAGGTATAAGCAAAAGGAATAATAATCTTTTTTATCATACATCAGCCTCTCGCCTGCTTCTTTAAACAATTTTTTACTTAACATTTTTTCTCCGATTCTTTCTGCTGCCCTTGCAAATACGGCATAAAAACCAGGAGGAGAATTTTGTAACGAAATGCTATCGTTTGCGAGATCTACCCAGAGGGGGATAAAACCAAGTTTGTTATATATGTCCAGCATCTTCTCCAGTCCCTCGGGAAATTGAGGATTTTCTTCCCATGAAAGATAGAGAAATACACGGATTGCTTCGTAACCAAAATAGGGTTTTCTTTCATAACAAATTGATACGTCTTTCCCATCCAGCATCACCCAATCTGCAGGCATTTTAAGCGTCCCAAAACACGACTTCGCAACGAGCAACATGCTGTCTTTGTAAACCTTTTGCCAGAAAGCTTCGTCGTCAATCTTCGCAAATGCGCGATATGCTGAAAAAATAATATAAGAAGGATTTACTATAAAACGATTCTCCCTGATAAATCCGTGATGACCGGGCAAAAGGAGTTGACATCCGTTCCACTCTATCGCAAGATTTTCCCGCACACTTTTAATTATCCTTAACGCCGTATTCTTATAATTATTGTTTGGCCATTGTTCATCAGCCTTAAGCAGAGCCGATGCGATTAAAATATCCCCATCCGTTGCATTATTATAATCGACCACCCCCCAAACGCCGCTTGTTCGCTCTCCCCATTTCCATGCAAACAGATCATCATTTCTTACCGCAATATTATCTTGCGTCCACTGCCAAAGTTTGTCAAAGGCGGCTTTATCATTATATTTCACCGCCAATAACATTCCGTACCCTTGTCCTTCCGAATGACTGACGTATCCGTTGTAACAATCAATCACCCTGCCATCCTTATTGACAAAGTTCAACTTAAACTCTTCCCATACAGAAGGTTGATTCCCATGCACTATTTTGCACATACCCATCGCCAGCAGCAAACAGACCGCAACACCACCCAATATCTTATGCACTTTTCAACCTCCTCTTTCTAAAGCGATTTAGCAGATAGAAAATAGTTATTCCCAAAAACAGAAGGACAAAAATTAAAACGTAAACATAATACTTGGTGATGGAGTATAAATAGGCCTTCATTCTGGATATCTTTCCACCCTTGCCGCTAAAATACTTTTTCCCTATATCAAAGGCAAATACTTTGTAATCAGGAGCGGAGGTAAGATCAACTAATGCCAGATCGCCCTTGCACGCGCCTTCCACCGCAGGTTCTAAAAGCATCTTGCTGAAAGTATTTAACTCCTTCGGAGATAACGCGGTGATCATCAATATTGACCGTCCTACTTTATACGGAGATTTAAATTGCATGACAGCGCCTTTCCCTTTTCCAAAATCGCTTATTTGCCCGCTGAAAGCAATGGTTTTTTCTCCCTCCAGCTTTTCACCACAGGATAAGGAACGGACGTCTTTTTTGTAAGTTTCAAAGGAGCCAGTTCTTTTAAATCGTCCGGAATGCTTTCGATACTGCCCAAAATAATAATTTCACCATCCCATTCATCAGGCTTGCGAAAGCCAATCTTCATTTCCAAAAGGGGAAATCCGTTTTTTTGAGTAATTGACCCCATGATGTTAAAGGCGGATGCAATTGCACTGGAGGTTGGCTGGGCTATAAAGATGAGCGATTCGTGCCCATCAGGCCAGCGGGTAAAAGGAAAACCATTTAAAAAAAACAACTCCAGTTTCGGCAATTCCACCAGATGGGGCATAGGAGGAAAAATAAACGTGGAATTATCAAACAGGGTAAAGAAAAGATTGTCTATCGGTATAGGTTCGCAATTGCTGCCCATCGTAGGCGTTAAGACCGGCGCAAAGGTAATAACATTGGTTCCTGCCCGGAATAAATGGGTGGGGATTGAGACATTATACCCTTCCACAATATTCCCATACTCACTGTCAAGGCGAACCGCCCTTATATGTTTTCCGTTCAGCAATACATTTACCACCGAAAAATTCCTCATCCCGGCGCCATACGCAAAGTGCAATGAAATATTTGCATACTGATTTTGTTTCACCAAAAAATCGGGGGGCAGCCGAAAGGTGATTTCCGCAGGATTGGGGGTTATTCCTTTAAAAGTATATGTCTCAAGGTTAAGGGTTTTAAAGGTATATTTTTTATCGGGAACCAGCATAAGCCTGCCGCTGTATTGTGAAACATCAGGAAGTTCGAATTTGACCGGCTTCATTTCGTCACTGTCAGGAAAAGGAAAAGACATTATGGCAAATGTTTCGGCTGCCAATTTCACCTGGTCAATATCCTCTCCTGAAATAGTTATTAAGGCATGATAGGGATCACGTACGGTTTTTTCCAATGGAAGATGCGTTATTTTTAAAAGGGGGCCGGAATTTTCATTCAACTCTATGCCATTTTTTCTCAAAAAATCGTCTGTAAATTCCTTTTTTCCCAACAGGATATTATCCACATTGGGTTTGATATCTTTACTCAGTGTGAAAAATACCTGCCGGTAATCGAATCTTAGCGCAATCCCGGATGCGACGATACCCGCATAATTGACCAGTTCCTCGGAAGTAAGGCCGTCCACAATAAAATTAACCTTTCCATGAGGAAATATTTTCGGATCAAATATATACTCGGGAATCGCCGATAATTGTAAAGGAACCGGTTTTAAGCTGTATTCCACGCGTAAAAATGATTCGTCAACTTTAATTGTCGTCCAGAGGTCGGGAGCACACGGGTCTTCACACTCATCGGTATAATGCTGCGAAACGGCAAAACTGATATTGTTATACCCCGGATCAAGCAAAATTGCAGGAATAGCCACTTTTACCTCCCCCTCAGGAACAACGGGACTCAGCTTGATTTGCGCAATCGGATACCCGTTTGCTTTCACGACAAGGGTAGATTTGTTTTCCAGCAGAGAAGAAGAGTTCACATACTTAAAACGCATGACCGTTTTTTCAATTTCCCATCGCTCCGGCACACTGAGCGGAATTGTGTATTCGGCGCTGATACATTTTAAATCGATGGTTTTCGCGGGAGTAAGTTTATATAAAGGCACCTCCAACACTGCCGCATGCGCCATGCTTGCTAAACAAAAGATGACTGCTATACAAAATAATGATTTTTTCAATTTAAAATCAGGCATCCGGCAACTTTTTGGGATAAAACATTTCAACGTAGTGGTTGAAAATCGTTCGACTGAGCTCACGACAAAGTCTTCAGCCCCTACAAAGATTGAAATTTCTCATTAGTTATGCCTATGAAGCCCCCCCCTTTTTTAAATTAGAAACAAACAAACTCGCGTTTGGCTCGTTCCCAAGTTCCGACTTGGAAATGCACGTGTTCGAGAAACTCCGGTTTCTCGCCGGTATATTGACAGATAGGAAATAAAATTACCTGATTCAAATAGTTTGCAATTTAAATAACTTGTTAAGTCAAACCCTCACGGGAAACAAAGTTTCCCGTGCAATTGCGTTCCCAAACTGGAGTTTGGGAACGAGTTGCGCTCTGCGCCCCAGATAGTTTGGTAAATTTCGCTGAATAGATACAAAACACGCAAACCGCACCCTCTGGTTCCTCCCCGGTAGTAAGGGGTGGATTCGCTACCGCTTAATCCACCCTTAGAGGAATAATACTATCCCGTGTATTTTTCAAAAAGCCAAAATGTTGCCGCACATCACATTTTCAAAGGAAATGATCCTCAATCGCTTCATTTTGCGCGCAATCCTTCACCTTTCATTGTTCTCGGCCACATGGATTGTAATCCAGTATACATTGCAAAAAGAGACTTTTTCATCATTCGATAGAATAACTTTGACGAAAGCAAAACACAATCTTTGCTTCCCTTTGTCCCCATCCGTATTATAAAGTAAAAAATAACCCATGGGCTTGCGCGCTTAAACCGCTTCTGTAAAAAATCTTCCCACCTCTGGCTATCGCCATACACATATTTTATCAATCGCAATTTTATTGCTTTTTCCTTTGCAGCAAAATCACATCCGCAAAAAACTTCGTCTTTCTTTTTTATCTGTCTGAATACCCTTGCTTCAAATTCGTACTTTTCCCCATATATATCCCTGACGTTCAATACAATATGTTCTTCCGGTTTTATCTGAAACGGCGTTTTTAACTGCACGCCCATTCCGGAATAGGAAATATCCATTATTTCCCCCTGCACAGTCGACCTCATACGCGGAAAATATACATTGACCTTGCCCCTTGCCCACATACGATGGTGACGGCGTACCTGTCTCCTCTCTACAAATGCCCCCAGAGATGCCATAGCAATAAAGAGATTAAATATCGTCCACGATAACGTAATAAGAATAATATCCCTGAATAATGGATACTGAATCCACTTTATAACCGCCATAGGAACACACGCGACAATGGTAATTACCATAAGAAGAAAGGGTATTGCCTGCCTGGTAAGTACCGTTTCATCCAAACTCGTCCCTTTTGGGGTAACCTTAAAGGTCGGTTTCCGGGGATTCCTGATAACGGAATATATCACAGGAAGAAGGAATATGGACAACACGCTTTCATATATTTCGGAAAAAAACGGCCATCTGAATTTGCCATGGAGAAATTCCGTTACGATAATACACCCCACAACATGGGGTAATGCATATGCCATTGTCTCTGTAAACGATGCATGATAAACCTTCAGCCCAAACAATAAAAAGGCCGCGGGAACGATATAAAAAATAAACCGGGAAAAACCGAAAAACCAGAACAGGGAAGCGCTCATATAGCAAAGACGCTGATACAACTTCATCCCTTTCGCAAATAACGGGTTCTTCAGAATAAAAATCTGTATCATCCCCTGCGCCCAGCGGCTTCTCTGCAAAAGCATATCGTCAAAACTTTCCGGCGATAATCCGCATACCATCGGCCTGTCGACATACACACTGTTATAGCCCTTGCTATGTAAAGCAACGGTTGTTTCCGCATCTTCCGTTATGGTTTCACCGGCAATGCCCCCCACTTCCATTAGATATTTTCTTCGCAAAACAGCGGCAGAACCGCAAAAATATGTGGCATTCCAGAAATCAAGGCCATGATGAATGCTGTGATAAAACATTTCATTCTCGCTTGGAGCGTCGCCGAATATTGCAAGATTTTTTTCAAAAGGGTCAGGATTAATAAAAAAATGGGGCGTCTGCACAAGAAAAAGCTTCTCATCTCTTAAAAACCATCCCACAGTGTTCCGCAGAATATCTCTTGTCGGCACATGGTCGCAATCCAGCACAAGGACCAGTTCCGCGTTGGTATGCTGCAAGGCATGATTCAGATTCCCCGCCTTGGCATGGATATTTTGCTGCCGGGTAATATAACGGACTCCCAGTTCCTTCGCCATCCTTTTTAAGGAATAGTACCTGTTCCATGCATCCATTCCCTTTTCAGGATGATTCCTTTTTGCGACAGTGCCGCCGTCATCCAGTATATAAACGGTAAATTTGTCCTTCGGGTAATCAATCTGCGTGCACGAGAGGGCTGTGGTTCTGATAACATCCTCAGGCTCGCTATATGTGGGAATAAAAATATCTACTGTGGGATAGAATCGGGGGTCGGCAGGCAACGGCGCTATCTTGTGGTTGAGAGGCCATACATTGACAAATAAACCGAAAAAATGAATAGTAACTGCGTATGCCTCTGCAAGATAAAGCAATATGGTCGCTACATAATCTATAGGTCCTGTATATATTAAACTCTGGAAAGTACGCCAAAGAAGGTATCTCAGTGTAATAAACACTATGATCAGAATAAACAGGATTCGTAAGGGAGGGCGTTTAAATACTTCGATTTTCGATGCAATGATAATAAAACCAACAAGCCCCCAGAATATCCAAAGCTGGTAGTGGATATTCAAATAACATCCCGCCATAAAAATAAAACAGAATGCACACGCACACGCAAAAAAGCTCATAAGATAAAAGACAACTTTTTCGCTCTCAAACATTCCGATATGTATTTTTCTCAGGTTGCCAATGGAAATCATGGTTATGGTTTAAACTTTGCGGCTTAAATATAGTAGGTATGCATATTAAATCTTTACATTTACAACATAGCGAAAAACATTCCAAGTTTTAAGACAATTCCTTAAATTTAATTATGTATTCTATCTCCTTACATACAAATAGCATAGGAAATTTATTTTTTCCTACACTATGAAGGAAATAAAAAACTATGGCACTGACACCATAACAGAAAATTCTTTCTATGGCACAAACACCATAGAAAAATTGAGATTTATATAATATATCTATTCAGCGAAATAATTATCGACCAAGTAGAGACAGGTTTGAAACCTGTCTCTACAAAAGGGGGATTCAGCCTGTCTGCATGCATCGCACAGGCAGGGGGTTGTGATAAAACAGTAAGATGTAAGATAACCCCCTAACCCCATTTAATAAGGGGGAATATGGCAAATTTCGCTGCATAGATACAACAATTTTATTGACGGTTTTTTTGTAAATATGACATTTTTTTCACATGACTATCATAACCATTCCTAAAATTCTCCGTGAAAAGCTTACCGAAGAAGGCACCGAGGCTCTTGCAGGCGTTCTTGACAAAGTCGAAGACTGAAGCGAGGCACACACGCTCAAGGTAGCAGAAGAACGTTTTGAGAAAAAGGTTGAACAAGCAAAGTCGGAATTAAAAGACGAAATTAACACGGTAAAGGCTGAATTAAAAACAGATATCGCCAACGTCAAGGCAGACCTCATCAAATGGATGTTCATTTTCTGGGCCGGTCAGGTCGTAACCATCATCGGCATCCTCATTGCTTTTTTTAAAAAATAAGTTTTCCTGCAACTAATTTCTCCATCAATATTTTATTCTTACGTCCAGATAATTTTGAAGCAGGTGGGCGATGCCCACATTAATCCACAATTAATTTGTCTTCTTCATTTCAATCGTAATTTCCGTCTCGTCTTGTATCTCTATTTTAGTAGTAACTTTTTTGTATCCTCTTTTTTTTGCTTTTATTTTGTATCTCCCATTTTCCAGATTCTCAAATGAAAAGGAACCGTCTTTATCAGAGAAAGTTTTCAACTTAGTATCTTCTGAAATTTTCTTTAATGTTATATTTACAGACTCAATCGGCTCCTCTGTCTTTTTGTTCACTACAGTACCATACAATTTTCCTTTGTTCTCTCCTTTTGAGGTTAAGAGAATATTATCAAGATACATAACGCCGGAAGCGTCTGCACTGCCATTCCATGGAATAAACTCAATCATTGATATGTTGCCAAAATCGAGTTGCGTTGTTGATCCGTCCTGACCTCCGGGATACTTCCAATCATAAAATTTTCCATCAAGGGGTATTGTAAATGTCTGCCATTGCCCGTCTTCTAATTCTGGAAGTGTGTTGTATTTTTTTATTCCTACATCCGGTTTTCCCTTATTGCCGTGTTCATCGGTAATCACCACCAAAAACTTTGTCATGGAATTATCTGTAGTGTCTGTTTTAATATCGAACTGTAGATTCTTATATCCCTCCCAGTTTGCAGTTGCATCGTATGTCACAGAAGATTGCCCATCATCATCAGAAATTACGGTCTTATGTCCATACGTACCAAAAGGCACATACAATGTGCCATCCTCGGTATCCCCATGTGAACGGTCAAACTCTATCTTCATAGAGGCAATGCCTCCCATAGAGGGCTTTTCTTCATAATCCAGAGAAAACCGGTAAACATAAGGGCTATTCCTGTCTTCAGGACTGCCGTGAGCATCCCACCAGCCCACTGAATAAGGCTCAGACACATTCCATGCATGCGCCAACGAACCCGTTTCAAAATCACAAATCCTTTTTACTCCATCTGATTCCCGGGAAACTACTTCCATAGTTGCCGGTATTTCAACTATGCCTTCTGATGTATTCACCTCTATTGTGGTTTCATACACCCCATTGGATAAACCTGAACGGTCGGCAGTTATATATACCGTATCGGTGATAATTGCTTCTCCGGTTATTTCACCTTCAATATTCAACCACGAGGCGGTTTCTGAAACAGACCATGTTGTGCTTCCCTGCCGTGCGTTTGTTATATAAACTGGCATTGTATATTCTGTTTCTTCTTCGCTTGTGAAGAAACCGGTTTCATAATGTCCAAAATTCAATTTTGCCGGATTTACATGAAGGTATGTATCTGGCTGTATTTGTTCATTTTTTTCAAAAAGGATGAAGGCATATATCGCCAACGGCTGGAATTCATATGTCAATGTGCCGTTGCTGATATCAACTCCTGTTGTTTCCATTTCTACAATGGAAGGGTCATTCATCCCGAAACGAAGTATTTGTTTTACGTAAAGCGCATTGCCAAAACCGCTTATTTGTACTTGAGCAGTCTTTGCCAATTGATCTTCCGCGAAATTGCCCGACTCGTCATATTCCCCTTTATATGCAGCAACTACAACGATATCATTATCGGATTGCACACATGCATGGACAGTAAACGCATCCCAATCACTTGATTCGGAATAAACAGATTCTCCTCTGAAATAGTTGCTCATGAGAAAGAAAGCCCAGTATTTCGGATTGGGTTCGCCTTTTTCATTAAACATCGCCTGTCCTGCCGAATCGGCTTCCCTGCCATAACTGCTTCCGGCCTGATTCGGTTCTCCTATATACCAGTTGCAGGCAAGTTTCACCCCCATTCTGGCAAAAGACCCAAGGTAGTCCATTTGGCCAATAGCCGCAATTTGAGGATTTTCCGGATACCCGCTCCAGTAGAAATAATCATACTCGGAAAAGGATATCTCCGTACCGGGATAATAATTGGCAATCATATCCTGAAACCGCTTCAGTATCTTTGGTTCAATAGCAAAAGAAGTTACTACTTCGGCGTCCTGAGAATAAAAACCTTCCTCCCACATACCCCTTGTCTCCTGAACTGCATCATATTCCGTTAAAGCCCTGATGTACCTGTGGACGTTCAAAAAATCAAGCACCCTCGTTCCTGAATCTGCCTCATGTTTTTCCGCACGAATAAGATACTGACACAAAACACGGTTTTCATCCGTTTCCCATCCTGAAAGTTCCGGATCATCACCCCTGTCAGGGAATACATAATTATTCCATTCATTTTCTTCGTCCATCATTGTCTGCCACCCGGCATCGTCAGGCAGCGATGGCCCGTTAATTTCGGTAACGGGGCAATAGGGAGAATAGTCATTATTCCAGTATAGCCACCAATTGGCAGAAGTGGGGCCAAAGGCTGAGGCTTTGGGGTTTGCCACTTTTATTGCATCTGCAATGGAAAGTAAACGCGGAAAATACTTATCAAAGGCAGTGTCGGAATTGAGCACCAAATCCCCGTGGGCGCTGTCTTCATAAAGTCCTGGATAGTCATATCGTTTCCATGCAATCCACGGTTCATTTCCGATTTCCCAGAATTTTACCTCCTCGCCTGCCTGAGATACCCACGATTTGACGTCATCGGTAGTTTGTATGCGGTAAAAATCCTCGTCACCGATAGTATTTCCATTACCTGCCACATAGCCAAAAACCGGTACCATAAGGAATGGTTCGGCATTTATCTCATCATGACACCAAGCAACAAAACTCTCCCAACTCATCGGCGTGTATTGATTTTCACGGGATATTGCATTGTACATGCGGTTATTGGTGTAATTGTACCGTTCCATGTTTGTTGCACCAAGTCTGACAACTGAAACATTTGCCTCTTTCAGTTTCGGCGCACATAAATCAAAATAATACCCCTGACACCAGTTGGCAGCGTTAACGCCGTATATATAATCGCTGATCTGTTTTCGGTCGCGTGAAATATCAACTGTCAATCGGACATTGGCATCAGTACTGTTTTCATCATTGCGGGCTTTCGTCTCGGAATAACAATATGTATGGTTTATGCAAATAGAAAATGGCAAAATAAATACCCAAAAAACATACGTTATTCTATATATATTAAATATATTCATTATCCATGTGCCCCGGCGGGTTTATAACCTGAATCAGTCTGAAGATTCTATAATAATTTCAGCCCTTCGAACTTTTTTTTATCGCATACCGGATTTTCATTACCTGTGAATAACCCGCATGTACGCCCAGAACATCATTATTTAATACGGGTAACCAGTAACGTTGGATTTTCACTATCTGTCGCGTCAAATTCAAAACGGTACTTGCCCGCCTTGCCAAGAGTCCATTCAATATCGGCAAGGATAGGATCTGAATACTCACTGTAAAGATACATTTTTTCCCCTGTATTTAGATTCTTTGCATAATCCGGAGCGCCAAAATTTGTAAGCTCATTCTGTAAATCATCGGAAATACGAAATGTATATTCGTTCTCTGACAAGGAAATCTCCAGCGTATAGAGACCCTCATTATTCGTGAATCTATATTCAGCCTCCGACTCCCAATCATTCATAGAACCCATCAAATAAAGTTCCGCAGTTATTTGCGCTACTCCCGACGTCCAGCCTTCATCTGCTGCAATGTGTTCCAGGGCAAAGGTACTTCTGGTTTTGAACCAGTTTGCCTCAGGCTCGGCACCACTGTCATCTCCACTTAGCAATCGATAAAAAGTCGCATTTGACCAATCAGGCGGCTGGTCTTTTATTTCCATCATTCTGCCGGTATCATTTTCAATGTAATTTTCTATCAACGCATGCCACGTATTGATTCTCGCAATACTATGTTCGTAATCGAAGTAATCATTATTTTCGTCAATAAGCTCTCTGAGATATGATTTATATATATCCCGAAACTGCTGAACAGAGAGCATTTTATACACGAAAGGTTTACTGTTGTTCATCGCACCCCACTTCATAACATCTTGTGTCCCCGTATTTACAAGAAGATCGGAAATTCCCAGGGTAAGGTCATAATCATAGGGAATAAGATAAACCATCCCGCATTCATCAAAATACAAATAGTAATTGTTGATATTTATCCAGTAATCATCCCACGAACCCAAAAGCACATGGACAGCAAGTGTTTTAATAAACAGATCAACATCCATTGTCGATTGAATCCAATCAGCAAATTCATCACTTCCCTTTTCGTTCAGGTCTTCAATAAACCGGATCAACTGTTCCTTTGCTGTATCCAAATCGGATTTGTTGGTTTTAAGGTCGTAAGCAGGCCGGTAGCTTTCCTCTTCATTTAATGAAACATCTTCTACCCCTATTCTGTAAGTATCTAGGTTAATATAGGTTAAGTCGGCGGGATATAAGCATTTCCATAAATATCCCTCGTCATTATCTTTGCCAAATCTTTCCTGGAGAAATTCTTTATCAATATTTTCTACCATACAATATACTCCGTAATACGCAGGCGTATCATCCTCTTTTATCTTTATGTACACCCTGACATAGCTTGAAAACGGAGCAGTCCATACTCCGAATTTTTTAAACAAATCATAGCAGTAAACTTCCCGCACATAGGCATCATCATCCTTAAAGTACTTTAAATTCAATCCCCGGAGACCTCGAAAACGGACATCTTTGTTATATTCAGTAAAATCTATCTTCAAATGTGCCTTTCGCCATTGAGGCGACTCTGGGTCGTGAAGATATCCTTCTTCCCCTTCAAGACGTTTCCGGCTGTACATATTTCCTCTAATCCGAAAACCAATGCCTTCTATATTTTCAATCTCACTGTTTTTCTCAAATGTAAAATCTGCCGTTGAGTACTCTTCATGCATTGGATTTGAATCGTAATAGAGCAATTGATTATTCCACTCGTCGGTACTAATGGTAATTGTGATAACAGGCAATGAGTCGATATCGAATACATAGTTTAAATTTTCACTCAACGCCAGTGCCTCATCAGGTGTTTTAGAAACCAAGGCAGTGGAAGATGAGGAGTTATTTGTCTGGTCATAGTCTTCCGGCTGAACGTTGTCAACTCGGACAGTTACATCATACGCTCCGGTTGTATCAAAGGAAGTATTAAAAACAACATCCGTTATTTCTCCTGGCTTTACTGTAACCGTAGAACTGCCGACAACTGTGTCTTCAACAAAGAGGGAAATATCCGCCGATGCTTCCGTATCGCCATTCAATTCAATAATTTTTGCAGTGATCTTGGTTTCCTGGTTCTCAGCAATAGAGCAACGCACCCCAATATCTTCTACCGTCACATCCGGCAATAAACGCACTTTGCTTTTTACGTTCAGTTTTATACCTTCTTCGTTTTCTTCGATTTTCACTGAGACATTAATTGATTTTGCGTTTTTTTTGTTGTCATATTGCAGCACAACAAAACTTCCCGAACCGTCTGTTTTTGGTGTCAATGAAACGTTCTTAAAGATTTTTTTCCCTGATGACGATTTCAGCTTAATCTGTTTTGCAGTAGTGGGGGCTGAATAACTGTCATTCATCACCATAATATCAAGGGAAACTTCGGCAATATTATCGGCATCCTGCAGGATATTAACAGAAAGTTCGTAGGGTTGTTCTTTATTTTTTGCGAAAGATTTGCCGTCAATCAGGAATATGCCGGGACATAGAACAATAACTACGACCAGAATAGAGAGTTTTTTCATTATTTTCCTCCAGATGAATGATTACAGGAGTAATTATGCCTTACCATACCCTTTCGAAAAATTAAATTGTCTCCAAATAATAAAAATATTATTGTTAAATATGATTAAATATGGTAACAGATGAAGTTTTCAGAGAACAACAATTTCATTCATTTTTTCTCTTATATACTTGTAACAAAATGAGTTCCAAAAAAGATAAGTGCGTGGTCATTATACCTACCATACATAATATTTCTCAATCAAAAAGTGTTGAATGTTATATACAACAAATGCTGATTGAGGACTTTGTCATGCCCATTTGCGTTGTCGATAATTCCGAAAGTCATATTTATGAAGCAAACAGGTTTTACCTTGAAGAAATAAAAGGTCGTTTCGAAGGGAAGGTTACGCTTTATCATTTTGGGAAACAGGAGCAAACGATTTTCTTTTGCGAACTGGCAAAAAAAGGAATCGACAGAGAATCAATTGAGATACTAAAAAACTCGTCAGGATACGGAGCATCAAGAAACAAGTGCTTTCTTATCGCAAAGAGTCTGGGGGCGGAATCAATATTCTTTTTTGATGATGATACCAGACCGAACGGCGCTATATTTAAAGCCCACTTTGAAATACTTGGCAGAGAAAAAGATTCACAGAAAATATCAATAGTAAGCGGCCCGTACACGGGAGTGCGTGGCATAAATTTCACCTTTATCGAAAACCGGACTGATCAAATAAAATTTCTGGAAGCGTTGGGGCACCACGGTGAAAGCTCATTACACTATTTAACAAGCCGGGAAGCAACAAGGGAAAATTCCCCGGTCGAAAGCTCTGAACATCATTTTGAAACCGTGAAAAATATACGCGGCGGAAATTTTCTCATCGGCGCTATTTACGGGGATATCGTTTGTCCAACAACAAAACAAGCGCCCGGCATCGACGATACTTTTGTCGCACGAAGAGTTATTGAAAAAGGCCACCAGGTAGTGAAAAGCCGGAAATCTGTCATTCATGAGCATTTTCAATTTAAAAGCAACAAGCATTCCATCCTCGCATATCTGGAATCCTGGGCGCGAACCATTTCCTTTGAATCTCTCTATAATGGAATGAATTTTGACACTACAATAAATAATATTTTACGCTACGGAAACGTTCTCTTGACTATAGAAAATCAATACTGCACATCTATTGGAAAAAAAATACAAGCCAAAGAATATACAACTTCTCTTATTAACGATATTTCGTTTAGCATTAACGATTATCAAAAACTAAAAAACACATGGAAGCACATCATCGCTTTGTGCAGCAGTGTAAAACTTTTTCCCATGAAAAAATATGAAAAAATATCGATTAATCACTAAAGGCGATTTTGACGGTTTGGGATGCGCGATTCTTCTTAAATCATTAGATATAATAGAAAGCATACTTTTCACCCATCCAAAAGAAATCGAAAGAGGGAATATTAAGATCACCGACCACGATATCATGACGGGCTTGCCCTATAGAGAAGAAGCCCACTTGGTATTTGACAACTATCCCGGCAGCATAAAAAATGCAAAAGGGAAAAAGGACAATTTTATTATTGATACCCATGTGCCCTCCACCACGAAGGTGGTATATAATTATTTCGGGGGGAAGAAAACGTTTCCGAAAATCAGTGATGAGTTATTAACCGCTGTGGACAAAGGATATACTGCCAATTTCACTACATATGAGATTCTCTATCCTTCGGGCTGGGATCTTTTGAATTACATAATCGACCAGAGAACCGGTCTTGAAAAATTCGGGGAATTCCGATCTCCACATTATCAGTTAATGCTCAAATTAGTTGATTACTGCAAAGACCACACCATATTGGAAATACTCAGTTTGCCGGAAATAGAAGAAAGGATCGATTCCTATTTCTCCGTAGTCGAACAATGCAAAGAACAGATTCTACGATGCGCTTCCTTATACTATAATTTAGCGGTAATTGACTTCCGCCATGAAGATGTCATATATCCGGGAAACAGATTTATTGCATATGCATTATATCCGGAATGTAACATATCACTCCAGATTCTGTCGGATGCCTCTCATGCCAACACTATCTTTGTAGCGGGTAAATCCATTATTGACCGGTCGTTCAAAGTAAACATCGGAAGAATAATGTCTTTGTACGGCGGAGGTGGACACGCAAACGCCGGAACATGCCAGGTTCCCAATGAAAAAGCCGAAAAAACTTTAGAAGAATTGATCAAACGATTTCAATACGGAGTTCTCAAAAATCTCATTCTGGGCTATTTTCATTAACCAAATGTACAGAAATTGTAACTTCCCATTTACAATATATTTTTTTATACTATCATTACATTAAGCCTTCGGCAACTTTTACCAGGGTAAGGGTGGGCATCACCCGCCAAACGTAGAGACGCATTGCTATGCGTCTCTACAAGCGACGTGAAACGGTGGGCAATTCCTACCTTTACAAAGATTGAAATTCCTTAAACATAAACGATGGATGCCTCGCAATTGCTGAAAGATAGTATCACTTTAGTTTTTTGAAAAACTGTGACAACATACGGTAAATCTTGCTTACCGGTTTAACCCTGACAGGGTTTCAGAACCCTGTCAGGGTTAAAATTACTCACAAAGTATAGGGGAAACGTAGGGGTTGAAGATTTTCAACCCCTGCATTGCGATATGGATTTTTCTTTAAATAAGGGAATTTATTGCCTCATAATCAGACTTTTTCAGGAGCAAAAGATACCAATCGGCAAATTGGGAACATATCATTTTCCAACGGGTTTTTATGTTTATATCGGAAGCGCGCAAAACAACCTGAACCATCGAATTGAACGACATCTAAGCAAAACAAAAAATAACCGCTGGCATATTGATTATCTGCTGCATTATGGAAAAATCACGACAATTTGTTCTTATGCCGGGGGGAAAAGTCTTGAATGCATGATGGGTCGTAAAGTTGGAGCTTTAGAAGGCGCAATCCTCCCCGTAAAAGGTTTTGGATCATCAGACTGTTCCTGCGATTCCCATCTGTATTTTTTCAGGAATAATCCCGGCAACGCAATAGTTTCCCTTAAAAGCAAATTTGCCATGCCGGAGTGCAAACACTATAATGCAAACAGAAAACATAGCGAGAGAAAAGCCAAAGAGGTATAACGAATGATCACAGAAACCCCTATGATACGCCAATATAATGAGATTAAAAAGGAACACAAAGATGCGTTGCTTTTTTTCCGCATGGGCGATTTTTATGAATTATTTTTTGAAGACGCGAAAATTGCCTCAAAGATATTAGGGATTACCCTCACTTCCCGTTCCAAAGGACAAAATGCCGTCCCGATGGCCGGCATACCCCATCACGCCGCAGAATCGTATACCAGAAAACTCATCAAGGCAGGCCACAAAGTCGCAATCTGTGAACAACTGCAGGACCCCAGTGAGGCAAAAGGAATTGTCGACCGCGGTGTTATCAGAATCATTACACCGGGAACGGTAACAGAAGATGCGCTCCTTGAAGACAAAAACAATAATTATCTGCTGGCCGTGCTGAAGAATAAGGAAATGATCGGTTTGTCCTGGATAGATTTATCCACCGGGAGATTCGAGATTGAAAATATTCAGAAAGAAAGACTTTTTGACGAATTTGCACGGCTAAACCCATCCGAAATATTGCTTCCTGATGATATTACGAAAAACAATGCCGCTTTCACACAAAAAATAAGAACCGAGCGCAACGTTATGATCACCCCGCGCCCCGACTGGGAATTCTCAGAAAGCTCAGGCTATCAAAGCTTGCTGGAGCACTTTGGCACAAATTCCCTGGAAGGATTCGGATGTCAGGATGCAGGATATGCTTTGGGGGCAGCAGGCGCAATACTCCACTACTTAAAAGAAACACAAAAGACATCGCTTAAACATATTACCAAAATACAAAAGTATGAAACAAACAACCGGGTAGTTATGGACAGGGCGACACAACAAAGCCTGGAACTAACACAAACCATCCGGAACAAAAACCGTGAGGGATCGCTTCTTGGAGTACTTGATCAGACAAAAACACCTATGGGAGCAAGATTGCTCAAAGACTGGATCGTAAGCCCATTAAAAAATTCCCATGAAATCAAATACCGGCAACTGGGCGTAAAGGAATTGACGGAAAAGTCAGAATTGCGCAGGGAGATCATAGCTATTTTGCAGGATATTTACGATGTTGAAAGAATTGCCGCAAAGGTAAGCTGCGGCCGCGCCAATGCGCGGGACCTTATATCGCTGCTGCAATCTCTCTCAAAATTGCCGGATCTCAAAGAAAAACTGGCTTTCTTCATCAGTACTATTATTGCCGATCTGGAAAAACAAATCGACCCCCTTGATGAATTAAGAACACTGATCGGCATGGCGATCGTGCCGGATCCTCCGCATTCCGTCAAAGACGGCGGCATTATTAGAGAAGGATACGACGCAGCGCTTGACGAACTGCGCTATATTAGCAAAAATGGAAAACAATGGATTGCGAATTTTCAGGCAGAAGAAATTGCCAGAACAAATATTAATTCCCTGAAAGTCGGATATAATAAGGTTTTTGGATATTATATTGAAATTACCAACACACACAAAGACAATATCCCTCCCGCCTATATCAGAAAACAAACCCTGAAAAACGCCGAACGTTATATCACGCCGGAACTCAAAGATTATGAAACAAAAGTGCTCACCGCGGATGAACGGGCAAAAGATATGGAATACGATCTTTTTATTCAGCTACGGGAAAAGACAGGCTCTTTTACGAAACAACTCCAGGGCATTTCAGAAGCAATTGCGCAAACTGATATCCTGACAACATTGGCAAAAATCGCAGTTGAAAACAGATATACATTGCCGGAAATTACTGACGGCCTTGAATTGGAAATAACCGACGGATGCCATCCCGTCCTTGCTATGGAACTTGAAAGAGACCGGTTTGTGCCCAATGATATACATTTGGACGGTATTCACGACAAAACTATGGTCATAACGGGCCCTAACATGGCAGGGAAAAGCACGTATATCCGCCAAACTGCGCTTCTCGTTATCATGGCGCAAATGGGCAGCTTTATCCCTGCAAAAAACGCGATAATCGGCGCCGCAGACAGAGTTTTTGCCCGTGTAGGAGCCTCTGATGAACTCTCCAAAGGACAAAGCACTTTTATGGTGGAAATGAATGAAACCGCAAACATTCTGAATAATGCGACCGAACGCAGTCTGATCATTTTAGATGAAGTGGGAAGAGGAACGAGTACCTTTGACGGAATCAGCATTGCCTGGGCAATTACGGAATACATCTACCAGAACATCCGGGCACGAACGTTATTTGCCACTCATTATCATGAATTAACGGAATTATCGTTACTCTTCCCCGGCATCAAAAATTTTAACATCGCAGTAAAAGAATGGGGAGAAGAAATAATCTTCCTGCGGAAAATTGTATCCGGAGGGACAGACAAGAGCTACGGAATTCATGTTGCCCGCCTTGCAGGAATACCCAGGCAAATTATTCAGCGTGCCCGCACTATTTTGAACAATCTGGAAGCCGCAACATTAGATATAAACGGCAAGCCGAAATTCGCCCCTTTAAAAACCGACCACGTAAAAAAGCCCATTCAGCGAAAACTATTCGCCTCAAAGGAAGATTTGGTAATCGATGAAATAAAAAAACTTTCTCCGGAGAAAATAACGCCGGAAGAAGCCCTCGGCAAACTTGCAGAACTGAAAAAAAAGCTCGATGAAAATGGATAAAAGACTGCTCTTGCATTTTATCTTTTTTGTAGTACAACTATAGAAATTAAATATAAAATGTAGAGACGCATTGCTATGCGTCTCTACTACAAGCAACGTGAGGCGGTGGGCAATGCCCACCCACGAATTGAAATTCCTAAACACTGAATTAAAAATAAAACCGGGTTATCTGTCCAAAAATTTCACATAGAGGAAAAACTATGCAATATATGCCCTTCCTTTTGTTGCCGGCAGCAATTTCATTATCATTCTACGTAGTGCTTTTTTTGTTTATTTGCACAATCTTATTCATTTTTTTAAGTTACGGCAGGCTTTATATAACCGCCCTTTCTTCCGGCGCCACAATATCTCTTTCTCAAATAATCGGCATGGCCATTAAACGAATTGATGTAAAATCAATAGTAAAATACCGTATTATGGCAAAAAAAGTGGGAATAGATATTGCGCCATCATCCCTGGAAGCCCATCATCTTGCCGGAGGAAACGTTGATCAGGTTGTGCGGGCAATTATCGCCGCGAGCAAGGCAAATATGGAGCTTAGCTTCGATAATGCTTGTGCCATAGACCTTGCGGGAAGAAATGTTTTCGACATAGTGAAAACCAGCATTTATCCCAGGGAATTTGCCTGTCCAGATCCGGCAAAGGGGTCTTCAACGCTCGATGCAACAACAAAAGACGGCATTCAGATAAAAGTAAAGGCACGCATTACGTTGCGCACAAATATCGGGAAACTGGTTGGCAGCGCCACAGAAGAAACTATAGTTGCAAGGGTGGGAGAAAGCATTATTACTGCCATAGGATCATCGGACTGTTATAAAAAAGTTTTGGAGAGGCCGGATATTATCTCTCAATATGTTACGGAAAAAAAACCCGATGCCGATACTGCCTTTACCATGCTTTCAGTTAACATAATTGATATTACCGTCGGTGAAAATATCGGGGCAAAATTACAATCTGCACAAATCAGGACAGATACACAAATAGCCCTCGCGGAATCGGAAAAACGAAAAAAAGCTGCCATTGCACGCCAACAGGAAGTAAAAGCGCTTGCGGAAGAAAGCAAAGTGAAAATACTTACGGCAGAAGCAGAAGTGCCGAAAGCCATCGTCCAGGCATTTCGTGAAGGGAATATGGGTATAATGGATTATTATCATATAAAAAATATGGAAGCCGACACTGAAATGAAATCAATCCTTTCAAAACAAGACATACATTAGAAATAGCTAAAACTTACATACCATTACGTTGTTAAATCTTGATAAATAAAAAATTTTATGTTAAATTATCTGTTTCATGTAAATATTACTTATTTGAAACTCTTTCATTCTTCGCTCTAAAATATTGCGAATTTTGCAATAATACTTATTACAAAAATTATACTTTTTACTATTCATGAATCCTGTTTTTTTCCCGTTTAAACTATTAGGAAAATCTCTCCATAAATTCATCAGGGAATTGGGGAGAATGGGGTGTTTCTTTGCCAATGCTTTGTTTTGGATGTTATTCCCCCCCTATTTGGTCAGAAGGGTTATCAAACAAATTAACTTCATTGGGGTTAAGACAATTCTGGTAATTGTCTTGACCGGCTCATTCACCGGAATGGTGCTGGCCTTACAGATGTATCATGTATTGATTAAATTTGGCGCTGAAGCAAGGCTCGGGCCGGCGGTTGCCTTATCATTGATTAAAGAACTGGGGCCGGTTATTTGCGCTTTGATGGTTACTGGTCGCGCAGGTTCTGCAATAACAGCGGAAATCGGGATTATGAGAATATCCGAACAAGTGGATGCCCTTGACGCCATGGCTTTAAATCCCTATAAGTATCTTATTATACCAAACATACTTGCCGGGGTAATATCACTCCCCCTCCTCAATGCGATCTTTGTCGTTCTTGGGGTTTACGGAGGATATTTAATCGGCGTCGTGCTTATGGGCGTCTCCAGCGGCACCTATTTTGGAGGAATTAACGATTTTGTCGAAGCCAAGGATATTTTCGAAGGATTTTATAAATCACTGAGTTTTGGTGTTTTAATAACGTGGATTTCTTGTTACAAAGGGTTTTATACGGGTTATGGAGCAGAAGGGGTAAGTAAAGCCACAACCCAATCTGTGGTAATTTCTTCCGTTGTAATACTTATATGGGATTACTTTATGACATCTTTGCTGGTTGCATAGAGATGAATACATGATTGAGGTCGTCGATTTACATAAAAGTTTTAATGAACACAAAGTATTGCGCGGTGTTAACTTAAAAATTGAAGACGGCCAAATCCTGGCATTGATTGGAGGCAGCGGGAAGGGAAAATCCGTACTTTTAAAACACATAATTGGCCTGACAAAACCCGATAAGGGGAAAATACTGATAGACAACCAGGATATCAGCAAATTAAGAGGAAGGGCATTAAAACGTTTAAAGGAACGCTTTGGCATCGTTTTTCAGGGCGGAGCGCTTTTTGACTCATATACCGTATTTGAAAATGTGGCATTTCCTCTTAGGGAAAAAACACGGATGAAGGCGCTGGAAATAAGAGAAACGGTATTCAAGGAACTTGCAAATGTTGGTCTTTCCGGCGCAGAAAATAAATACCCGGCAGAAATTAGCGGCGGCATGAAAAAACGCGTTGCGCTTGCGCGATGCCTGGTAATGCATCCTGAAATAATTTTATTCGATGAACCTACAACAGGACTTGACCCTTTGATTGCCAAAGCAATTCACAACTTAATACGGTCGTTGCAAAAAAGTTTAAACTTTACGGCAATTATGGTAACACATGAAATTCCTGAAGTATTCAGTGTCGCAGACCGTATTGCTATGTTATATGACGGAAGAATTATCGCGGAAGGAACTCCGCAGGAAATACAGGATTCAGGTAATCCCATAGTGCATCAGTTTATCCATGCGGAACTGGAAGGCCCTATTTCTATAAAATAATTTAGTTTGCTCCCTGTTAACAAAGGTGAAAATGTATGAGAAAATTTGATGTTGAAATTGCCGTTGGTATCTTTATATTCTGTGGTATACTTTGCATGGGCTATATTTCGGTGAAGCTTGGCAGACTCAATTTTTTAAGTGATAATTACTACCAGGTGAAAGCCGTCTTTAGTTCGGTAAAAGGTCTCAAAAAAGATACCATCGTGGAAATAGCCGGTGTGGAAGTGGGCAAGGTCGATGATATAGCTCTTGAAGATTACGAAGCAGTGGTCACCCTGGAAATCAGAAAAGACATCGCATTGCAGGAAGACGCTATTGCTTCTATCCGCACAAAAGGCCTTTTGGGCGAAAAATATGTTGAAATTACACCGGGAGGCTCCGACCAGCTAATAGAACCCGGAGGTTTTCTGATTGAGACAGAACCCCCGCTTGATTTAGAAAAGCTTATTGGGAATTTTGTTTTTGGAAAAGTAGAAAAGTAGAGGAATAATTACATGAAAAATATAAGAATTGCTTTGAAACTGCTCGTTTTCGCATTACTCATAACGCCTGTTTCTTCTCTATGGGCAGGGGAGACAGGAAATCTGGTTATGAAATATGTCGAAAAAGGGATAGCAATCCTGGAAGATGAAACACTTAAAGGAGACGACAAAAAAGAGGAACGTAAGGAAAGACTGTGGGGAGAGCTCACGCCCATCTTTAATTTTGATGAAATGTCCCAAAGAGCTCTCGGTCAGCAATGGCAAAAACTGACTCCGGAAGAAAGAGAAGAGTTTACAGGATTATTTACCGGCATCCTGAAAAACACTTATCTGGGAGAAACCGGCTCTTATACGGCCAAAAAAGTTGTTTTAATCAGGGAAAAAGAAAAAGGGAAGTACTCGGCAGTGCACACGAATTTTGTTTTAAATACCGGCAAAGAAGCCGCTGTAGATTTTCGCATGAAGAGCAACGATGGAAATTGGAAAATATATGACGTAATCATTGAAGGGGTAAGTCTGGTGAATAATTATCGCAGCCAATTCAGCAGCATCCTGGTAAAATCTTCCTATACAGAACTCGTAAAAATGTTAAAGGAAAAGGTTGCTGAAGGATAATCCCCGGCATTCGCAAATAGACGACATAACTTTTTTATCAACCTTTAATTTCAGGAGCATACAAGTGAAAAAACCCGTTTTATTGTTATCATTTATTTCCCTCTTAACTCTCCAGTTCAGCACAATGCCTTTTGGGTTAAAAACGACAACGGCATCGGAAGAACAAACGACCAAAGCCGAAAACGCTGAAGAGATCAGTGCCGCAAGTGATTTGACCAGCAAAAATGATGAAAACAAAAATGGGGAATCTGCTGATGTTGAAATGGAAGTTGTCTTTGTGGAAGAAAAAAAAGATACCCCTCCAGAGAAAGAACCATCTCAAGCCGAAAACATAACCAAACCGGAAGAAATAACATTAGAAACAAAACCCGCTGAAATTGAAGAAATACCGGAGGAAACAGGGGGAGACGTTGCTGCCGAGGAAGAACTCGCTTCAGAAGAAGAACTGGGGGGAGAGGAAGATCAAATTCAGATAAAAGATTCCATCGAATCCTTTAATCGCGCCATGTTTGCATTTAACGATAAGTTTTATTATTACTTCTTCAAGCCAATATACAAAGGCTACAGTTTCGTAATGCCTGAACCGGCCAGAAAGAGTGTGAGAAATTTTTACACGAATTTACAAATGCCGGGACGTTTTTTCAATTGTCTGTTCCAGGGAAAAGGAAAAGGTGCCGGAACCGAATTGTTACGATTCACCATCAACAGCACCATCGGGGTTGCAGGTTTTTTCGATGCGGCAAAATCCGAATTTAATTTAAAGGAATATGATGAAGACGTGGGACAAACCCTTGCCAAGGCCGATATGGAACCCGGCACCTACATAGTATTGCCCTTTTTTGGTCCTTCTAACGTACGAGACACTTTTGGACTTGCCGGAGATACCGCCCTTAATCCGGTAACATGGGTTACCTATTTCTTCCTTGCGCCATTAGAAGGATTCGGAATCAAAGCATATGATGTCACAAACACCGGTTCTTTAGAAGCGGAAGAAACGTATGAGAATATCACAAAACCTGCCATTGATCCTTACATAGCGCTGCAGGATGCCTATACAAAAAATCGCATCAAAAAGATCAATGAATAGGAATGCTCTTATTCAAACTTAACTGTTTTGCAAATAATAATCGTTGCCTAAATCAAAATCCCCTCGTGAGAGGGGATTTTGATTTATATCTCATACAACGAAACAGAACACAACCCGATGTGAATCCCCGATACTCACCATTGAAAAGATACCTATCCCCCTCCTGTTAAAAAGCAGAGTATGTTACGAAACCGATTGAATCGAAATTGGTTTTTCCGGAAAGAATCATGATGCAAAACAGTCTTTATGATTTTGCAAATCTCAATGCCGAAGAATTGCCGAAAAAAAAATCTTCGCGATCTTTACCTGCTTTACGGGAGCATTCCCGATTTTTTGTAAATAAAACAATTCTGCCGAATATGAAAAGTTCCTCATCTCACGAAGAAATTCAACCCTTCGACGGAGTTTATCCTGAGCGGTAAAAGATGCTTCGACTCCGCTCAGCATGACATAAGCGAAGGGCTCAGGGTGACCGTGAATGTCATCTATGACATCTATGAAAAAGCATGCTGCGCGGAGTCGAAGCATAAATTCATTCTTGTTCCCAAGTTCCTGCTTGGGAACACAATTATGAAGGAAGCTCATGCTTCCTGTTATGAGAAGCGAAGCTTCTCAAGCAATTACGTTCCAAAGCCGGAGCTTTGGAACGAGACATGGTCTCTTTTGGAATTTTGCAAAAATTTGGGAATGCTCCCACATTTATCCTTCTTCCCTCCACCCTTCCTTGCCAATTAACGGCACAAAGACACATTCCAAAATGCCTTTCGTGTCCGTTCCGGTTTCGGTTTTGACTACCTGAAACAGCGTTTGTCCGAAAGGATTTCCGACAGGTATCACCAGACGTCCGCCAATGGCAAGCTGATCTATTAAATTCTGCGGTATTTTTGGAGAGCAGGCGGTGACAATAATTCCCTGGAAGGGTGAATGATCAGGCAATCCGACACTTCCGTCTCCTACAATTACCTCCACATTGCCATATCCCAAATCTTTTAACAGATATTTTGCCTTTGTCGCAAGCGGTTCATGCCGCTCAATTGAATAGACATGTGCCGCCAGAACAGAGAGAATTGCCGCCTGATATCCTGAACCCGTCCCGATTTCCAGCACCTTCTCATCACCTTTCAGTTCAAGGCATTGGGTCATTATCGCCACCATGTATGGCTGGGAAATAGTTTGCCCTTCACCAATGGGCAGCGGAGAGTCTTCGTAAGCCGCGTGTTGATACATGTCGGGAACGAATCTGTGTCTGGGTATTTCTGACATTGCCTTCAAGACGCGCTTGTCATGAATACCCCGGTGTATCAGTTGGTATTGCACCATCTGAAATCTGTCCGCTGCATATTTATCGGTATTTTCTGAAGTATCCAAAAGCCTACCTTCTACAATGTAAATCATCACAATAATTTGGTTTTTTAAAAGTAGGGGCGAAGCATTTGCCAGCCTGGGATATGAACAAATTTATACCACTTTATGGCAAATGCTTCGCCCCTACATCGCGTGGCAATATCACTATTATTAAAATTTTTCAAAAAAACCAGATTGCTACAAATAATTACCCCTTAATAACACACAACGGCTTCAGTTGTGCTATTTTTTTGCTGATGCCGGCGTATTCAACGACGTCCACCACTTCGGTTACGTCCTTGTATGCTTCGGAGAGTTCTTCGTTCAGTGTGGCCTGGCTATCGGCGCGGACAAGGATTCCCTGGTCTTTTAATTCACGGGCAATGTTTCGTCCGCCTGCGGCTTTCTTTGCCTTCACTCTGCTTAAAACCCTTCCTGCTCCATGACAGGTGCTTCCGAATGTGCTGGTGTACGCCTTTTCAGTGCCGACAAGCACATAGGAACAACGTCCCATGTCGCCCGGTATCAGTACGGGCTGGCCGACTTCTTTGTACGCCTCCGGTGTTTGCGGATGTTGGGGGGGAAACGCACGTGTGGCGCCTTTGCGGTGCACACATAATGGCTTTTTCTTACCTTCTACAATGTGATCTTCGATTTTTGCGATGTTGTGGCAGACATCGTATACAATGGATATCTGAGACTCACTCGGGCTGACTTGTAAAGCCCCTTCGAAGGATTCTTTTACCCAGTGGGTGATCATCTGCCTGTTCGCGAAGGCGTAATTCGCTGCACAGGCCATCGCCGCAAGATACTCCTGCCCTTGCGGAGAATTGATAGGCGCACAGCAGAGCTGTCTGTCCGGCAAATCGATATTATATTTTTTTGCGGCATTTATCATGACGCGTATAAAATCGTCGCATACCTGATACCCCAACCCTCTCGACCCGGTATGAACAACAATCGTTACACCGTTCTTTTCAAGGCCAAGCACCCGTGCGATTTTTTCATCGTAGACTTCGGACACATAGCCAACCTCAACAAAGTGATTTCCTGACCCAAGGGTTCCCAGTTGTGCGCGTCCTCTTTCCAGCGCGCGGTCTGAAATGAGTTCGGGATCTGCCCCCGCAATGCACCCGCGTTCTTCAATGTGCTCCAGTTCTTCTTTTGTTCCGTAACCCTGTGATACTGCCCATTGTGCCCCGTTTATCAATACTCTTTTTTCTTCAGGAAGGGTAAGTTTCAAATCTTTACGGTGCGACCCTACTCCCGAAGGAATATTACTAAACAAGGTGTTTACCAGGGTTTCCAGTTTGCCGGAAATTGCATGGCGCTGTAATCCTGTGCGCAGCAACCGGACGCCGCAATTGATATCGTAGCCTACCCCGCCGGGAGAAACTACGCCTTCGTCAAGGTCAAATGCCGCCACGCCGCCGATGGGAAAGCCGTATCCCCAGTGAATATCGGGCATCCCAAGCGAATGACCCACAATTCCCGGAAGATATGCAACGTTTATTACCTGCTGAAGGCTTTCGTCTTTTTGTATTTCCTTCATCATCTCTTCGTCGGCATACACAATTCCATCCACGCGCATCTTTCCTTCCCGTGGAATACGCCAGCGGTAATCGTCTATTTTTTGTATTTTGTATTTCCCTTCATTCATAACATCTCCTGTCTCTGTTTTTATAAAGTGTTGAGTGTCTCCGTTAAACACCTGATTTATAAATCAAAAATAACGCGGGCTTTCCAGCGGTTATTTTCTTCTTTTACCGATAAATTATGATAGGTTACCGCCTTTATCCCTGTTTTAATAATATGTTTCCTTTCATCCAGGGGTTCTCCACACAACGTTGCGACTAACCGATTGTCTTCTATCTTGTCAATGCAAAATTCTTTAAACAGTATATTCTCTACCTCATGCAAGTACAATAATTCGCTCAGCCAGTTTACGAGCAATTGTTCCCGGTCGATTCCTTCCACGGCAATGGTGCGGCTATTTTTACTATCGACAGAGGAAAGATCGGTAATTATATCAAACATAGCGTAACCGGCATTGGAAAATAATTCCTTCATTGTGCTTCCGAAGATGTCAATTCCGATGTCCGCGGTATGGTCTATTAATTTGTATTTGAGCATGTTTATCTTTATGGCATAACAAAATCGTGTTCGGGATGCCGGATGGTAAGCACCGGGCAAGGGGCTTTACGCACTACTTTTTCCGCAACGCTGCCCATAACGGCATGCGCTAAACCCGTTCTGCCATGAGTGCCGATCACAATAAGGTCAATATGGAGTTCCTTCGCTGTTCTGATAATTTCGGCAAACGGAACGCCTTGAACAACGACAGCTTCTACTGATATTTTGCCCTGTGTTTCCTCATTCACCGATTTCAGCAGTCTGGATTTAAGCATATCAATAGTTTCTGCGCTTATACTATTTGCTGGGGGAATGTAAGGCAACTCAGGATTGTTCACATCAAGAAACCGTATATCCAGCACATGCAGGAGGTAGAGTTTCGCCTGAAACCTTGTGGCAAGTTCGACCCCATAGGTTAATGCTTTTTCTGAAAAAACAGAATAATCTACAGGGCACAGGATATTATTAATGGTAATCATTGTTTTTTCCCTTTCATGAGGTTTTTTGAGAAAGGACGATATTTACGGCATCATCTATTTTGTCAATATAAACGCATGTAATTTTTTCTCGGATTTCCTTGTCGATCTCTTCAAAGTCGTCCTTGTTTTTTGTTGGCAATACAATCGTTTTCACCCCCGCTCTTATGGCAGCGAGGATTTTTTCCTTCACCCCTCCGATGGGCAACACATTGCCCGTCAAAGTAATTTCTCCTGTAAGCGCAACCTCCCGTTTTGCCGGTCTGCCGGTAAGCAATGAGACAAGGGCCATGCACATGGTTATGCCGGCGGAGGGGCCATCCTTCGGTATCGCTCCGGAAGGCACATGGATATGTATTTCCGAAGTGTCATAAAAGGTTTCATCGATACTCAGTTTTTTCGCATTGCTGCGGATGTAACTGAGTGAGGCGATAGCGGATTCCTGCATGATGTCTCCCAATAAACCGGTCAGGGTAAGTTCCTTTTCACCCCGCATCCTGGACGCTTCTATGAAAATAATGTCGCCGCCTGTCTCCGTCCATGCAAGACCCGTGACAACGCCGACTTTGTCTTCCTCCTCGGTCACCTGGTAAAAGAATTTTCTCGGACCGAGAAACTTTTCAATAGTCTCCGGTGTGATGATTTTCGTGACTTGTTCTTTTTCCACGATTTCTTTTGCTACTTTTCTGCAAATAGAGGCGATTTCCCTTTCTAAATTTCTTAAGCCCGCTTCCCGTGTGTATTCCAAAATAATTTTCGTTATAGCAGCATCCTTAAACTCAAGAGGATGGTTTTTCAACCCGTTTTCTTTTATTTGTTTCGGAATGAGAAACTGATGCGCAATCTTCAATTTTTCATCCTCACTGTATCCGGAAAGATATATCACTTCCATACGGTCTCTTAACGCAACATGCACCGTATCAAGAATATTTGCCGTAGTGATAAACAGCACATCGGAAAGGTCAAAGGATACATCCAGATAATGATCAACGAAGCTGAAATTTTGTTCCGGATCCAGCACTTCCAGCAACGCGGACGCCGGGTCTCCCCTGAAATCTTCGCCAATTTTATCTATTTCATCAAGCATAAATATCGGATTGCTCGCTCCGGCACGGCAGATTTCCTGCATAATACGGCCGGGAAGCGCCCCGACGTAAGTGCGCCTGTGCCCTCTGATTTCGGCTTCATCGCGTATTCCTCCCAGAGAAATGCGGATAAATTTTCTGCCAAGAGCCCGCGCGATCGATTTTCCCAGAGAAGTTTTGCCGGTTCCCGGAGGGCCGCAGAAACAAAGAATAGGACCTTTTAATTTTTCCTTCAGTGTGTGAACGGCAAGAAATTCGAGTATGCGCTCCTTCACTTTTTTCAGGCCGTAATGGTCTTCATCGAGAATTTTTTCAGCCTGTTTGATATCGAGATTGTCCACCGTTTTCTTATTCCAGGGTATGTTTATAAGATAATCAAGATATGTGCGAGAGACGGTATATTCCGGCGATGCGGGATTTATGTCTTTCAATCGCTCCAATTCCTTCATAGCGATCACTTCTACCTCCTTTGGCATTTCCGCCTTTTTAATATTTTCTTCCAGCTTCAGGAATTCCGCCGTATGCGGGTCGTTTTCCCCCAGCTCCCTCTGAATCGCCTTCATCTGTTCCCGTAAAAAATATTCACGCTGCGCCTTTGACATCTCTTTGGCAACTTCATCGTTTATTTTGCCTTTTACCTCTCGCACCTGAACGTCTTTGTTGAGATAATGGAACACAATCCGCAACCGCTTCTGCGGATCGACCATTTCCAGGAGTTTTTGTTTTTCGTCAATATGCAGGTCAAGATAAACGGTGACAAGGTCAGCCATAATGGATGGATTATTTATGGTATCGATCATCGGGATAATATCCTTCGGCAGGGATTTTCCCAGCATCGCGCTTAGTTTAAAAAGAGTTTTAACGCTTTGTATTAACACCTCGACAGTTTCGGATTTTTCGGTGAACTCCCTGAGTTCTTCAACCTTTGCCATGCAATAGGGTTCCGTCTGGGTATATTCCGTTATTTTTATTCTCGCAATGCCTTCAACAAGGCATTTTATATTGTCTGAAGATGACTCGAATATCCTGACAACCTTTGCCGCCGTGCCGACATCATAAAAGTCTTCGGGGTTTGGAGACGCAACATGATATTTCAGCACAACGATGCCAATATATTCTTTTTTTGCATGGGCCTCGTTTATTGCCTTTACAAGTCCTTTTTCATTTAATTCCAATGAACGGACAAGACGGGGAAATACAATATCCTCTTTTACCGGAATGATGCGAATCGATTCAGGCAACGGACTGCCATTATCACTTCTATGCAAAGTAAAGGTCGCTTTTTCCATACGGTGTTTATGCCTGCCTTCTTTTTATATAAAATTACAGGAAGAAAAACGGTTAGCGCCGCCTATTGCAGACGGGAAAAGCATGTACGATTTACACGGCGTATAGAAAAGAAATGAATTTGCAAAAATACCGAGAATGGATTCAGCCATACCCATTCTCAACAGAAGAGAGACATGCCTTACGATTTCATAAATGACCAAATGCAGAGCGAAGAGCCTCTTCGCTCTACAACTACAACCTTTAAGAAATCACAATTTGTGAACTCGTAAGGCATATATTATTTATCACTGTTTTTTGTTGTTTTATCCGCTGTTTCCAAAGAACCGCCTTCTCCGGTGGATTTATGGAGATATTCAAGAAGTTTTTTCAAATCTTCACCTTCGATAACCTCATCCTCTATGAGTTTTTTCGCCATACCCTTCAGGATTTCCTTCTTTTCAAGCAGCATCGTTTCAACGCGCCGGAATGATTCGTCCATAATTTTTTTAATCTCCAGATCAATTTCCCGCGCGGTTTCTTCGCTGTATTCTTTCGAAGCGGAAAGTCCGTAAAGAGATTGTCTGTCGCTCTGATCAAAAGTGACAAGACCCATCTTTTCGCTCATGCCGTATTCCTTCACCATCATTCGTGCTATTTCCGTCGCCTTTTTCAGATCATTCTGAGCGCCGGTTGAAATTTCATCAAAAATGATTTTTTCCGCAATCCTGCCGCCGAGCAATATTGCGATTCTGTCAAGAAGTTCTACCTTTGTCATCAAATAGCGGTCTTCCGTGGGTTTCTGCAAAGTATACCCAAGGGCGCCTATGCCTCTGGGGATCATGGATATTTTCCGGACAGGGTCTGCATTGGGAACCGAACATGCAACAAGGGCATGGCCGGATTCATGATACGCAACGATTTCTTTCTCTTTCTTGTTCATAAGACGTTTCTTTTTTTCGAGCCCTGCCATAATCCGGTCAATTGCCTCTTCAAATTCAGGCATACCGGCGGCTTTTTTGTTCCTTCTGGCAGCAAGCAATGCCGCTTCGTTGATAAGATTAGCCAGATCTGCCCCGACAAATCCCGGCGTCATTGCGGCGACAGAATGCAAATCAACGTCTTTTTCCATCTTTACGTCCGCTGAATGAACAGTGAGTATTGCCTCTCGTCCATGCAGATCAGGCCTGTCAACCACCACCTGCCGGTCAAATCTTCCCGGCCTTAAAAGGGCGGAATCCAGAGTTTCAGGACGGTTTGTAGCACCCATAATAATTACACCCTTATTGGAATCAAAGCCGTCCATTTCCACCAGCAACTGGTTTAACGTCTGTTCGCGTTCATCGTGCCCTCCGATGGGGCTCTGTCCGCGCGCCTTGCCGAGCGCATCAAGTTCGTCAATAAAGATAATACATGGCGCCTTTTGGTCAGCCTGGCTAAACAAATCTCTCACCCGTGCCGCACCTACGCCAACAAACATTTCAACGAATTCGGAACCGCTCATATTAAAGAACGGCACGCCGGCCTCCCCAGCCACCGCTTTTGCCAACAGGGTTTTTCCTGTGCCCGGAGCGCCGACAAGAAGCACTCCTTTGGGTATTTTGCCGCCTATGGCACGAAATTTTTCCGGCGTCTTCAGGAATTCTATTATTTCCTGTAATTCCTCTTTTGCTTCGTCGATACCCGCCACATCGTCGAATGTCACATTTAAATCTTCCTGGGCATAAAGGCGTCCTCTGCTTTTGCCAAATGTCATGATGCTGCTGGCAGGCCCATACCGTTTAAATATAAAGCGCCAAATCAAAAATAGTATAAGCAATGGTATCACCCATGAGAAAAAAAATGTCTTGAACCAGGGGCTTTCGTACTGGCCTTCATATTTCACCCCCATTGCTTCCAGTTCATTTACAAGGTCAGGGTCTTCCACCCGCGCCGTAATAAAGATTGCGTATTTGTTTGTGCCGCGTTCATATTCTTTTAACTTGCCGCGAATAGCATTATGGGCAATATGACATTCCAGTATCATATCGTCACGCATTAATTTCTTAAATTCGCTGTACGATATATTTCTTATTCCCGGATTCATTAAATACATCTGGATAACTATAAGAAACCCAAAGGCAATAATAATATGCCAGATGGAAAATTTCTTCGGCATTTTAAACTTAATTTTTTTTAAGTCTTTGAGCATGTATACTCCTATGATGGATTATTCAAAAGAATAAACTACAGATAATTATGCTAATGCACCGTCTTTACAAGTTTTCTGTGCATAAAAAAATTTTTATACACATATGTTCCCGCCATATAAACCGATGGGCATTCAATCGGACATTTATATCTTCCATCAACTTTTGAAGAATGAGACTCATTAGTAGTTTGATTTCTCATGGTTGCACCTTATTTTACCAGAAAGTGCTGAATCACTCAAAAAAACTTTAAGATATTTAAGATATTTGTAAAATTGTAACAATCTATAGTCAAATACATCCGGTTTTCGAAATATCAAATAAGTTTTTGCTCGGAAACACAACCCTTCGACGGAGTTTACACTGAGTGTGCGAATGTGCTCAGATGACAGCTTCGTCATGCTAAGCGTAGCCGAAGCATTAAAAGGCTAATCGAAAGCCAGATTTGTTTGACTATACCACAGAAGGTGCAGAAAACGAAGGAAAGCAAATAAAAATGCGATTTCTCTTAATCGTAGTGTCTGTACATTCTATATCCAGATTCAGAATATTTTACAGTATCAGAGCCACAAATATTCTTGTGTCCCCAACAATAGGCTTCCCATTAAGAATTTTGGGGTCACATACAATAAGACCTTTCTTATCCCTCTTAGAGAAGTCCTTTGGTCTGTTTTTCTTGCACCAACTGTAATCAACAAACGGATAATTTTGCAAATATTTCACAGCTTGTCATCAGGGATTTTCCCGATTTCACGCAATATTTTTTCTTTATAACTCGCCTGCATCTCAACCTCCTTTCAAACATGTTATTATCTCATAATCCTTTATTGGAAGCCTTATCAAAAACTTCTCTACCGTTCGGTGACACAAACTCCGCAAGCAATTTCCTTCCGGCATGAGGAAAGGCAAAAGAGTTGCTTGCCTTTGGTTTCTTGGGCATTGCAAATAAGACATCTGCTTCAGATTGTGTAAATATTTTATTTTTCCCAATACGGAATAACGCCGACTTCCGTCTGCTTGTACCCTTTTGGAATTTGTGTACGGTTCATCACTCCTCTTTATTTTGGTCAAGATCGATGGAAAGATGGGATTCCAGTTCTTCGATCGACGGCAGGCATGTGTCGAGGGGTTTGGGCAAAGACAGTACCAACTGGTATTCAGCTACACCCATAGGTTTGTCAATGCCCGATAAAGCGTACTCTGCCACCATTTTCTTTTTGGTCTTGAAAAGCAAAAGCCCGGTAGTCGGCTTATCGTTTGTAATCAGAATGACAACATGAAACCAGGGTAATTGGTCAGCAGGCTGCTGACCAATTGTGCGGTCAGGGCATTCCTGCGCAAAAAACCGCATATATTTAAGATTCGAGGCGGATAAACCTTTCATATCCGGAAATGCCTCCCGCAAATCCGCCGAGAGCCGATCAATCACCTTGGCATCCCACCCCTGCCGGTTCTGACGGTCCAATATCTCACAACCGATCTCATGATACAATTTGATCTGTTCAGCGTTTGCGGAAAGCAGGGCTTTCTGTCGAGCTCCGGCGATTCTCTTTTTCAGAGAAACAACCCATGCGGCATAATCTTTCGGCAAGACCGCCGGTTTTCTGCGTATAGATTTTTCTTTGCTCATATCTTAAACCCCATCTGAGTCAACTGCCTGTAACCCTGTGATTTCCTGAGACGTAAGATGCAAAATGTTTAAAAGGGGATATAAACAGGTATTCAAACCTAAACCACTACGCCAGTTCATCGCTCTAACCTGCTCCTTATGCCCACAAAAGCACCCCTTTAACCCGACTTTCGCAATTCGCGCCAAAAAACGGTTATTTTTGGACATTTGTCGTCTGGGAACCATTGATTTTACTGAAGTCGATTTCAAAAACAGCTTGTAGTGCCGACCTACCCTATTGACGCAGGCA
>VGXV01000001.1 GCA_016873165.1 Planctomycetota bacterium | reverse complement strand
ATGTATTTAATAAAGAATCAGTTGGAGTGGTCGTATCAGCAGATAGGGAGTTATTTTGGCAACAAGAAACACTCGACGGTAATATTTGCGATAAAGAAAATAAATGATGAGTTGAAAAACGACGATCAGTTTAAGTCGTTTCTTGATATGCTTATGGAAAAAATTAAAAAGCAGAAAAGTGGGAATTTTAACAAGAATTAAGCATTAGTGTCCTTCCTGAATTTCATTCCAATAACTGCAGCAATTCAATATAATATTATTTTTTACCAGCCCAGGTTGATTTATACTAATACGTTAATAGCAACTGACAACGGGTACGAATCATAAGCAAGTGGTAAAGTATCAATGCAGCTTTGAGGTTATAGATAGTTGCCATACTTTTGCCAACAGAAGAGAATAGCGGAAATAATTTATGAAAGAAATATCTGAAATACGACACGAGCACATTAAAAAAGTTAAAAAGGTAGTTATTAAAATAGGCACTGGCGTTATAACTGATGACAAGGGGTATTTAGATAAAAAGCAGATAAAAGGGCTTGCTGAACAGATAATTGAATTAAGAAACAGGAATTTTAATGTTACTGTGGTGAGTTCCGGTGCAATTGGTTGTGGTATGGGCGAACTGGGATTACAAAAGAGGCCCGGCACGCTTCCTGAATTGCAGGCAGTTGCAGCTATCGGACAAAGTAAATTAATAAGCACGTATGACAGTTTTTTCAAATTACATGGATACCATGCGGCGCAGATATTGTTTACCAGAGAAGATTTTGAAAACAGGAAAAGATATCTGAATACGTTTAATACAATTCACACCTTATTTCAAATGAAGGCGATACCTGTAGTAAACGAAAATGATACTATTTCAATTGACGAAATCGCTTTTGGCGATAATGATGAATTATCCGCATTGGTAACGAATCTTATTGATGCGGAACTGCTTATAATTCTTTCATCTGTTGACGGATTGTATGATAAACAACCGGAGGGAAAGAACGAGGTAAATGTTATTCCTGTAGTTGAGCATATAACACAAAAAACCAGACAAATGGCATATGATGCCAAGACACTGCGGGGTGTGGGGGGGATGCATACAAAGTTACAAGCCGCGTCAATTGTTACCAATGCCGGTGAAAAAGTGATTATTGCCAATGGAAGAAGAGAGAACATTCTGCCGAAAATTTTTGAATACGAAAATGTCGGAACCCTTTTTCTTCCTAAAAAGGAAAAGCTGACGAGCAGAAAGAGATGGATAGGATACACAAAAAAATCGAAAGGCATGGTTATTGTTGATGAGGGCGCTTATGCCGCTTTGTCTAAGAAGGGAAAAAGTCTGCTGGCGTCGGGGATTGTTTCCATAGAAGGGAATTTTGAAAAAGGGGATATTATTTCAATTTGCAAAAAGGAAAACCATGAAGTTTTTGCGAGAGGGTTAACGAATTATTCTTCTGAGGAAATTGAAAAAATCAAAGGAAGCAGTACTTCTTCTATTCATAAGGCACTTGGTTATAAATCATATGATGAGGTGATTCACAGGGACAACATGGTGCTGATTTAATGAGTATTGTTAGTTGTCTTCATAATTGATTGTACTATACTGCTGAGCTTTTCTTTTTCTGATGGATTTGGCGCAATGCGGAGTGATTCATTTAAATAATAAAGAGACGTATCGATATCCTGAAAATGTTTATAGTATAAAATTCCAATGTCCCTGTAAGCAGCGTAGTCGTTTGGATTATATTGAATAGAAAGCTTTAATTCTTCGGATGCTTCATTAAAAAGTCCTTTCGATATATATGCCATTCCCAAATTGTAGTGTGCGTCCAAATGCCCTTGTTTTGAATAAATGGCCTTTTTGAATTCACTAATGGCCATATCGGCTTTTCCGCTCTTAAGATAAACAGCGCCCATGTTATTATGGGCGTCAGCGTAATTATTATCTATTGCAACCGCTTTTCCGTATTCGTCGAGCGCCTTTTCCCTGTTGCCTGTGGATTCATAGGTATTTCCAAGATTGTTGTGTACGAAAGGCACGAAAGGATTTTCTTTCAGTGCAAGTTGATATGTCTCGACTGCCAAATCATGAAATCCCTGCTTATCATAGATCACTGCGAGACTGTTGTATGCGAGCATATTATCGTTGAGATTTGATATAGATGCTTTGTATTCCTCAATAGCATCATCAATTTTGCCCATTTTTTCATAAGCTGTACCTAAGTTAAAATGAATAAAAGGGTAGCTGAATTCAAGGGTAAGCGCTTTTTTGTATAACCCGATCGCTTCTTCGTACCGCTTATTATTGTAATATGCATTGCCTAAATTGCTGCATGCGCGGGCGCTTTTCGGTTCTCGCTGAAAAGTGTGGAACCACAATGTCGTGTCATTGCGCCAGATGCGGTTTCTGTGGAGTATCCCAATTTGAAAACAAAGAATAATGCAGATATAAAAAATTACAAGAGGTTTACGTAATTTCTCATTCATAAATAAATAACTTATTGCACAGCAAAAACCAATTGCCGGTATATACAGATATCTTTCTGCTATGATATTGCCAATCGGAATAATACCGAGTACGGGCAATAGTGAAATGAAGCACCAAAGAATAAAAAATGTAATAAAGGCATTCTTCCTGATGCAACGGATAACAATAAGAATCATGCAAACAATGAGCAGGGAAGCTATAAAGAATGATATGTCTAAATGTGCAGTTTTCGGGATATAATAATCTGCATTCAGCGGAAATGGGATAAAATGGAGTTTCAGATAATATGCAACTATTTTTACCATAGGTATACAATGAACAGGATAGACTTCAATTGTTTTCAAAGTATTTTTTAGTACGAAAAATCGTATACAACCATAAAATACCGTAATAAAGATATAGCCGCTGTAAAAGAGCAGAAAACGGGTTGTTTTTTTTATAAAGGGGATGGAAGTATTTTCACTTTGAGGAAAAACAATACAATCGAAGGTCACAAGGAGGATAGGCAAAGTAATAGCCATCTCCTTTGAAAAGAGGGCAATGAGGTATGTGAGGCAAGAGAGAATATAGAAAGCAAGAAATCGTTTATTGGATTGATGATAGTGAATATTCTTTACTTTCAGAAAGAAAATAAATGATAAAAGGAAAAAGAGTGAAGCAAGGATATCTTCTCTGTAACAAATGGCGTTAACCGTTTCGGTTAAAATGGGATGTGACAGGTATAAAAGTGTTGCGAGAAAAGACTGTCTTGCATTTCTGAAAATAGACTTTGCGAAAATATAAAAGAGAAAAATATTGATTGTGTGAAATAAAATATTTGTTAAATGATAGCCGAATGGTTTGAGATTCCACAATAAATAGTCAAAGAAATACGTGATGGTGACAACAGGACGATAGCTAAGTTCTCCCGAAACATAAAAATAATCTTTATTGAATAATTTTGGGAAATTACTTAATGATGTAATGAAGTTGTTTTCTTTGATAATATATGCATCATCGTAAACAAAGTCGTTCTGTAATGAGTTGAGATACAAAAACCCTGAAAAAAAAATAACGATAATGACGATAGAGGTTAAATATCTGCTGGCCATTGGTAACGTTAACATTTTGATAAGGATGCGCCAAACTTGTCTGCCGGTGGGCAAACGGAACGGATACATTGATTATCAACTCTATCACAGAATTACAGTGTATTCCAGAATTTAAATTGCACCTGTGGCTACTTTAATTCCTTGACTCCCTGCCTGTCCGGTGGCAGGAGGGTGCCAGAAATGACGTCATCTGAGAAGATATGAAGTTGGCGGAAGCATTCCCAGGTTGGTAGAGATATGATATCGCAGACTTGCTAAGCCGACGAATTTCTTTTATAGTATTGCAAATGTTGATTTGTAAGAAATACAGGCATACAGAATATTGAAAAATTTATCCCGGAGACAAACCAAATGAGCAATCAGCCGAATAAGATTATTTATTCCATGATGAGTGTCAGCAAATATTATGAAAAAAAACCCGTATTAAAAGATATCTCACTATCGTATTTTTACGGAGCGAAGATTGGAGTATTGGGTTTAAATGGTTCGGGGAAAAGCTCTCTTTTACGCATAATGGCGGGCGTGGATGAGAATTATAACGGGCAGGTAACGCTTTCACAGGGTTATACGGTGGGATTTCTCGAACAGGAACCTTTGCTGGACGAAACAAGAACGGTGCGTCAGATTGTGGAAGAAGGCGTGCAGGAACTGGTTGATCTTCATAATGAGTATAACCGTATTAACGAACAATTTGCTCAGCCAATGTCTGCCGATGAGATGAATAGCCTCATAGAAAAGCAAGGGGAAGTGCAGGAAAAGATTGATTCGCTGAATGCATGGGATCTTGATTCCCGTCTTGAAATGGCAATGGATGCGCTTCGATGTCCCGAAGGAAGCATGCCGGTGAAGGTATTGTCAGGAGGAGAAAAACGACGTGTAGCGCTTTGCCGTTTGTTACTGAAAAAACCTGATATCTTACTTTTGGACGAACCGACAAACCACCTTGACGCTGAAACGGTAGGATGGTTGGAGCAGCATTTGCAAAAATATGAGGGAACAGTAATTGCCGTTACCCATGACCGCTATTTTCTTGATAATGTTGCCGGTTGGATACTGGAATTAGACCGGGGATACGGAATACCGTGGAAGGGCAATTATTCTTCGTGGCTTGATCAAAAACAAAAAAGGCTGCAACAGGAAGAGAAACAGGAGACCGAACGGCAAAAGACATTGCAGCGGGAATTGGAATGGATAAGGATGAGCCCGAAGGGACGTCATGCAAAATCAAAGGCGCGTATTAATTCCTATGAATCCTTGTTAGCGCAACAAACCGAAAAACGAATAAAAGAATTGGAGATTTATATTCCCCCGGGACCAAGGTTAGGCAATCTGGTTATCGAGGCGGATAAGGTTTCCAAATCATACGGAGATCGCATTTTGGTGGAGGGAATGACGTTTTCCCTGCCGCGTGGCGGAATTGTCGGAATCATTGGGCCAAACGGCGCCGGTAAAACTACTTTATTCCGGATGATTACCGGACATGAAAAACCAGATAACGGAACAATCCGGGTGGGAGATTCTGTAAAACTTGCATATGTAGACCAAAGCAGAGAGACCCTTGATCCGAAAAAAACAATATGGGAGGTGATATCCGGCGGAAACGATATCATTCAAATCGGCGGACGGGAAGTGAACTCACGCGCATATGTTGCGCGATTTAACTTTTCAGGAGCGGATCAGCAAAAACCGGTAAGCGCCATTTCCGGTGGAGAAAGAAACAGGGTACACCTTGCCTGCATGTTAAAAGAAGGCGCAAACATCCTTCTGTTAGACGAACCTACAAATGATCTCGACGTAAATACCATGCGTGCCCTGGAAGATGCATTGGAAAATTTTTCCGGTTGTGCTGTGGTGATAAGCCACGACCGTTGGTTTCTCGACAGGATTGCTACCCATATTCTTGCTTTTGAGGGTGACAGTAAAGTTGTCTGGTTTGAAGGAAATTATTCGGAATACGAGGAAGACAGAAAAAGACGCATCGGCGCTGCCGCAGACCAACCTCATCGTATTAAATACAGACACTTAACAAGGGCGTAAAGTACATCCCGGCAAGCGCAATAAAGGAGTATACATACAAACATCATTACGAGTGCGACAGTACAAAACACTCTCCAAGGCAAGAAAATAGTATATCCCAAAAGAATCTTCTGAATTTACTATTCGGTTGTGCCGCCTTTAAAGTTTGCTATCTTTTCTATCACCAAAGTAGCAACGATAGAGAGCATGATTGCTCCGGCAAAAAGGTAAATGCCTATCTGCGCATTGGCATCGGCGATATCTTTGGTCTTAATCAGGATGACGAGTATTGCCACAATGAAAACATCAACCATAGACCATTTTCCTAAAATACCTAACCGGTAAAGGAAACGCCTCCTTCCTTCCGGTTCTAATGGTACGAACCAGACAAAAAGTAGCCCGATAAGCTTTACGCAGGGAAACATAATGGAAAAAAAGAAGATTATTACTGCAAGGCCAATGTGATCCGCCTTCCATAATTCCCACACACCATCCCAAATAGAATACGTATTGGTAAAGAATATTACTTTTGTCAGCTTGAGTGTGGGAAGGTTCAACCCTGCAATGAGGAGTCCCAATGCTACTACTACCATCATTGGTATATCCCATCGATACGGCTTAATGCGATAAATTGAATTTTTTTGTGACATAATATTTTGAGAAATCTTTAGCCTTGAAGTATTTTGCATCTGTTCTTTTAATTATTCAGAAAAGATGTGGATTGTTTTTGAGGATTACGGTAATTATCGAATTTGTTACGCATATAGTTGCTATTTCCCACAGGATATTTATACATTATCCATGAAGTCCATGAATTTTGCTATTGAAATAATGCGTATCCGGTATGGTAATAAGAAGGAGGAAATCTCTTTGCAGAACTTTATATCATCGTCTCTGGTAATAAGAAACGTTGCTTGACCCTTAATTGCTGTTTCGATGATGAAATTATCGTCACTGTCACGACAGATAGTAATATTTCCTGAAAGCAATACATATTCTGCACGTTCTTCTATCAGTGTCAATAGTTCCTTAACATCGGTTTCTGAAATTCCGTATTTATTTTTTATATGTGGGCGGGTAAATACTTCTGCAATTTCTTCCAGTATTGGTTCTGAAATAATAACGTGGAGTGTGCCTTCTTCAAATAACTTTCTTAATCTGGCAGGGAAACCGGAGGGTTTAAGAGGGAGGAAACCCAGATATTGGTGTCAATAACAACCTTAACGGGGGGCACTTTTCTTTTGTCTTAATTCTTTTATGGAGTGGATAATGTCAGATTCAATTTCATTATGGGTATAGTGTGCAGATTTTTCATGTATTTTTTCGATAATGCAACGAAAACGTTTCTGCCATTCATCAAGAGAAATAATTTTTATCGTTACCTTTTCATGCTCTTTTACTTCAATGTCTTGAAGGGGTTTAAAAACACCGTTTTCGTAAATAGCATCTATTGTTTTTGACATGATTAAGAGATTTTTTCATAGAGAAATTATAAATGTAATATTATGTTACTTTTAATGAATGTTGTTATTTTTGTCAAGTGATATTCTAAGGAAGATAGTTGGTCACCACAGAATTATTGTGAAAGAGGGAATTGGTTTCAGAATGTAGCAGAGGAGTTTTTGAAGTCATAGCCTCATTAGAGTAATTTAATGGTAAGAAATTTCAAAATTGTCATTCCTGCCCCCTGCATTCGCAGGGATAAACTCCGGCTGGAGTCCGGAAAAACAATGGATTCATGCTCAAGTCTGGAATGACAGACATTTGTATACTGATGTCGTTATGTATATTACTTGTATTTTAAAAGGTTATATTTTTTCATACATCCACACTTTTCCGCCATGTACCATTTCATCTCCTCTTTTTACGAGCCGTTTTTTGTAGAGGTTTAACAACCTTGTGCCGCTGGTATTTGCCTCGAGTTTCATGATCTCTGAGAGGTCTTTTGCGGATATTTTTCCTTTTTTGAGAATGAGGTGTAATGTTTCTTTGAGGTAGTTGTTCAGACTCCCAAGAAGAATTTTATTCCCGTCTCTCGTTTCCGCCATGATCGCGAGGTTTTTTCTCTCAAGGGCGACCTCTATATTTTCCTTCTGATTTTCATTGAGCCCGACCAAGGTAATATATTTGTTGCCATATTCATCGCCGAGAAGACGAGAGAGGAGTTTTGCCACAATCTCGTCAGCGCATGAATAGTCAATAATCCCTATTTTTGAGAAATCAAGGGCAACGACTGAGCCGTCATGTTCTTGTGTGATGTCCCTCTCAATCCGTTCCCTGATTATCTGCCCAGAGACCCGTGTAACGAGGTCGTTTGAGCCGTTTTTCAGTTCTTCTTTGAGGAGTTTGTATAAATTGTATACGGTCATTTGTACACCTTATTTAATTTCGGTAGCTCCATGAGACAATCTTTTCGCCACCTCTCTTTGAACCATCCTGTCATCCCAATCCGGGTGTTCAGACCGCAAATAGTTCGTAATCTGTTTTTTTGCTGACGTCCACAGACCGAAGGCTATAGCAAGTCTTTGTTGGGGAGTTTTTTCCCTCAATACCCTTGCCATAACGTCATCAATAACTTCTATATTTCTTTCATCAATTCCCATTGTTACATTTCTTTCAAAACCTTTTCATATCTGTCTTCAGTCCATTCCCAATTTCTCGTAAGAAGAAATATTTATTTTTATGTCGATTGAATTGTTGTTTATGAGTGTTGGTATGGTTGCATTTTTGCACTTACAAAAAATTCATTAAGTTTTTACTAATGATAATAATTGCCAGAGTGTTCATTTTCAGGTATGAACTGTATAGCTTCTTTAAATAATCCTTCTGGGTCAGGAGGAAAAGGCGCACGAGTGAGGAGTTCAGTTAATTCTTCTTTGCAAACTACGACAATACTATGCCTACCTGCTTCTTCAAGATGGCCGGAGACCTCATTTCTTGTAAGCATAGTTATAATTACCGGTTGTACAGAAAGGAATCCATAATTAGTTTTTGTAAGTTTATCTTTTTTTATGTGTGTCAAGTCCCTTTTGAACTGGAACAGTACCATAGCTTTGAGGCTTGTCCTGGCTACTTTGACTTGAATTTTGCTGTGAACTATTTTCTCCTGATGGTTTTTCTCTAATATTTCCTTTTTTACTCATACACTACCTCCTATTAATTTTTCAAATGTATAATTAAAATGACAAATAAAACAACAGATAGCATATAAACTGAAACTCCAATTAAAAAGGTACCTTTTTTAAATGTATCCACCAATTCGTCAACAACTCGAATATTCATTTTTAGGGCTTCTTCATAAGTAGAAATCAATCTGCTTTCTACTTCTGTAGGTTCTTTTTCTAACTCTGTGTTAAATACAAGCTTTTCATAACCAATTCTTTGAAAAGTCTTTACTCTAATAACATTCAAGAAAAGGAGTATTGCTACTATAATTACAAACATTGCTAATAATAGAAGTGACGCATTTAAACATTTATACCAATCTTGTTCAAACACTGTTTTTAAGAGAAAAATTATTGCGGTTAACAAAATACCCGCAACTGTTAACATTATTTGAACTTTTGAAACTATATGCTTGTTTCTATTTTCTTCAGATTCAAATTCCTTCTGGATTACATTCAGTACCGTCTTTACAGTTTCAGGATTATATCCCATTTACCATCTATCCCTTCAAATGCACAATATTATTCGGCATTTTCAATCCATGCATTGATTCTTTGCGTAAACACAAAAAACTTTACTTCAACACATCCCTCACATCACTTTTATCTGTCTGAAGTTCTAAGAGATATTTTATCGCTTGGTGGACAGCGGGAAATGTAGTAGTGAAATATTCGTCATGGGTAGTCTTTATTAAAACTTCGACATCCGAAATCTCTTTTGGTTTGCTTGGGTCTGCTGTTATGGTGTGTTCAACGGATTCTTTAATTGCGGGAACAATATCCTTTGTAAGTTCTTTTGAGATTTTTCGGGTTGCGTCATAATCTAATGCACTATACGTCTTCCATGCACGCTTAGCTGCCTCCCTATCCTTTTCATCCCAATCAAAGGCAATTTGATATTCCTTCAAAACTTCTACAATCCTTGCAAACGGGACTTCATGGACTTCCACACCAAAGGTTTTAAGTAAAGCCTTTGATGGCTTACTCCAGTTTCCACATAAAACAGCTATTGATTTCCTTATGGATGGATACGTTTTTCTCAAACTATATAAAGCAGTGCATGTCCAGCTTGCCTTGTCTCTATTGTGTTTTTTATACCTTAGATATTTTGACTCAACGGTAATTAACGGTTTTCCTTCTCTATTCTCAACCACAGTATCGAGTTGATACTCATTTCCTGAACTGTTAATCATAGAGAGTTTAATTCCGCTCCTTTTATCGGGTCTTGATCCTCCGGTATCTGTGTATAAACCGTATTTTCCAGCTACTTCTTTAACAGTATTTGATATTTCAATCTCAATGAGCTTGCCTATTGCTTCTCCCAGTGCGCTTCCGGGAGATGCTATTTTTTTTGACATATTTTCCCCTCTATTTTTTAAGAGTAAGAATCCCTTCCTTTAATGGCACCGAATGACGCTGGCTGTTATTCGCCCACTTTCCGCCTCTGGAACGCAATACTTCGACAGAATAATCCTTAAATCCTATTCCCTTTCCAATTTCGCCAAGATATTCTTCAGTTGGTATATATACTCCATAAGGGGCGGAATCGCCAAGAACCAGCACAAAATCACATCCGGGCTTAAGAACCCGATACACTTCTTTCATAGCCTTATACATATCATTAAAATAACCTGCTACCATAAGGTCATAACTTTTCCTTCCACCTTTCTCCATACGAACAGTCGCTAACGTCTTAATTTTATTATCCAGTTCATGAAAGACGTGAGGAGAAGTTTCTAATAGAGCAGTATCGAGGGGTGAGCCATTAAATGCCGACCTTCTTATTTGAGTTGTTGCAGCTGTCATGAGTTTGTCTCTAACTTCCCTGGTAATTTCTCCCCATGTTGCGTATTTGCCCCAAAAATACGTCTCAAGGCGGGTTCTGTCGGCATAATCATAATTGTTCAGATATGGAGGTGACGTAATAGCGAGATCCACACTTTCCCCGGAAATTTCAGGATGATATTCCCGTGCGTCATCAAGGAGTATTTTGCATTTGATATTTTTTTTGTAAGACTTGCTCCTTATATAAAGTAAGTCATTGTGGAAAAGATGCACCTGTCTTTTAAATTCTTCGACTCCATCCAGTTCGACTGTTTTTTCATGATATTTGGTTGGCGCGATGTAAGGCCATCCAGTTCCGGCCTTAGATGCAGTTCTTAAGACATTAGTTAAAACAAGCTTCAGAAAATTTTTATACTCCGTTTGCTCTTTTGTCTCAAATATTGTCTCCTTAATAACAAGCAGTTTCTTTAAATTTAATGGGGAATAACATTTTTTGACTAATTGAGGAATGCTGTTAAAGTCTATTCTTTGCAAATAACCATTTGATATGTGCCGTTCTACGGACATTATAGTCTTAGAGATTACATCTTGTAAACGGTCTAAGTCGTACTCCCAATAAGTCTTGGATTGGGCGATTTCGTGGACAAAAGGGTGTGCTTCGATTCCTATGGAATTTACACCCATTCCTTTGGCGACAACGGAGGTAGTACCACTTCCAACAAACGGGTCAAAAATCCAATGATTATTATTTAATTGGTACTCTTTTATTTTTTCTTCTATGAATCTATAAGAATAACCAGCGGGATATTGAAACCAGCGATGAATGGGTGCTCGCATACTGTCCTTAAAAGTTCCGTAATCTTTCCGACCTGTTGACATTGTTGTGCCCAGTTCGTTTCCATTAAATTGTAGAAAAGTCTTTTGCACTATTGCCATAAAACCTCCTAAAGCGTAACATTACGTCAATACGGACGCCCCAACTTGTATGATTTTTCTTTTCACGTTCATCATATTTTACCATTTATTTTAAAAAATATGCTTTTGCTTTAATTATTACGATAAATCCCTTCCCATTCATCCTTCAATTCATCGTAGATATCACATGTAAACTTTTGTTCGCAGCCGGGACAAAAGCCGTCACAGCCATCATCAATGCAAGCAAAACCTAACTCGGTGAGTATTTTGTGGTGCTGTTCAGAGTCGGTATAATACTTCTCAAATTTCACAACGGATTCGTGGAAATATTTTGTTAATGCTTCTTTTTTGTGATTGTTTTTCATAACAAAAGTTCTCCATTGTTATTCAATTTGTAAAGATATTACAGATACATAGCGCGGCGATGCCGCAACAAAAACCACTGTGACTGCCAAACAACAAACAGAAACCACAGATTTCACAGATTGCACAGATTAAATTTGCGGGGATGGTAAATACTTACAAAAACAAGAAGTTTTTACAAGGTAATACTATAATTCACCACAGAGGGCGCAGAGAACGCAGAGAGTTGCGGTGAGGGGCAAATTTATCTTTGTTTATTGCAACTTTAGCGTTTTGTAACAAACTGTCTTAAAAAGCGTATTCAATAGAATCAATTGAATTATAAATCTCAAAGTTTCTTTGTCAAATAAAAATTAAAAATGATTGTTAAATTTTAAGCAGTATGAGATTGATTTTAAGGAAGAAGGAGCATGGTCGGGTTTGTTGATTTGTTTCTATTTGTCTTTAAACATCTCAAAACCTTTCAGATAGTCCTCGTACTCTATCGGTGCTTGTATTCCAAGTTTAGCTAATACATCGATGGCTTCACTTATTGAAATATCAAGTTTTTTGGCTAATCCTTCTAGCGAGAGTTTACCATCCTTATAATATCTGACCATTAAAAACTCCCATCCGTATTCAAGAAGCTCTCTTGCGATTGTTGATTTGTCCTTATGTTCCTGTCGAGAGAGTTCTTCGATCCTATCTATATCTTTATCTTTTAATCTCAGGCTTATTACTCCCATTAGTTTCCTCCTTTCAGACGTTGAGTAGCATCTTCAATTATTTTTTTACTGTATCTGCCATAAACAGATAGTTTTTCAAGTTTTTCCAAAGCAATGGATTTATTCCATCTATTATATAATGCAATATTTAAAAGAAAATGAATAGCGGTGGTAAAATTTAAGCCGATAACCTTACATGCTTTTATTGTCGGGCCATCATCTACAGCAATTGCGCAATCAAGCCTTTTGGCTAACCAGAGAGCTTCGGCTTCTCCGGCCTCTATCTTGAAATCACGCTGAATTTTTTTAATTGCCTCGTTATTCCCAGCCATCTTTACTATAATTTTTTGTTCTTTGATAAGAGTAGTAATTAATATGGCGTCCAAACTTTTTTTTGAAAGGCATTCTGATTTTACCTTCTCAGGAATGATGATAGTTGTATTATCTGCGACCTCTCGTAAAAGATCGATTTTTGAAAGCAAAATCAGTGTTGAAGAATCGAAGACAATTTTCATGTTTACAATATACTACATATGTAATCATTTAACAAATAAAAAAGAGGGTTACATTTCAGGCAGGAGGATGTTTACTTGTGTGCCAGGGAATTGGGTGAGATTGAGTTCTTTTTCTTTCCCCCGTGACCATTCCGGTATTATTGATAGTTTTGCGGTTCCTGAACGGATGGAGAGTTTGCCTTTCCATTGATTGACGAAACGCCGTACAGCGGCCAGACCGTGTCCCCTTCCTTTTTCTGTATAGCGTGATGCTCCATGAAGCAGCGCCTTTTCAATGGCCTCAAGGTCATTTTTTAATGAGAATCTTTGTGAAAGAGACATTTTAAAGCCAATGCCAATATCCATAACGGCAATTTTGACGATATTTTTATTCATGCCCTGAAAATGATATTTCTGGATGCCGACAAATCCTTTGGTCTCGCTATGTTCAAGGATATTCTGACATACCTCAGAAAGCGCCACAATAAAGCTGTTTATTGCCCGCTCATCATAGCGGAGATGTTTTGCAAGGATCGCATGTGCACGGTTCTTCACTTTTCCTACTATAAAATGGATATCGTCTGATTTTTCAATGGGTGTTATTTCAAGCAGGACGTCTGAGTAAGAACTTCGCAGATATTTTTCTGATAAGTGCGGTTGTTGAGGAATTAAGGTAAAATATTGAGCTGCAAATCTGAAAAAATCCATCCTTTCGAGATATTTAAGGACTTCTTCTGACTTGGGAAGGCATAGGGTTTTTTGAATGCCCTTTGCTTTCATAAATTCTCCTAACTCAAGGATGCTGACCATGCCGTAGGGGTCTATGAAAGTTACCTCCTGCAGATTTATTTCCTGTGCTTCTTTAAATGTACGCAACGTCTGTTCGAAGGTATCTTCGGTAATCTGGAGTATAAATGAGAAGTGTTTGTTTGAATCATGAGTAGTGTTCATAATGAAGCCATAGTGTGCCTGTTATCTTCTTTCAATATCATGCCTCTTTCTTTTGCCATAGATTTTACCCATAATCTGAAATTTTCTGTCATTTGTAAATATGTTGAAGCGAAATCCTTGGTTTCGAGTTCATTTAACAATGAAATCGTTGCCTGAAATGTACATAGATTGTTTTTAGAGGATTCTTTTCTCAGGCGATATTCAGAGGGTGGAATTTCCTTCAGACCGATTTTTCTTACATTGAGGAGGATTGGTTTGTGAAGCCATCTTCGCGCGCTTTTCCAATTTGTGTCTAAAACGAAAATGTTCAATGGTTTTCCTATTTCTTTCATGATGTTTTGTTCATCAATGGAAGAAAACATTGGAAAAAGGATTACCGGTGTGTAGTTATTTCTTGCAATTTCCGCTTCCACTTCTTTTTCCCAGCCATCTTCCCCGATAAAAATAGTGGAGGTGTTTTTCAGCATTAAGCGAATCAGCCTCCCGGTATTGGAAGGAATTCGGGATTCTTTCCTGCTTGTCAAAAGGGTTATTTTGTGTTTAGTCCAGACGGGAGTGAGTTCGGGGCAAATGCAGTCTTGTGCTATTAAACGGCATTGTGAACATCTTTCCGGCGTTGTTTTGGCCATAGGTTTTAAATGTGGTAAAACAATTATATTCCTATAACGGAAATGCCTGCCTTGTCAGCCTCTGCAAGGGTTTCTTCGACGTCGAGTATGATGGTTCTTTCCGCTTCAAGGGCAAGAACGGAGGCAGAAGATTCTTTCAGTGTTTTGATAGTTTCAAGACCTACGGTGGGAATATCAAACCGGGGATCAAAGTTCTGTTTGCACACTTTGATAACGACCACATCGCTTCTCCCCAGTTTTCCGCCTCTGCGGATTGCTTCATCGGTTCCTTCAAAGGCTTCCACCGCAAGAACCACTTTTTCTTTAATAACAATGCATTGTCCGATGCCATGCATGGCAATTTCTTTTGCCAATGGAAAAGCATAGTTGATATCGTCCATTTCCCTGTCGGTTGGTTTTTTCCTGGTAAGTATGCCTTTCTTTGCAAGCAGTTGAGGCACGTAAAGTGTGGAATTTTGCAATTCTATGCCGTCTTTCAACAACTCATCTGCAACCGCTCCGAGGAGAGATTGATCATCTCTCCTCTTTACATTTTTATACCAGAGGTTAATGGTTCTCAGGTCGGGGAGGAATTTGAGATTCCTCATAGAGGAGAACATATTGCTTTTGGTAAGACCGCCTGCCATGACCGCTTTGGAAATGTTTTCCTGTTTGAATATTTTGATGAGCTTGCCAATCTGTGCGACGCCGATCCAGTAAAGTTTTTCTACATACTGTTCAATTTCCGGAGAGGTTTCCCCTTCAATAGCAACGGCTATTACGGGGACATTATTGTGTTTTGCGCCTTTGGCAAACAGTATGGGGAATCGTCCGTTTCCGGCAATTAATCCGAGTTTTTCCATTTTTCTTCCAGTTGTTGTAATCTTTTTTCAAGGGATTTTATATGATCTTTCATTTCAGGCAATTTTTCAATAATTACATAGCAGCGCCGCATTTTTTGAATGGGAAGAGCGGGCGTTCCCAAATACGTTCCATTGGCGGGAAGATCTTGCGCCACTCCGGAACGTCCGCCAACGGTTACATTGTCACCTACGGTAATATGTCCGATAATGCCGACGCCTCCGGCAAGGGTCACGTGTTTTCCGATTTTTGCGGTGCCTGCGATCCCTACCTGTGAAACGATCAGGGAATCTTCGCCAACTTCTACATTATGAGAGATGACAACCTGGCTGTCAATTTTTGTTCCCCGCCGAATGATTGTTTGTCCCAAAGCAGCCCTGTTGATAGTAGTATTTGCGCCAATGTCAACATCGTCTTCTATAACGGCAGTACCTACTTGTGGTATTTTAAAATAGCTTTGTCCATCGGGGGCATATCCGAAACCGCTGCTTCCGATTACCGTATTACTGTGAATGGTAACCCGTTTGCCAATTATGGTATCGGGATAAATAACTACGTTTGCGTGGAGGACGGTATCGTCTCCGATGGTACAGTTTTCTCCGATAAAGACACCGGGGAAGATAACCACGCGCTCGCCGATGGAAGTGTTTTTTTCTATAGTAGAGTATGTATGGATTGAAACATCTTGTCCGATTTTTACACTTTCGGCAATCCTTGCAGTAGGGTCGATGCCTTTTACATATTCAGGTTTTTTATACAACAATAATTCCACTATTTTTGCAAACGCAAGGTAGGGATTGTTGCAAACAAGCAGATTCTTTTTTATATCTGTAAGCTTTGGTGAAACGATTACCGCAGAAGCCCTTGTAGAATTAATTTTTTTTACGTATTTTTCATTGGAGACAAATGTAATGTGGCCTTCTGTTGCTTCGTCAATTCCCATGATTCCATTAATGATGGTATTGGGATCGCCGACAACCTTTCCTCCCACGTAATCAGCAAGCTCTTGCAGGGTTTTTTCCATTGTGCAGTGTTTTGGTAAAAAAATGGACAATTAAAAGCGTAACGATAAGAAAAATCCAACCAATAAGACCATTAATTAACTTACGATCACCAAACAACCAGCCTGATTTTGATCCGACAAAATCAAAAAAGAGTCTGTTTGCCTTTATTAAAAATACCCATCCGGCATGTAATCCGATGGGGAGATATAACGAATTTGATTTCAAATAGGCATAGGAAAGAATCGTGCCTACGATAAAGAGTCCGATAATAAGGGGAAGGATTTCTGCAATATTAAGAATAATATTAGCAAACGATTGATAAACCACAATAAAACCAACAAACGGCTGAAAACCAGGAGTCGCAAGAAAATCGGATTTGAAAAAATGGAGTAACGAATAAAAAATACTACTGAAAAAAACGGCAAACAATACCTTTGTATCCCTTAAAACACTTTGAAAGATAAATCCTCTGAAAATCAATTCCTCCACACAACCGACAATAACGGCGATTAGTATTAAGCTCAAAAGTTTTCCGAATAAACTTCCGAAGGATTTTATATCCATTTGGAACGTAATAGTTCCGTAAATATATAAAAATGTAAAGTAAAAAATAAACATACCGATGCTGATAAGAAATCCCATTTGCAATTGCTGCCAGCAGCCTTTGCTTGGTTTTAAACCGATAGTTCCGAAAGAGGGAAACATAAGTGATTTTCTCAATAAAAATATAAAAAGAATGGCAACCGCCATGATAATACGCCGCATTACCCGTGCGAAATTATAGCTCCCGTTTTCATAATCAAGTAATTTTACAAAGAAAGAGTTTGATGGTAAAAATGCATCCAGAAACATTTTTACCATTGGCGCAATGATACTGCTTGCGAACAAAATCAGCAGAAACAGGAGAAGTATTTTTTTATATTGTTTAATGTTGGCAAATGAAAACATGCAGAGATAATAGTTTTGTAAGGAAGAGTTGTCAACTGAAAATAGGTGTATTCGTAAAGTGTGTTCTTTTTTAAAGATTATCGGTATAAGGACGCACGATGGAAATTTATAAACAATTAAAAAGGATTATGTTACATCATCACGCGGATATGTTTGGTACAATAAATCAAAGATAATTTTTGATTTATTGTGTATCCTTTTTAAAATGACTGTGATGTTGCCGTGATGGTAGTGGACAGCTTCAGTCCTATACTCTCCATTAGTGTTTTCCCTTTTTGAATATTGACAATAAAATTGCATTATTTATAATGCACACGCCAATTTCTTCTAAAAATTTATCAGAATAGGGTTGATAATTAAATTTGTAATAAAATAATGCGTTCGCTCTAAGCCAACATCTAAAATTGCCGTAATAAAATTTCTAAAGATAGAAATAATGACTATAGCACATAAAAAATTTCTTGAAATAGATTATGCCAAGAAAGCAGGTGAATTGCTTGGTGAGACATGGAATGTTGAGCCTTCTCCTGATGAGGTTCGCTGGCCAGACGTGATTGTAAGAACAGGAACGGTGGCATTTGGTTTGGAGGTTAGAGAAATATATTTGGATGAGTCAATCAAAGGGTCTAAAGATAAAGCCAAAGAAGGGAAAAATCTGAAGGAAATCAGGAAATTGGCAGATGATTATTACAGAGAAAATAACCCATCTATAAGAGTAAATTTGTTAGGTGATGTAAGTCGTTACTACCAGATATTGAATACTATTATAACTGAGGTGCAGCAACTCACTGAACATGAAGAAAAACGGATTGTGCCGTACAGCGGTTGCATAGCTTATGTTCGAAGACTTCCATACCGGTATGGAAAATATAAAAGATGGGATTTATACCTCCCAAAAAGTTAGAAGATGCCCAACATATTGCTATTGCCACCTGTAATCAGATGGACATATTGTTATCATGGAATTTTAAACATCTTTCTAACATACAGAAGCAATTAAGTGTTAAAATAATAAACGAAAAGGAAGGTTATTTTTATCCGCTAATTTTGACAAATCCAATGGAGGTGGTTTATGAAAACGAATGAGAAAATGGCTTCTGTATCAAAAGCTCTCTCTGAGGTTTGGGAATGGAAGGAATCTGTGTATAAAGACATCAAGAATATGACATTTGAAGAGAAGCGGGTGTATTTTGAAAAGGGTTTCAAAGAAGCGGTTGAGATAGTTAAAGGAAAAATTAAGGTTAATTCCGATGGCAGTTATTCGATTGTAAAGATTAAGAAAGACAGAAAGGTTTTGGATGGCGATGGTGAATAAGATACTGACAAAAGCGAAAATCTTCACGATTCATTCGCGAATTCATAGCAAGCTCACTTCCTTTTAATTTTTGTACGTTTGTCAATGATTCTATTGTTTTTGTTTTCTATCTTCATTTCCTCTATGCAAATATTTATTCATTCCTGCTTACTCAGGTTGCTTCGCATTAAGACTTTGACGTTGTCGTTTCAACAGTGTTATTGTATTGACTAGGTGCAGGTATTGAGCTATATTACTTCTTTTTCGTTTATAATTTGAGTGGTGTTCCCCTTCTGGCGTTGTATCTGATGTGCGAGGGAATGTTATTTTGGGTGTGTATTGCTATTCTATGAAGGTGATATACAAAAAAAATTATTCTATTGTGAAAGTATGAATTCATGAAGAAGAAACTTTGGGGTGGAAGATTTACAGAGCAGACAAAAGAGTCGGTAGAGTCTTTTACCGAATCGATTTCCTTTGATTGGCGTCTCTATAAGTATGATATTGAGGGGAGCATTGCGCATGCAACCATGCTTGCGAAGTGCAAGATTATCACGGAAAAGGAAAAAAAGGAGATTGTAAAAGGTCTGAAAAGTATTTTAGAAGAAATAAATGACGGCACGTTTACGTTCAAAAAAAGTCTCGAAGATATTCATATGAATATTGAATCGGCTCTGATAGAACGTATCGGAGAGCCTGCAAAGAAATTACATACTGCCAGAAGCAGAAATGATCAGGTAGCTCTGGACCTGAGGTTGTGGGCACGCGAACAAATATTGATTACACAGAACTGTTTAACCGCAGTGCAGCAAGCGGTGGTGAAAAAGGCAAAGGAACATTTTGGCGTTATAATGCCTGGTTTTACCCATATGCAGCATGCGCAGCCAATACTTTTGTCCCATTATTTATTGGCATATGTAGAAATGCTGGAAAGAGATAAGAAGAGGCTTCTCGATTGTTCAAAAAGACTTAATGAATCACCTCTGGGCGCATGTGCCCTTGCCGGCACAACGTTGCCGACCGATCCTGTGCTAACGGCAGAAATGCTTCGCTTTGACGGTATTTGTCAAAATAGTATCGATGCGGTAAGTGACCGGGATTTTTGCATGGAATACGCATTCTGCCTTTCTATAATTTCAATGCACTTGTCCAGGCTCTGTGAAGAATGGATTATTTGGTGCAATGACGAGTTGCGTTTTATTGATATTAGTGACGCGTACTGCACGGGTTCGAGCATAATGCCGCAAAAAAAGAATCCCGATGTGCTGGAGCTTATCAGAGGTAAGTGTGGGCGTGTGTATAGCCATTTAACAACTTTACTAACGTTGTTTAAGGGGTTGCCTTTAAGTTATAACCGGGATATGCAGGAAGATAAAGTCGCTATTTTTGATGCGGTGGAAACGGTTCATTCTATGCTGAATATATTTGCAGAGCTTGTTGCGAATACCCGTTTTAATGGGGAGAAAATGAAGTCTGCGTGTGAAAATGGTTTTAGTGATGCAACAGCATTGGCTGAATTTTTGGTAAAAAGAAATGTACCGTTTCGCAAAGCACATGAAATTGTTGGAAACATTGTGCGGGAATGCGTTCGGACGAATGTAAAGATAAAAGATATTGATTTAGAGACCATGAAACAATTTTCTCCTTTTATTACGAAAGACGTGTTTCAAGTGCTTGGGGTGGAGAATTGTGTGAGGAATTATAAAAGCTCCGGTTCTTCAGCGCCGCGTTTTGTGAAGAACCGCATTGCATACTGGGAAAGAAAATTGAGTAAAGGATAAACACGCATGAATGATTTTCATTATAAACAGAATACCCTTTTCTGTGAGGGGGTAAAGATCAGCGATATTGTTTCAGAGACCGGCACGCCGGTTTATATATACAGCAAGAATGCGATTCTCTCAAGATTTAATGATTTAAGAACCGCATTTCAGGAGGTTGACACTACAATTTGTTTTTCCGTCAAGTCCAATTCAAATCTTTCGATTTGCAAAGTGTTAGCTGATGCGGGATCGGGGTTTGATGTAGTGTCGGGAGGCGAATTGTTTCGCGCGCTCAAGGCAGGAGGAAAACCCTCAAAGATTGTATTTGCCGGAGTCGGGAAAACGGATAAAGAGATACGATATGCCCTGGAAAATGATATTTTCATGTTTAATGCGGAATCAATAGCGGAGATTGAACACATAAATGCTGTTGCGGGCAAGATGAAAAAAACGGCAAAAGTCGCTTTGCGTATTAATCCTGATATTGATGCCAAAACTCATGCAAAAACAACAACAGGGAAAAAGGAAAACAAGTTTGGTATTGATTTAACTGTTGCGGAAACAATTATTGAAAAATCAAAAACATATAAAAACGTCAATATCTGCGGGCTTCATGTGCATTTGGGTTCGCCGATATATTCCGTTGACCCGTATGTGAATGCCTTAAAAAAAATTACCGTATTCATTCAGAAATGCCGTAAGGCAGGTATGAATATACAGTATCTGAATATAGGGGGAGGATACTGTATTTCCTACACAGGAGAAGAAGTGATAAAGCCAAAAGATTATTCCGCCAAAATACTGCCGTTTGTTAAAGAAATGCAGTGCCAGGTTATCACGGAGCCAGGGCGTTTTATCGTGGGCAATTCGGGAATATTAGTAACAAGTGTTATTTATAATAAACAGAACTCGCATGGGAAGAAATTTGTTATTTGTGACGCGGCGATGAATGATTTGCTGCGTCCCGCGCTATACGATGCTTTTCATAGAATATGGCCGGTGAAAACCAACATTACCATGTCCGATACTGAAACTCCCGGCACTGGTGAGGTAAAAAAGGGGATGGAGGTAGTTGATATTGTTGGTCCTGTCTGTGAGAGCAGCGATGTATTTGCCAAAGACAGGGCGATTCCGCAAGTGGATGAGGGCGATTTGCTGGCGATATTCAGTGCTGGCGCTTATGGTTTTGCGATGAGTTCCAGCTATAATTCCCGTCCGCGTCCATGCGAGATTCTTGTGGATAAGGACAAGTACTTTGTGATAAGAAAACGGGAAACGTACGAAGATTTAATTGCCGGTGAGGGTCTTCTTTAACGGAGAGTTAAGGTATGTCGAAATATTACCCGGCACAAATAAATATAAAAGATAAAAAATGTGTTGTAGTCGGAGGCGGAAATGTCGCCTGGCGCAAGGTTTGTAGCTTGAAAGATGCCGGCGGAAAGGTTGTGGTGGTATCTCCTGCGTTTTGCCCGGAAATGGAAAAGGAAGGAGATATAGAACTTATTAAACAGAAATACGATGAATGCTTTCTGAATGGAGCGGTAATTGTAATTGCATCTACTGATAATGAAGAGGTAAATAAAAAAATCTATCATGACGCAGTCAGAAAAGGGATATTGGTTAACGTTGTAGACAAACCGGATTACTGCTCTTTTATTGTTCCGTCATCAATTGTGCGCGGAGACCTTTGTATTACTATTTCGACCGGAGGGGCAAGCCCTGCTTTTGCACGTAATATTCGCCTGCAACTGGAGACTTTGTTTGGAAACGAATACGGTGAATTTATAGAACTTTTATCAGAAACGCGTGGTAAAGTTCTCGATGAAATACCGGACGAAAAAGTACGGCGGGAAATACTGCAACGAATCGCAGAAATGGATATGTTCGATTTCTTTAAAGAAAAGGGATGTTCGGAAACAAAAAAGAAGATACTCAATATTATTTCTGAAAAATATTCTTGTAAATAGCAAAGACATTTAATGAAGCGAATTCTCTTTAAATTTCTTTTTTCTTGCATGAGTTTTAGTGAAGTGCTAACATTTATTTTAGTTAAAAAAGACCTATAGTGGTGTGTGTAAATACTTTATTATAATATAGTTAAAATTAAAGAGGCGGGAGTAGCAATGGCGGAAAAAACAGTAAAACAAAAGATCGATTTAAATGAATTAAAGTCTGGAGGGTTTATAAAACAGACGCAAAAAGATCTTTTTACGGTTCGATTAAAAGTTCCCGGTGGTCGGATTACACCTGACAAGATGTTGAAAATCGCGGAAGTCGCGAAAAAATACAGTCGATTGGGGTATTGCCACCTGAGTTTTAGGCAATCGGTAGAAATTATCGGGGTTCATATAGATGATTTTGATACAGTGGTGAAGGAATTGGCTACAGTTGGGCAGAAGGTTGCCTCCTGCGGGCCAAGGGTAAGGGTCCCTACTGCATGCGGCGGTTGCGAATACAATCCTAATGGAATTATGGATACACAGACAAAGGCCCTGGAGGTGGATGAAAAGTTCTTCGGTACACCGTGTCATCACAAGTTTAAAATGGGTTTTTCCGGTTGCCCTATCGATTGCACAAGAACAAGGGAATCTGATCTAGGGTTCCAGGGCGTAGTATATCCCGGTTGGACAAAAGACTTATGCAATGGGTGCACGTTATGTGCAAAGGCATGTCTGGAAGGCGCAATTGTATCAGATAAAGATGGAAAACCCATATTTGACAAATCGAAATGTGTGTATTGCGGTGATTGTATTAAAGCATGCCCGACAGATGCCTGGAAAGAAAAGAAAAAGGGATGGCTGGTACGGGTGGGTGGAAAGCATGGAAGACATCCACGGGAAGCAGACCACGTTCTTGATTATTTATCCGATGAAAAAGTTAATGATTTTGTGGCTGCTACATTGGAATGGTATAACAAGAATGGTAAAACAAAAGAAAGAATAGGTACCTGTATTGACCGTGTTGGTATTGATAAATTCAAGAAAGATGTTGTCAGCGCTTTTAAGAAGGCGTAAAGGGTAGTAAGAATGAGCGGGAAAAAGAAATTTGTCATTTTTGCACACAGCGGAACGTATGATAAGCTTTACCAGATAGTCACATTGGCTATTACCGCTGCTTCGATGGGAAGGGAAACGTACGTTTTCCTTTTTTTTTGGGCGTTGAAACGTTTTGTTAACGAGGAATTTTCACCAGAAGTGTTAGGCGCTGAATTTGGAGAGGAAGGTGAAAAATTAGGAAAACGTATGAGTGATATGAATCCTGTTTCAATTAAAGAACTGTTAATCGAAGTGCGAAAAATGGGAAACCTGAAATTGTATGCATGTTCGGGAGCAGTGAAGCTCATGGATCTGGAAGAAAAGAAAGTAAAATCAAAGGTAGACGATATACTTGGTTTGACAACGATTATAGAAATTACTGATGGAGCGGAAACGCAACTTTTTATCTAATATATGCAGCATGATGTATTAAAAACAATTACTCAGAGCAATAGAATCTTAATACTAGTTTTTGATATATGGTGCGCAGATTTTTTCCATAGATAAGAGGTGTTGTGGATTGCTGTACGTAAGTAAGAACGATTTAAACATTATAAAAAATGAAGTAATAAAAAGCTATCCTTCTGAATGTTGCGGATTATTAGTCGGCAGAAATGCCGCTGAAAAAAAAGTGGTAGAAATATACCCTGTGCAAAATAAAAATACAGAGAGAACACATGATAGGTATGAAATATCCGGTAAGGATTTTATGAGAGTTGATAGGAGTGCATCTAAAAAAGGATTGCAAATTATAGGCATTTACCATTCACATCCTGACCATCCCGCAGTTCCTTCGGCATTTGATAAAGAGAATGCGTGGAGTAGTTATTCATACATGATCATTTCTGTAGAGAAGCGGGAAGACATTGAATTCAGATCGTGGGTTTTTAACGAAGAGAGAAAATTGTTCATAGAAGAAAAAATTAATTGCATTGAGTAAATTTAAAATTACAGATTAAATGGTTTTTTTGAGGATATATTAGTGGCAGAGGAAGAAAAGCTTATTCCACATGATAAAATTGATTTAAGAGGCGTGCTTTGTCCTATTAATTTTGTCAAAACAAAATTAAAATTGGAAATGTTGGATGCTGGCCAAATTTTGGAAGTTATATTGGATGATGGTGAGCCAATAAGAAGTGTTCCCAGAAGCATAAAAGAAGAAGGTCATAAGATAATTAAAGTAGAGAATTTAGACAATAGTTACCGAATCTTGATTAAGAAGATGTAAAAATATCTTTTAGTTTGTCAAAATATTCTTGACTTTTCTTTTTGATATCTATATCATTCGACCGTTAAAGTATGTTTGACCTACATTAGTTTATGTACCTCTTATACATAACCGTATGTTCTACACTTTGGATTATTCCCAACGTAAAAACCATTCTAAAAGCGAAGAAGCTAAGCAGATCTTTTTTAAATTATTCTTAAACTATAGGGGTGTATAGTATACACATTTCAAGTATTAATGCGTCTACTTAGAAAACAATTTCGTTTATCTGATGTTCGGCATCAAGAGTGGGCGTGTGTAAATTCAAAAAATCAAAATCTTTTGATTTAGGAGGTGATCATGGGATCGAAAGAAGAAAACAAATGTTGTAAATCAGAAAAAGAGGGGGGAATCTGGTTTACGTTGTCCCGCAGAAATTTTTTAACGTTAGCCGGGTGGGGGTTGTTCTTTGCCTCAGTAGGCGCGTATTTGGGCGAGTTGTTTGGCTATAAAGGGTTCTTTTATCCGAAAGTTCTTTTTGAACCTTCTCCGAAGTTTGCTGCAGGTGAACCGAAAAATTTCCTTCCCGACTCTGTCACTACTTTGAAATCAAGAAAAGTGTTTGTGGTTCGCGATGGCGATAGTTTTAAGGCAATTTCGGTCGTCTGTCAACACCTTGGATGTGCGGTAGAGTTTTCGAAAGAAAAAAATATCTTCGAATGCCCATGCCACGGAAGCAAGTACTACCGTAACGGTGTAAATTTTGCGGGCCCTGCTCCCCGACCATTAGATCATTTCCAGATGGTGATCGACGATAATGGAAGATTGGTAATTGATACAAGTATAAAAGTACCTTTAGAAACCGAATTAATTGTATAGGATATTTGGGGAATTTATTAAGAAAGATAGTTCAATGACTCAAACAACAATACCAAAACAAGGAATCCGCGCGCTTTTAGATTTGGATTGGTTGAGAGAAAATATACGCTGCCAGCACCGTTGTCCTGCGCATATGGATGTTCCCGGATATATACGCCTGATTAGTCAGGGTAAATTCGAGGAATCATACAGACTAATGAAGGAAACAAATCCATTTCCTGCGGTGTGCGGATATGTTTGTCCGCATCCATGTGAATCTAAATGTAAACGTGGAGATTTTGACAGGCCTGTTGCCATTGATGCTTTAAAGAGGTTTGTTACGGATTATGTATTTAAAAATAAAATAAGAGTTCCTGCTCCCACTGTTAAAAAGAGAAAAGAAAAAGTTGCAGTCATTGGGGCGGGACCGGCAGGCTTAACTGCCGCTTTCGATTTGGCCGGATTGGGTTACAAAGTTACCGTTTTTGAAAAAGAAGCCCAGGTTGGGGGCATGATGATGTGGGCTATTCCTTCTTATAGATTGCCCAGAGAGCAAATAATGTTTGATGTTAGCCACATTATAGAAAGAGGTGTGGAAATAAAAACGAACACTCCGATTGGGGGTAATGGCAAATCTTTTTCTGATTTGTTGGAAAAGGGATATGATGCGGTATTTATTGCTGTGGGTGCGCAAATTGGCAAAAGGCTTGAAATCCTTGGAGAAGAAGGCACGGAAGGGGTGATGGATTGCCTTGTATTTTTAAAGGATGTTAGTTCAGGGAATGTAAAAAGTCCCGGTGAAAATGTAGCTGTTATTGGCGGCGGTAATTCTGCTATTGATGCTGCCAGAACTGCAAAGAGATTGGCCAAGAACGTTTCGATCGTGTATCGACGTACGAAGGAAGAAATGCCGGCTTTGGCATGGGAAGTTGAAGAAGCAGAACACGAAGGAGTAGATTTCCATTTCCTGGCTGCTCCGACGAAAATTATAACGGAAAATGGGAAAGCAAAAGGTTTGCAATGTGTAAAGATGCGGCTGGGAAAACCGGATGAAAGTGGGAGAAGAAGGCCGGAGCCTATTCCGGATTCTGCGTTTGTTATCGAAACTGATTGTATTATATCAGCTATTAGTCAAGAGGCAGATTTGAAATTCCTGGGTGATAAACACGGTTTGAAGGTTAACAAGGGGGGGACTCTTGCTGTTGACGAAAATCTTTCAACAAACAAAAAAGGTATTTTTGCTGGCGGTGATGTTGCATTGGGACCAAGTACGATAATCGAATGTATCGCACAGGGGCATGCTGCCGCAAGGTCAATCGATAGATATATAAGTGGTGAACCACTAGAGGAACCGAAGAAAAAAGTTTGGGTAACACTCCTTGATAGTGATATTAACTTACGCGAAGAAAACTATGATGCAACTCCACGTCAAAATATGCGGCTGTTGCCGGAAAAGGAGAGAGAGGGCAGTTTTGATTTAGTGGAACTTGGGTTGGATGAATTGCAAGCGGCAAAAGAAGCTAACCGTTGTCTTAAGTGTGATCTCACAATTAATGTGGAGACAAATGAATGTGTGTTGTGTGGACGATGCAGCATGGTATGTCCGGTGGGTGCTCTTAAACAGGTAGATACCTATGATCAAACTAAAGCACATAGGCCATTTATGAGTAAAGATGGCATCGTTATTAAGTATACTGATAAATGTATCCGTTGTGGAAATTGTAAAGATTGTCCGGTGAATGTGATATCTATGAAACGAGTATTATGGCAACCCAACGAAGAAGTTAATAAATTATTATAAAGAAAGGGGGGAGATTGGAGGGCGCGTTAATATGAGAAGAGAACATGGAAATTACAGTATAGCTGAGAAGGGGATGTGCAAATGAAATCACTGCAAGAATTAAAAAAACTGATTACAGAGAATGAAATTTGGAGGTCTGTGTTTCGTCATGGTTATACAGATACGCCAAGGAACAGAGTTCTCCAGATAATTAGCAACGTATGGTTGCATTTACATCCGGCGAAAGTGCGTGAGCATGGTACCAAGATAAGGTTTACTTGGTGTATGGGGGGAATTACCTTTTTCATCTTTTTATTTGAAACGTTGACCGGTATTTTGCTCATGTTTTATTATACGCCAGATGTTAATAGGGCATATGCGGATATTGTTGATCTGATGTACGTGGTTCCGTTCGGAAGGTTTTTGAGAAATTCCCATCGATGGGGCGCCCATGCAATGGTCATTACCGTGAGTATTCATATGTTGCGCGTGTTTTTAACTGGTTCGTATAAGCCGCCACGTCAGTTTAACTGGGTAGTTGGTGTCTTTTTACTTGTACTGACTTTTCTGCTGAGTTTTACAGGGTATTTGTTGCCTTGGGATCAGTTAGGGTACTGGGCTATTACCGTTGGTACAAATATGGCTCGTGCAACTCCGTTGTTAGGACATGAAGGTCCATTTGCCTATATTTTGGGAATGGAAGCAAATAACGATATTCGATTCGCATTGCTGGGGGGAACATCTATAGGAGCTCCCGCATTGTTGCGCGCGTATGTGTGGCATTGTATCGGTATACCTGTTATCGCCTCTGCACTTATGATGGTGCATTTCTGGAGGGTTCGTAAAGATGGCGGTATTTCAGGTCCATTGTAGTTTAAATTTTTGTTTCATTGGAATTTCAGAGGAGTGGTTCCATGGCAGTTAGTGAGCAAAGAAATGTTTCTGTTGAAATAAAAGATGATAAAGTTTTTACATGGCCCAACTTGGTTGCTAAGGAATTTTTAGCAGCTATTTTTGTTACGGTTGGGCTTCTTGTTTATTCGTATTTTGTAGACGCGCCATTGCGGGAATTGTCAAACCCGGGGCAGGCCGAAAATCCAGCAAAAGCTCCGTGGTATTTTTTAGGTTTACAGGAGGCTTTGGTTTATTTTGATCCTTGGTTCGCTGGCGTTGTGCTCCCAAGTATAATAATTTTAGGTCTGATAGTTATCCCATATGTTGATAACAATCCTAAAGGGAACGGTTATTATACATTCAGGGAGAGAAAGTTTGCGGTAAGTACTTTCATGTTTGGGTATATTTTCTGGTATATTTTAATTTATATCGGAACTGCATTAAGAGGGCCTTTCTGGTCTTTTTTTTGGCCGTGGGAAGAATGGACGCATGATTTTCCAACACCTCCCCCATTGCATAACTTGCCGTTACCGGTTGGTATAGCTTTATTACTTGGTTTTTATTTCTTTGGGTTAGTGCTTCCTGCTTTAATCAATCGCAAATTTTTTAATAAAATAGGCATCATTCGCTATGTTATTACGATGGGGCTTATGGTAACGATGTTTGGTACCGTATTAAAAATGTTTTTGAGGCTTGCTTTTAATATAAAATATATGATTGCAACGCCTTGGATTAACATATGATTTTAATGCAAAAAATATTTCTTAGGATAGGTGATTTATGAGCATACAAAGGTTGATATTTTTTGTTTTTAGCGGCATGTTTTTTATTTGCACGCTTATCTGGGTTAATGAAGAATTTAATCCGGAATGGAAAAAATATCAGGAAGAATATTACAAAGAGGAGGCGAAAGAAGTTGGGAAAGAATTTAATGCGGCAACATCTGTACAGGAAAAGGAAGTGTTGGGCAGACGGTTGGCTTCTCTGAAAAGGCCAAGATATGAGGTAAAACAAATTCTTTTACAGGGTGATTATGCGTGGACAAAAGGCAAAAATGGCGATAAAGTTGACAGATGTATAACATGCCATATTGATGAAGGGAAGCTTGCGGCATCTCATCCGAACACGAAATATTTTCCATTTGATATTTACGGATGTACCGTTTGCCACGGGGGTATAGGAAGGGCGCTGAGCGTAGAAATGGCTCACGAAGGAATGGTTGCCGGCAGGAGAGACATGCTGCAAAAATTGGAGACGGCAGAACCTTTATTTGCGTTTTGGGATGAACTCGCCACATTGACTCCGGAAGAAAGTGATCCGAATCAGCGAATTGAAATGGGCAGTTTTAAGCGCTTTTGCATAACCGGAGACAAAAATATTTATGTGGGAAGTGGCAAGTGTTTGAAATGCCATACCGGATTGACCTCGCCTCATGTAGAAAGATGGCAGCGTATTAAATTCAAAACGTTTGAAAAAGTTAAAAATGCGCCCGATTACATTGCCGGAAATGAAACATACCGGAAGACATGTCTTAAGTGTCATACGACGGGTTATGATGAAGATACGGGTAACTACTCTGAAGAAGGAGTAACATGCGAAGCATGTCATGGACCGGGAGAAGTTTTTGCGTACTTCATGGATATTGGTAAAGCTCCGGAAGGGCAGAAGATTGCAAAAGTGGGAACGTATGGGACGGTGTATAATGTCTGTGGACCTTGTCATCATACAAGAGGGCATGAGATGAGGTTGAAGTTTTTTCAGGAATATGGCAAAGATGACGAATGGTTTTTTCCTGAGCATACGAGACCATATAAAACTACTACAACTAGTGGTATTGATGCAAATGAATATCAATCACCGAAATTGCATTAATGTTTCCAATATGATTTGGAAAATGGGAAATTATTTATTCATATATGGCTGGATTTAGTGGAAGAGGAGGCATAATAATGAAGTGGTTAAGGACGGGCGCGGTTTCACTCGTGATCCCTTTTTTAATGTGTATCTTGATTATAAGTGTTAAACATGCAAAAGCTGAGACAGATTTAAAAGAATTGCAGAAAAAAGCAATGAATTATTATGAAATTATGTATCCAAACGAACCGTTGCCAACATATGATTGGCTCGGAGCAAATGTGGGTTTGGAAAAAGGTGCAGGGCCTTGGATGGAATTATATAAACCAGTACCGCTGCAAATGTACTGGTTTCCTCAGAGGCATTATGTTAAGCCCGATGGCACTTATTATGATCAACTTTTGGAAAAATACAAGCCTACTGATTGTGTAGCTTGCCATGAAGAAGTAACCCCTGGTTTTGTTAATGACTGGCGGGAGTCTACTCATGCAAATCCTAAGAAAAATCCTAATTTCGCAGCTAAGACTCAGGAAATAGAAAAACTTATTGGCCGTGAATTAAAAGAGGTTACTTGCAGCGATTGTCATGGAAAAGATCATAAGGAACTTCACATGCCAACGCCCGCTCATTGTGGTGAATGTCATCCGCAGCAGGTCACCGAATTTATGGGAGAAAGAGAACGTGGAAGACCAAACCATGTTGATAGTTTGATGGCTAACGCAGTTCCGCCGTGGTATCCTGAAATGTTCAGAAGAGGTTATCCGGCCGGACAGTTTGGTTGCGATTTATGTCATGCGGCTGACCGTTGTAACATATGTCACTCAAGGCATAAGTTCGCGGCGGCAGAAGGTAGAAGGCCAGAAGCCTGTATGAGTTGCCATATGGGTTTTGATCATCCTGATGCGGAATCCTATGGTGAATCAAAGATGGGATATATTTATCATTTGGAAGGTGAACATTGGGATTGGCAGAAACCTCTGGCGGAAGTTGTGCCTGGAAAAGATTATAGAACACCAACATGTCAATTTTGCCATTTTGATCAAGGCAATGGCACATTTGCGCATAATCCTGTTAAAAAGGGTGTATGGAGAATGGGAACTCTTCCTCCAAAAGGGATAGATTATAAATCATCAATAAAGGATTTTCCTTACGGTATTAAACTTCCTCCCTTACATGAAAAGCTTGATGTGTATTCTCCTGAAAACAAACAGAGATCGGAACAATGGGTCGCGGTTTGTAGTAAATGCCATAGCCCAAGATTTGCCAGATTGTATCGTGAGAATTTAGATAATTTTATGTTTGAAATGTGGAAATTGCAGGACAGAGCGCAGGCTGTTGTTGATGAGATTGTAGCTCTTGATGCTTTTGAAGTGCCTATTAAGGAACGAGACATATTCCCATTGGGTGATATTCTTGCAGATGCTTTGGGGCCAGGTTTATTAGGTGAAGCGGTATATAATGCCTTTAAAACTACTGGGGGAAAGGTGCCTGTAATAGGGCCGATTCTTGGATTGTATGGTTTATTTTACACAGGAAAGAACAATCCGTCTCAAATAGAATTGGAATATGCTGATATGTGGTTTGGCGATAAGGCACATGCTTACAAAGGTGTTGCGCATGGCCAGCAGGATATAGCATGGTGGTATGGTGCTGCAAAAGTATATCAAAAGATCAATAAGATAGAAAGTCAGGCAGAACAACTTAAGAAACTAAAGAAATTAGATGAACTATTAGAATCTAAGAAGAGGAAAGGTCTTGCTGGTATTTTAGGTAGCATCGTTGGTGGCATCGCAGTTTTGATGTTTGGTGCGGCAATTTGGAAAAAAAGACGTGACGCTGCATTGCATTAATAATTGATAATCGTAATTTTAACATTAAAAAAAGGCATCTATTTAGATGCCTTTTTTTATTTTTTTTGAACAGTTTAACCAGATTGGTAACTATGCTAAAAAAAATAAGAAGATCTGTTTTATCTTCCCGACAATTTGGCGCTTTTAACTACGATTTTAGATCTGAAATCGATGCATATAATAAATCTAAGATCATTATATTTGGTGTTCCTTTTGATGGTACGGTTTCATACCAATCCGGATCCAAGAAAGGACCAAATGCAATACTGGATGCATCTGTCAATATTGAACCATTTGACGAGGAATTGGGAAATATTTTTAAAGTTGGGATTTTTACTATTGGGAATCTTAACATTGAAGAATTTTATACCAACGAAGAAAAGGTAATCCATGAAATATACAACTGTAGTAAAGAAGTAATACGAGATAATAAATTTCTGGTAACATTAGGGGGAGAACATTCAATATCTCAGGGTGTTATAAAGGCATATAAAAGTAAATACAAAAAATTGTCGGTTCTTCAATTAGATGCGCATTTAGATTTATTAAATGAATTTGGTGGTAGCAGATACAATCATGCGAGTGTAATGAGAAGGGTAGTTGAAGATATTGGGTGCAGGGTAACAGGTTTTGGCATTAGAGTGACTTCACAGGAAGAGTTGGAATTTATTAAAAAAAATAAAAATTTTGTATCAGTTTTTTATGCAAAAAACATTTATAATAATAATTTATGGTATGAAGATGCATTAAAAACTTTAGAAGATAATGTTTATATAACGCTGGATGTTGATGGTTTTGATACTTCTATAATGCCAGCGACTGGCACACCTGTTCCCGGTGGAATGGGATGGTATCAAACAATAGATTTTTTAAAGAAAGTCTATGAAGAAAGAAATGTCGTTGGATTTGATGTAGTAGAATTAAAGCCAAATGTCGGAAATGAAGCGCCAAATTTTCTTGCCGCAAATCTTGTTTACAAAAATATTGGTTTTTATAAAAAATTTTTATGTTAGTAAGGTAATTTCTCTCAAAATAATAAAAGGATAAAACATGTTTAATAAAGAAGAAAGATTGATTTGTTACTTACTTTTCTTCTTTATTTTCAACATCTTTAACACATCGCAAGCCTATTGCCATATTAAATAAATCCGGTTGTTCTGATTTTCTTTCAGTTGTACGGACTTGAAAGGGTCTTGAAAACCGTGAACCGCCGCGGATGATTTTTCGTATGCCGTTTTCCGGGCCTTTTGGGTTAATTGAAGGAGAATTTTGATAATATGTTTTTGAAAACCAATCAGAACACCATTCGAAGACACTTCCGCTCATGTCATAACAACCATAGATGCTTTTTCCAGAATCGACGCTTCCTACCGGCGTAGGCTCTCCTGTCAAATTGCACCGTGTTTGATCCCATTCATTTCCCCATGGGAATGATCTTCCATCCAATCCTCTCGCAGCCTTTTCCCATTCAGCTTCGGTTGGTAATCTTTTTCCCTTCCATGCGGCATAGGCATAAGCATCATACCAGTCAATTCTTGCTACCGGATAATCAGGCACATTGTAATATTCGTCTTCCCAGTATCTTGGTTTATGGTCTTTGCCGCTTGGTTCTCCTTTAAAACACTTACTGTGATCGTTTGTTTCTTCTATGTACTTTATAAACTCCCAGTATTGAGCGTTAGTTACTTCGTAACGATCAATCTCGAAAGCATCCAAATATACGGTATGTTCAGGAGAACAAACGTCGCGCCCTTCATTGGTGCCCATGGTAAATTTACCAGCAGGTATGAGAACGGAATCCAGTTTTTTGTTCTGAATTTCGATTGCATTTTTCATTATGTCATCACGCGATTTGAAACTTGCAAGAATTTCATTTTTTTTCTGAGAGGCTTGTTTTAAAAGTACAATATAACTCTGAACTTCCGTGATATCCTTTTTTTCCGGAGCGAGGATGATATATTTCTGCAAATGGTCGATGGCAAGTTCCACATTTCCGAGTTTGCTATAAAGCCATCCCATATTGTAATGCAGTTCCGGTAGATCAGGATAAATTTCTTCAGCTTTCTGGTAAGACTGTAAAGCCAAGTCATACGATTCATTGTCACAATGTTTATTACCCTCCTGATAATATTTATTAGCGAGAGAAATGTCTTCTTCTAAATTGGCAGGTTTTTTTACTTCAGAAAGTTTATCTAATGGTATTAATCTTTCTCCGTGCTCAACACAAAATTTTTCATTTTCCGCTCCTTCTTTTTTACAAACAGGGCAGACTCGTTTGCTGATAGTATCTAACAATTCGGTTCCGTCTTTTCCGCAGAATTTTTCATTATTTTGATAAAGTTCATTGCATGCAGGGCAAATCTTAGTTTTTGTATTTGAAATTTGTTCATCTGCTTTAACAATGGCTAAATTAAATAATGCAGAAAAAACAATAAATGACAAAAACCATGTTAGCCCTTTATTAAAAAAAAATTTAGATTTAGTTGTTGTGGTTGTGGTTGTGCGAGTCTCATATTTGTATTTCATAATCATCACCCAATATCTGATAAAATGTGTTTAACTTTTTCTATTTGTTCCAGTAATTCACCTTCTTTTTTACGTTCGGCTTCAACAATATGCGATGGCGCTTTAGCTGCGAAGTTTTCATTATTTAGTTTTCGATGTATAATAGCCAAATGATTTTCTAATTGTTTTAAGTGTTTTAACTGTCGATTTTTTTCTGCAATTGGATCCAGGATACCGGTAAGTAAGACAAAAACCTGTATGTTTCCGATTACTTCACTGGCAGAATTGTTTGGTTTTGACAGTTCACTTCCTATTTCTAATTCTTCAAGATTTGCCATCCTTTTTAAAAGATTTGAATGTTCATGCAGATCATAATTAAAATTTTGCGGATAAGAGAGAAGAACCTTTAAAGGTTGTTTTTCCTTAATGTCCATTTTACTGCGTATATTCCTGATAGATCTTATAATATCCTGAAGGATAGGCATGATTTGTTCAGAGGTATTGTCTGATAATTGCTTATTAATATTTGGCCATTTACCCGTAACAAGAGAATTACTTGTCATATCGATCTGAAGATTAATGTTGTTGTTTTTCGAAATAATTATTAATTTGTTCCACAGTTCTTCAGTAATAAACGGGATAAACGGGTGTAATAAATGTAATATGCTGCCAAATACGGTTGCAAGGGTTGTCTGAACAATTTTTTTATCGACTCTATTTTCAGAATTATTTAAGCGATGTTTAACAATTTCCAGATACCAGTCACAAAATGTATGCCAGGTAAAATCATACATTTTCATAGCGGCATCATTAAATTTATATTGGTCTAAAGAAGCAGTGCATTCATCAATTAAGGTATTCAGGCGGCCGTGAATCCATTTGTCTTCAAACTGTAACGCATTTGAATCATACGGCATTGTTTCTGGATTTTCTTCGATTAAATTCATAAATATAAAACGTGCCGCATTCCAGAGCTTATTGGTAAAATTCCTTCCCATTTCGAATTTGCTTTCGGATAATTTGACATCCTGCCCTTCCGTTGTCAGTATAATAATTGAGAAGCGCACTGCATCAGCGCCGTAACGGTCGATCATGAGAAGCGGATCAATTCCATTGCCTAATGATTTGCTCATTTTTCTTCCTTGTTCATCAAGAATTGTTCCGTGAATATATACGTGAGAAAAGGGCACATGCTTCATCATTTCAATTCCCATCATGACCATGCGTGCAACCCAGAAATAGATAATGCCTCTGTCGGTAACAAGGGTTGATGTAGGGTAGTAATATTTCAATTCCGGGGTTTCTTTCGGCCAGCCTAATGTTGAGAATGGCCAGAGTGCGGAACTAAACCATGTATCAAGGACATCTTCATCCTGTTTTAGATGCAAACCATTGCATTTCGAGCACCGGTTGGGTTCTTCAACCGAAACTATTATTGCATTACAGTCATCACAATACCAGGCAGGTATGCGATGTCCCCACCAGATTTGCCTTGATATGCACCAATCTCTTACATTGTCCAGCCAGCTTAAATATATTTTCTCCCAACGTTCCGGATAAAAAGTGACGAATTTATTCGAGCTTGATTGTATTGCGGCATTTGCAAGAGGGCGCATTTTAACGAACCATTGGTTTGAAAAATATGGCTCAATGACGGTATTGCATCTATAGCAGTGTCCGACAGAGTGTTTGTGGGGAATGATTTTATCTATATATTTTCTTAATTTTAAATCTTCTGCTAATGTATTTCTGCACTCAAAACGGTCCTGTCCATTGAAATCTCCTGCGTTCACATTCATGGTTCCGTCTTCATCCATAACAACAATTGATGGCAGGTTATGCCGCATGCCTATTGCGAAGTCATTTGGATCATGTGCAGGGGTGACTTTAACTGCGCCGGTGCCGAAAGAAGGACTGACAAAGTCGTCTGCAACAATAGGTAATTCCCTGTTTATTATAGGCAATAGAAGTACTTTGCCGATGAAATCTTTATAACGTTCGTCCGTAGGATTAACAGCGACGGCAACGTCTCCGAGCATGGTTTCAGGTCTTGTAGTCGCTACCACAATGTGCTGTTGCGGATTATCTTTAAAGGGATATTTGATATGCCATAAATGTCCTTCATGCTCTTCATGTTCAACTTCGTCGTCTGCAATTGCAGTGCGGCATCTTGGACACCAATTTACCATATACTTATCTTTATAAATAAGCCCTTTGTTGTATAGCCTTACAAATGTCTCTTTTACTGCAGCAGAAAGACCTTCATCCATTGTAAATCGTTCTCTCTGCCAGTCACAGGAGCTTCCGAGTTTTTTTAATTGTTTAATAATGGTTGAGCCGTATTGTTGTTTCCATTGCCAGACTTCATCAACAAAACGTTTGCGTCCTATATCCTGGCGTTTGATATTTTTTGAGGAAAGATGTCGTTCCACTACGTTTTGTGTTGCAATCCCCGCATGATCTGTTCCCGGCATCCAAAGGACGTTGAATCCTTGCATCCTTTTCCATCGGATTAAAATATCCTGGATTATATTATTGAGAGCATGTCCCATGTGGAGGACACCAGTAACATTCGGAGGAGGAATAACGATAGTGTACGGTTTTTGTGGAGAGGTTGGTTCACTATGAAAAAAACCGCTTTCTTCCCAAAAACGATACCATTTATCTTCAATTTCTTTTGGATCGTAATGTGATGGCAAATTGTTTTCCATGTTTTAAAAATAATTGAGAGCTTATTTGTATTTTAAAAAAGTGAGGACTTTACGTGTTTGTCTTACCAAGCAGGAGCAGGATCAAAGTTGCTTCGCTTCGTATTCTTTGATTAGTTTATATTCGATGCTATCGACAAGCGCTTGCCAGCTTGCTTCAATAAGGTTTTCAGATACACCAACGGTACTCCAGACATTTTCTTTATCCTTTGATTCTATAATGACCCTTACTTTTGCAGCCGTTGCGTTTCGGGGATTTATAACACGAACCTTATAGTCAAGAAGTTTCATATCCTTTAAGATAGGATAAAATCTTTCCAATGCTTTTCGTAATGCCGTGTCTAAAGCATTTACGGGACCTGATCCTTCACTGGCCGTATGTTCCTGAATATTATTGACATTTATTTTAACAGTGGCTTCCGTTATTGGTAAGCTATTTTCTCTTTTTTCAACGATTACCCTAAATCCTTCAAGATCGAAAAATGATTTATATTTTCCGGTTTTTTTTCTCACAAGCAATTCAAAGGAAGCTTCAGCGGATTCAAGCTGATATCCTTCATTTTCAAGATTTTGCACTTCTTCAAGAATCGACTTCAAAAGAGCGCTATCATGAGTTAAATTAAATTTTTCGGTTTTGGAAAGAATCGTAGAGCTTCCCGATAATTCCGAGATCAATATCTTTCTTTCATTTCCGACGGATTCTGGAGAAATGTGTTCGTAAGTGACCTTGTTTTTTTGCATGGCATTAACATGCAATCCTCCTTTATGCGCGAAAGCGCTTGATCCGACAAAGGGTTGATTGGAGCGAAACAAAAGGTTCGCCGTATCATATACATAACGTGATAATTCAGTCAGTTTTTTAAGGCCACCATCATGCAGGCAGTGATAACCCATCTTTAAAACCAGGTTTGGAATTACTGAGCAAATATCTGCATTGCCGCATCTTTCGCCAATGCCGTTGATTGTGCCCTGTACCTGCCTTGCGCCATTGTTAACGGCCATAAGGGTGTTTGCAATGGCGAGGTCTCCATCATTGTGGGCATGAATACTTAACGTGCATTTATTGCTTTTTCTGACTTCTTCTACAATGCTTGAAATCTCGTTAGGTAAACTCCCGCCATTGGTATCGCATAAAACTATTACGTCTGCGCCTGCTGACCATGCTTCATTAATAGTTTTTAACGCATATTCACGATTACTTTTGAATCCGTCAAAAAAATGTTCCGCATCAAAAAAAACCTCGCGGTTTTTTGATTTTAAAAAAGAAATAGTATCCGTCACCATTTTTATGTTTTCGTCTAGTGTTGTTTTTAAAACATTAGTAACCTGAAAATCCCAGCTTTTGCCTACTATGGTCACTACAGGGGTTTCGGCAAGAAGCAGGGCTTTTATATTTTTATCTTCTTCCGTACGTATTCCTACTTTTCTTGTGCTTCCAAAAGAAGCGATCTGAGAATGTTTTAAGTGTAAGGATTTTACTTCTTTAAAATACGCTTCATCCTTTGGATTTGCAATAGGGTAGCCGCCTTCTATGAAATCTATTCCTAAGTCATCTAACTTTGCAGTTATAGCTAATTTGTCCTGCAATGAAAAAGAGACGCCCTCTGCCTGACTTCCGTCACGTAAAGTCGTATCGTAAATATAGATTCTATTCATTACGCAATTGGTTATAATATGTTGTCTAAATATAAGTTACAATAAGGGCTAATGTTATCAATGATAAAATATATTGTCAAGTTTAAAAGAGGTAATGGGATTTTTAAATGTTTTAACATTTGATATTTTTCCCCTGTATACAAGCGTTTTGATAGTAAATTTCATATCAAAAGAAAAGTTTGTTTCTTAATTGACCAAACGATGTGTATTCTTTTATAATAAGAATCCTTATGATTTTTTTAATAAATGCTCAGAATCTATGGAGGAAAACACTTTGCATACTGAACAAAAACAAAAAGGAGGCCATCCTATGCCTCATGGTCACGGTCATGGTGGTCATCCTGAAACAATAAGACAAACGTATGAACGGATAAAACACGATACTACCGGCAAACCCGCAACGGAATACATGAAAAATATGAAAAATCAGTTGCGTTTGGTTTTCTGGGAGACAACTGTCGGCTGTAATTTGGAGTGCGTGCATTGCCGCAGGCTGGATGTGAGTACTACCCTTGCAAAAGATGATATGACTACAAAAGAAGCATTTGAGTTTGTTGATGCTATTGTCGAGGCGGGAAACCCGATTCTCGTATTAAGCGGGGGAGAGCCGCTTTTCAGACCGGATATATTTGATATCGCGAAATACGCGGTAAGCAAAGGGCTTAGCGTGGCTATGGCGACAAACGGTACGCTTGTTGATGAGGATACCGCAAAAAAGATTGTAGATGCGGGCATTGCAAGGGTTTCTATCAGTTTCGATGGCGCTGACGAGAAGACACATGATAATTTTCGAAAAATACCGGGTTCGTTCAAGCGTTCAATAGAGGGTTTTAAACGATTGAAAAAACTAGGGATGAGCATGCAAATAAATTGCACTATCGCAAAACATAATGTTGAACAAATTGATGACCTTTACAAATTGGCATTGGAACTTGGCGCTGACGCACTGCATGTTTTCATGCTGGTGCCTGTTGGATGCGGGGTTCAAATTGCAGATGATCAAATGCTTCATCCTGCCAAATACGAAGAAGTGCTTAATCACTTCTACGATTTGTCAAAAGAAGCAAAAATTCAGACAAAGGCCACATGTGCTCCCCATTATTTCCGCATCATGAGGGAAAGGGCAAAAGAGGAAGGGATTACGATCTCTCCAAAAACCCATGGTATGGCGGCAATGACAAAGGGCTGCCTGGCGGGTACCGGAGTTTGTTTTGTTTCCCACAAAGGCGAAGTCTTTCCTTGCGGCTACTTGCCGGTTGAGGCGGGACATGTGAAAAAACAAAAATTTGCTGATATCTGGAAAAACTCTCCGGTGTTTGAAAAGTTGCGTAATCCGGATTTATTAGAGGGCAAGTGCGGGGACTGCGAATACAAGAAAGTATGTGAAGGGTGCAGGGCTCGTGCCTTTTACGATACGGGAAACTATTTGGCAGAAGAGCCCTATTGTATCTATCAGCCAAAACTTGCGCGGACAAATAAAGGCTAAACTTTCGCAGCCATTTCGCTTTTAGCGAGGCCTAACCCGAATATCTTGTGTACGGCGTTTAAGGCTCGTTCGGCGTGTGCCTCATCAATTACGCAGGATATTTTGATTTCAGAGGTGCTGATCATTTGTATGTTAATTTTTTCTTCTGCAAGGATACTGAACATTTTTTCAGCGACGCCGCAATGACTCCGCATACCTATGCCGACTACAGATAGTTTGGCAATTTTATCGTCGTACACAACTTCTTTCGCCCAGAGATCTTTCTTAATCTTTTCTGAAACTTCAAGCGCGCTTTTTAAATCGCTTCTGGGCACGGTAAACGTTACATCTGCGCGACCTTCAACACTTGTATTTTGAATGATCATGTCTACGTTAATATTTTTTTTCGCGATCTCATGAAATATTTTTGCCGCCTGACCAGGAACATCAGGAATAGACCTGATGGTAATTTTCGCATCATTTTTACTGACGGTTGCACCGCTTACAACAATATCTTCCATATCATCAACCTCCTTACAGATCAATGTTCCTTCTGAGTTATTAAAACTTGAGCGAACATATAAAGGCACATTGTATTTTTTTGCAAATTCTATAGAGCGAGAATGCATTACCTGTGCTCCCAGGCTTGCAAGCTCTAAAATTTCATCGTAAGAAACTTTATTAAGTTTTCTTGCATCGGGCACTTTTCTCGGATCGGCAGTATAAATCCCGTCAACATCGGTAAAAATATCACATCTGTCCGCACCCATTATAGAAGCCAGGGCCACGGCCGTTGTATCAGAGCCGCCTCTTCCAAGAGTAGTAATATTTTCATTTGCATCAATACCCTGAAATCCGGCAACTATAACAATAGTGCCATTATCCAATTCTTTGCGGACCCTTTCCGTATTAATATTACGAATGCGTGCTTTTGTATGAAAACTATCTGTTACAATGCCGACCTGACCTCCGGTAAATGATATCGCAGGATATCCAAGCGCATGAATTGCCATAGCCACAAGGGCGATAGAAACTTGTTCGCCTGTTGACAATAACATGTCCATTTCGCGTGTTGAGGGCTTATCGGTAATTTCATTCGCGAGTTCGATTAATTCATCGGTTGTTTGTCCCCTCGCAGAAACAACAACTATTACCTTATTTCCAGCATCATAGGTCTCTATAATTCGCTTGGCAGCGGCCTTTATGCGTTCGGCATTCGCAACCGAAGTACCACCAAATTTTTGAACAATCAGTCCCATTTGTCTTTTTTAGGAGAAAAATAAATTGGAAAAATAAATAACATAAAAGAAGTTTTTATCAAGATTATAAAAAGAGTTAAGTAAAGTCAAATCATTTTTAGAGACAATATCTAGCGATATTTTGAAACGTTAAACTGTAACCATTAGTTAATTAAAAAAGTAAAATATTACATCAATAGAAATGACATAAAAACTGTATTTTGATAATAAATATTTCCAAAAAATACTGTATATTATAATTTTATTATGTATAATAACTTTAATTATTTCATAGGTTTATAACTTTAACATAAAAATATTTTTATCGAAATAAAAAGAAAAAAAAGAAACTATTCGTATGCATGGTTCTCACAGTTCCATGAATTAAATGAACGGTATAAGGGATTCATAAACTTTATAGATAGGTAAATTTAGCATGGGTATAGTCAAAAGAAAGATATATGTATTATTGATTCTCCATGTATTGGCAGCGTATTTTTGCTATGGCGCCGAGGGTATGTCTTTAAACAATGAAGTGGAAATGACGGCGGAAGAATTATTCTTTATGGAAGTACCGGTAGTAATAACCGCCGCGAGAAAGGAGCAGAAACAATCAGAGACAGCATCTGCCACGTATGTTATTACGGAAGAAGATATTCGCCGTTCAGGTGTTACGACAATTCCCGAATTACTGCGTATGGTGCCGGGTTTAAATGTCGCGCAGATTGATGCGAACAAATGGGCAATTAGTTCTAGGGGTTTTAACGGTAGATTTGCGAATATGTTATTGGTAATGATTGATGGGCGCAGTGTGTATACTCCTCTTTTTTCCGGGGTATATTGGGATGTACAAGACACTGTGATTGAAGATATTGAACGTATCGAGGTTGTGCGGGGTCCCGGAGGAACATTGTGGGGCGCCAATGCGGTAAATGGCGTGATAAATATTATTACAAAATCAGCGAAAAACACTCAGGGTGGTTTGGTGACTGCGGGAACGGGAGATCAGGAACGAGGTTTTGGCGCTGTTCGCTATGGTGGTAATATCGACGAGAATGTATATTTCCGTGCATATGCGAAATATTTTGACAGGGATAATTTTGAGGACGGAAATGATCAGTGGGAGGCACAACGCGGAGGGTTTCGGTTTGATTGGAATATTTCAGAAAAAGACGCGTTTGCTGTATTAGGAGATTTTTATGATGGCGACGCGGATGAGACTGTATTTACATCGTCTTTATTTCCCCCGGGCACTTTTGAAAATGAAGATACCGTAGATTATAGCGGCGGCAATATATTGTTACGCTGGCAGCATCAATTGTCAAAAGATTCCAATTATATTTTACAAACATATTTTGATGGCACAGAGCGCGATGAAGACGTGTTAGATCAGCGGATCTATACTTACGATATTGATTTTCAATACCGTTTTCCCTTTGGCGACTATCAGGAAATTACATGGGGGACGGGGTATCGTTTTATCAGGGATGATTTGGATGACAGTTTTACTGTTTCCTTTGATCCTGACAATCGCCAGTCGCATATTTTCAGCGTATTTCTGCAAGATGAAATTAAACTCAGAGAAAACCTGAATTTAACCGTAGGGTCAAAATTTGAGGAAAATGATTACAGCGGTTTTGAAATTCAGCCTTCTGCCAGAATTTTATGGAAAATGCTGCCTCAGAATGCAGTTTGGGGCGCTGTGTCGCGTGCGGTGCATACTCCTTCCCGTTCATACGAAGACATTAAAATAAATACTGCCGTAATCAGTAGTGAAGAGCTTGCGAGCGCGTTGTCAATTTTCGGGAATCAGGATTTGGAAGCGGAAAATTTGCTGGCATATGAGATTGGATATCGTCATGAATTATTGCCAAATCTGTCAGTTGATGTCGCGACCTTTTATAATAGTTATGATGACCTGATAAGCCTTGAATCCGGCATTCCGTATTTTGAATACGATCCCTATTTTTATCAGACGATTCCGCTGGAAATGAACAATAAGATTGACGGCAATACGTATGGTGTTGAGTTATCGGCAAATTGGAAAGTATCAAAAACATGGCGATTAAATCCAGGTTATACATTTCTTCAAATGGAGATGGAAACGGATTCTGACAGCAGCGATGAGGACTCTGAAGGCAAATACGAGGGAAGCAATCCCGAACATCAGTTTCAAATACGCTCTCTCCTTAATCTGCCGTATAATTTAGAGTATGACACATCATTATATTATGTATCAAGGTTGCACAAATTGGATGTCCCAAGCTATACCCGCTTTGATATGCGTTTGGGCTGGCATCCGAGAAAAGACCTTGAATTAAGCCTTTCAGCGTTAAATCTTCTCGAGGATGAACATAAAGAATTTACTGCTGATGATGTAATGAGCAGCGACGTCCCTCGTAGTTTTTATATGAAGGTTACATGGCAGTTTTAAATACCAATGTAAGAGATATTATGAAATGAAGAAAGTGGTTCTTCTGTACGGAGTGATTATAGCAGTTATTATGGGCTTTTTCTGTGCCGTTAACGCGAAATCTGAAGTGATGAAAACTGAGATTACGGAAGAAGATATTCGTCGTTCCGGGGTTACTACCATTCCTGAGCTTTTGCGTATGGTTCCGGGATTGAATGTTGCGCAAATAGATACAAACAGATGGGCGATCAGTTCCAGGGGTTTTAACGGAAGGTTCGCGAATATGCTGTTGGTAATGATTGACGGGCGCAGTGTTTATACCCCGCTTTTTTCAGGAGTATACTGGGATGTGCAGGATACCTTGCTTGAGGATATAGAACGAATTGAAATTGTCCGTGGGCCTGGCGGCACACTGTGGGGAGCAAATGCCGTAAATGGAGTGATTAACATTGTCACGAAATCTGCGAAAAAGACGCAGGGAGGTTTGGTTTCCGGCGGGGCGGGAGATCGGGAGAGAGGTTTTGGAAATCTGAGGTACGGAGGCAAATTGGGAGAAGATGTTTATTTTCGTACCTATGCAAAATATTTTAATCGTGATGATTTTGATGACGGAAATGGCAGTGAGTGGTGGACAGAGCAGGGAGGTTTTCGCTTTGAACGGAAACGAATGGTTAATTAAGATAAAAAATACATATGGCAAAGGATATAATTTCGTTTAGAAAATATGTATGCTTTATTATAAGACACACCGCCATATTTCTGATATTTGGCGTGTGTTCATCATGGTGTATTGCATCTACTCATGCCAATGTGTCGGTTATTTTTTCATCGGATATAGAACCGTATCAGAAAACATGGGAGGGGTTTAGAGATTATTTGGGAGAGAACGGGATATCTGTGGATTATTTCAAGTACAACATGAAGAAACAACCGATTGATGACATCATCCAACAATTCAGCGTCAATAAAACAAATTTGATATTTAGCATAGGCCCGCAATCGTCTCATCAGGTAAGTGAAAAGATAATCGATCTCCCGGTTGTTTTTTCAATGATTCTCAAACCGGAGAGAATCAGTAATACGAATATTACAGGCGTTACCATGGACGTGCCTGTTATTGTTAAGCTGAAAAATACCATAGATGTTTTAAAGAAAGTGAAACGAATAGGGATGATATATTCAAAAAATTCCCTGCCGTTTTATAACGAATTTAAGAAGGGATGCGAAGATTTGGGATTAGTTTCAGTTGCCAAAGAGATTGAATCTGAGGAAGAATTTGTCGATGCCTTTAAGTCAATGGTGTGGAATATAGACTGTTTTATGATGATCCCTGATACCACCGTATATATTCCCGAATCGATAAAATATCTGTTGTCTGAAGCATTAAGGGAAAAAATACCGGTAATCGGATTGTCCTCTCCGTATACGAAAGCCGGGGCGTTGATTTCTTTTGAAAGCAACTATTACGAGGCGGGGAAACAGGCGGCTCAAATTGCAATGGAAATACTAAGGGGAAAAAGTCCCGACACGATACCGGCCGAATCACCAAGGAAGGTCGATTATTCTGTAAATTTGTTTGTAGCGGAAAGATTGGGAATCAAATTGTCAAGGCAAATCGTGAATGAATCACGAGAGGTGTTCGGAAAATGAGATGGGGGCTTTACACAAAAATAATATTGCTTGTTTTAGGCATCATACTGTTTTTTAGCATGGCCATTGGATATTATTTTATCAGCTATCAGATTCGTTTTCTCAACCATGAGTTGACTGAACGGGTGGCAATATTGATGAATAATTTTTCTCTTTTAAGCGAATATCCATTGATGATTAAAGATAAAGAAGCGATTGCCAAACTGGTAAAAGGGGTATTATCAAATAAAGATATAGTGTACTGCCGGATAGAAGATAGCAATGCAGATACGTTTTATGAAGAAGGAACGGTAAATGATGTACCAATAAATGAATTCAGGGCGGCTATTGTGGCAAGAAAATTCGCAAAAGACGCGAATGAAGAATTGTTGTTGGGCGTTTCGGAAGAAACTGCCGAGGAGATTGGGAAAATATACCTTGGGGTATCGGTGGGGGAACTAAATAGAAAAGTATCGAGAGAAAAAATAATAATTATTGCGAGCATTCTCTTTGTTGTTGTTGTGATGTCTTTAACTATTTATTGGTTGTTGAAGCGGATACTTGGCATTCCTATTAAAAAATTAGTGAATGCGACAGAAATGATTTCTAAGGGAAATCTGGAGAAAAAAGTTGATATAAAGACGAAAGATGAAATCGGGCTATTATCTGACGCATTTAATAAAATGACGGAGAATCTGCTGCAAACCACTGTTTCCAGAGATTACGTGGATAATATTATTAATAATATGATGGATTGTATGCTCGTTGCGCGGGATGATGGGATTATTAAAACGGTAAATAAAACCACGTTGAACCTTCTTGGCTACCGCGAAGAAGAGTTATTGGGGAAGCCCATAGAAATAATTTTTGGCAGAAATACTTGTGTGAATAATGGTTTTTTAGGCGATGAGCAGGGAATACATGCGCTTCTGGAAAAAGGTTCTGTCAGCAATGTTGAGAAAATATTTATAACAAAAGATGGAAGAGAAATTCCCGTGCTGTGTTCCTGTTCTGTAATGATGGATACCCTGGGGAATATGGAAGGGATAGTATATGTTGCGCTTGATATTACCGAACGTAAATATTTTGAGCACGAATTGGAAGAAAAGCAAAACATATTGAAACATCGCTCCCGGGAATTACGTGAATCACTGAAAAAAACAGAGGCTGCGAATCTCCTTCTTTTGGAGTCAAATAAGGCAAAAAGTAAATTTCTTTCCACGATGAGTCATGAATTGCGCACTCCGCTGAACGGCATTTTGGGCCTTGCCGATATCTTAATGGGAAAGTATTTTGGCGAGCTTAATAACAAACAGATGGAATACGTGAAACAGATAAATGATTGCGGAAAACATCTGCTCTTGCTCATAAACGATATTCTTGACGTGTCAAAAATTGATGCGGGCGCGATGGAGCTTGAGTTAGATGAAATTTCTCCCGATGAATTTGTTGACGCGACCGTTGCTATGATAGGCACGCAATTCAACAAAAAGAAGATTACGGTGAATATTGCTGTTGATAAAAATATATCGGTGATCGTCGGAGATCGCAGAAAGTGTAAACAGATTATGTTTAACCTTTTGTCAAATGCCTGTAAATATACGCCGGAAGGCGGTAAAGTTGATATTGAGGTTTTCCGGAAATCAGATTCGGAAATAAGGGTGGAGGTTGCCGATACGGGCATAGGAATTGAGGAAAAAGATATCGATAAAATATTTTCAGAATTTTATCAGGCGGACCGGGTAAGAGATGAACAATTAGGCGGCACAGGAATTGGTTTGGCTTTAACAAAAAGGCTGGTTGAACTGCACGGAGGGAATATTGGGGTAGTAAGCAGTCCGGGAAAAGGAAGTTGTTTTTGGTTCACTCTTCCGAAAAAAAATATCTGTAGAGAAAAAGGGATTGTTTTTGAAAAGGAAGATAAAAAAGAAAACAATGTATCGGATGGAAAACGTATTCTGGTTGTTGAAGACAATGAGGTAAATCTGTCAATGCTTATTGACATGTTAAAAATTCATAATCATAAAATAACGGTTGCGAGGAATGGCAAAGAAGCGCTGGAGATTGCAATAAAAGAAAAGCCGGAATTGATTTTGATGGATATGATGATGCCGGTCATGGATGGCATTGAAGCCACAAAGATGTTGAGGGCAACTGCCGGTATTGCAGATGTGCCGATTATCGCTTTGACTGCGAGCACTGGCGATGAGGCTATTAAAAAGCAAATAGAAGCGGGATGTGACGCTCATATTGCGAAACCGATACGTATAAATGAACTGTATGCCCTTATAGGTAAGTATCTGAATGCTGAGCATAAAAATATAAATTCCTGATTGATTAAATTATGGAGATGGAATTACATGGCAAATGCTTCAAAGATTCTCATCGTAGACGATAATGAAATAAACCGTAATGTGTTAAACGGGCTTGTCCTTGGGCTTGGCCATGCTCCGTTTTTGGCGGAAAATGGCAAGAGTGCCATGATGATGATTGAGAAACGATTACCCGATCTTATTTTACTGGATATATTGATGCCGGAATTGAATGGTTACGAAGTTCTTGGCCTTTTAAAGAAGGATAAAAATTTGCGTCATATCCCGGTTATTGTGATATCAGCAGTTGATGAGATAGATAGTGTTGTTCGTTGTATCGAAAAAGGAGCAGATGATTATCTGGTAAAACCATTCAATCCAACATTGCTAAAAGCCAGGATTGGCTCTTGTCTTGAAAAAAAATTATTACGGGATAATGAAAAAAAATTACATGAGAAGCTGGAAAGAAGTTATCACGAACTAAAAAAACTGGAACAAGCCAGGGATGCCATGGTTCACATGATTGTTCATGATCTGCGTAATAATGTCACAACAATTATGGGATATGCGCAGCTCATACAATCCAATATTAACAAAGGATGCCTTGACAAAGAAAGGATTTGTAAAGATATAGAGTATATATGAATCTACAGAAGAAATGTCAACCCTCATTAAGGGAATTCTGGATGTATCAAAGATCGAGGCAGGTGAGATGCCGGTATCGTATATGGAATTGAACTTGTTGGATTTTGCGCGATATATGAGTGAACGGTACATTCCTATCGCTTCGAAGAAAAAAATAACAATTTCTGTTGATCCCGAATCGGATTCGGCGATGGTGTATGCAGACAATGAACTTCTTTCGCGAATATTACAGAATTTATTTGTAAACGCACTGCGATATGCTGAAACAAGAATAGACGTATCGGTAAAATGTCATAATGGCAAAACAATTCTCTGCATTGCCGATGACGGGATCGGTATTCCGAAAGATTACAGAGAAAAAATATTCGAAAAGTTTTTTCAAATCGATGACGTTGCGGGGAAAAGGAAGTATGGATTTGGACTGGGTCTGGCATTCTGCAAAATTGCAGTTGAAGCCCAGGGTGGCTGCATTTGGGTTGAAAGTGAAGAAGGGAAAGGGGCTGCTTTTAAAATTCAATTGGACATTGCCGGATCTGGCGCTGTTTAAAATGCGTTGTATAGTGAGATACGGGATTTATGAAAAATATGAAGGGAAAATTACTTGGTATTGCCATAAAAAGAGCCTCACGCGAACCAATGATTCTTGTCGAGGATGCGTATGTTACCATTCATAATGGCATTGAGAATGATTATAAGGGAAGTATAAAGAAAAGACAGATTACGGTGCTGGCGCGTGAAGCATGGGATGAAGCATGCGCTCAAATACAAGTGAAATTGCCATGGACCAGCAGGAGGGCAAATTTGCTTATAGAGGGAATATCCCTCATTGATACCATGGATTCTGTTTTGCGCATAGGCGATGTTGTTCTGAAGATAAACGGAAAAACAACGCCCTGCCGGCGTATGGATGAGATTGCGCAGGGATTAATGGATTCACTGGACACGCATTGGCGTTGCGGGGTCAAATGCAGTGTGATAAAAGGGGGGAAAATAGCTGTTGGCGATGTAGTGACATTTTACCCTGCCGCTTTATCACAGGAAAATATTTGAACAAAACAATTCCATAATATCTATGACACAAAACCATTCAACCCCTGAATATGCTCCTTTGCAGACAAAAGCAACAAACAATCATTCAAGAACAATACTATGTATTATTATTGCAGTTGTCGTAGGTATACTAACGGGGGGATTCATTCCCGGGATAACAGTTAAATTTTCCCTTCTGGGAGAAATATTCATCAACGCATTGATGATGCTCGTGATTCCAATTGTTGTCTTGTCGCTTATTGTTGGGATTACCAATCTCGGCGACCTTCGCAGCCTTGGAACAATTGGTTGGCGTACGCTCGTTTATTATATGGCAACTACCGGCATTGCCGTATTGCTTGGAATCGTCATGGTAAACATTATTCAGCCGGGAAAAGGGTTGCCTGCCCGCGAAAACCATCCTGACCCGCATCTCACCGCACAAGAGAAAAATTCTTACTCGGCCCGTATACGAGATAACGAATGGAGAAAGAACCCTCATAATGAAAAATATGAAGAAAATACTATGGGAGACGTCTTTAAGCAAATGGTAACAGGTGACAGGGAAAGCGGGAAACAGGGGATGCTTCCTCAGAATATTTTTGCCGCTATGGTGCAGATGGAGATTCTTCCCTTAATTGTTTTTTCGATATTAATTGGTCTTGCTTTGTCCTCATTAGGGACAAAGGCGCAATCTGCGATTAATGTTATTTCTATTCTCAACGATGCGGTTATGAAAATAGTGCACTGGATTCTGTTTATTGCTCCCTTAGGTATTTTTGGGTTGATTTCTTCCAGGGTTGGAAAAGCCGGGGGATTTAGTGGGTTTATTCCGGAACTATGGTTATTGGGGAAATATTCTTTTACGGTTTTGATCGGTCTTGCCATTCATGGGTTTATAGTATTGCCTTTAATACTTAAAATATTCGGGAAGAGAAATCCTGTAGTTTACGGAAAAGGGATGAGTGCCGCTTTGTTAAATGCATTCTCTACGGCGTCCAGTTCTGCAACCCTCCCTCTTACGATGCAATGTGCGGAGGAAAAAAACAAAATTACCAACAGAACGGCAAGCTTTGTTCTCCCATTAGGCGCAACAATCAATATGGATGGAACTGCGCTTTACGAAGCGGTTACCGCAATATTTATTGCACAGGTTTATGGAATAACCATGACGCCTGCAATGCAAATCATTATTTTTGTTACGGCAACACTTGCATCTATAGGCGCAGCGGGGATTCCTGAAGCGGGATTAATTACTATGGTGATAGTCCTCAAGGCTGTTGGTTTGCCCATTGAAGGAATTGGACTGATTCTGACAATTGATTGGCTTTTAGACAGATTTCGCACCACGGTAAACGTGTGGGGCGACTGCGTTGGAGCCGGTGTGATTGAAAGATATGAGTTAAAGAGAAAATAAGTGGTAATATTGATTTTTTGACGATTTTTTAAAGAACAGTTCTTAACTCATTATGTAAACAGTTCTTATAGAAAAATAATTATTACTTTACTTTTTTGTAGATAGTGGATATAAAACAATTTATAAAGATTCAATCGGTAATAAAAAATTGTCTCCCATCTGACTTTCTCTAAAGGGATACCTATTAATAGAACATTTACTAGATTTTTATTGTATGTACAGTCTGTACATTTTTTTTGTTTTTTATACAGTTTGAGGATAAACTGTTTTTACATGATTCAAGAGATTACAACAGAACATTTAGATGATCTGGAAAAACTGGAAAATAGGAGTTTTGCAACAGACAGGTTGTCGCGCAGGAATTTTCGGTATCTCCTGACAAAAGCAAATGCCATAACTCTCGCGGATATAGTGAATAGCACAATGAGAGGCTATTCAATCATACTCTTCAATACCGGCACATCACTCGCCCGACTTTATTCATTAGCGGTTGATCCTGACCATAGAAATCAGGGAATTGGCAAACATCTATTGCTTGCCTCTGAACAGGCTGCACAAGATAACGATTGTGTTTCAATGAGGCTTGAAGTAAGAAAAGATAATTACGACGCAATACAATTTTACAAAAAAAACGAATTTAAGCCAATGGGTATTATTGCGGATTATTATGAAGATCATATGGATGCTGTTCGCTTTGAAAAGCTTTTAGCGCCTCATCTTGGGCTTGAAATGGTAAATGTTCCTTATTACCGGCAGACATTGGATTTTACCTGTGGTCCTTCCGTGTTGATGATGGCAATGAAGGCCTTGGAGCCGGAGACAGAAATAAACCGCCAGATGGAGTTAAGGATTTGGCGTGAATCTACAACTATATTCATGACGTCAGGGTATGGTGGTTGCGGGCCATACGGCCTTGCGTTATCCGCTTACCGAAGGGGTTTTGATGTTGAAGTCTATGTGAACGAAAGCAGTGCGTTTTTTATTGATTCGGTAAGGAGTTCGGAGAAAAAGGAAGTGATTCGGCTTGTCCAGGAAGATTTTCTTGAAGAACTTCGTCAATTGCCTATTGAATTAAAATACAAAACATTAAGCGTATCCGAAATTCAGGAAAAGTTTGACACGGGGCACATTCCCATTGTGCTGATAAGTTCGTACCGAATATATCATGAAAAATTTCCTCATTGGATCGTTGTGACGGGGTATGATGAAAAATATATTTATGTGCATGATCCGTTTGTAGATGTGGAGGTTTATAAATCGGAAACGGATTGTATCAATATGCCCATATTGAAAAAAGATTTTGAACGTATGGCAAAATACGGAAAATCAGGACAAAAGTCGGTAATAATCGTAAAAAAGAAAAAGCCGGAGACGTTCTCCTGATAGGTTATATTTGAGAAATATACCGTGAAATTATTAATAGATAAAATTTACTTTAGAAAACTCAATAAATTGCGATAAATAATATATGGCAACTCATATAGTGTTAGTGGAAAATTATAAGGATTGGAAACCGCATTATCCTGATGCGTTAGTTGTTACTGCAAAAGATTATGTTGCCCACCAGGAATATTTGAAAATAAAGGATATAAAAATTGTTAATTTATGCCGCAGCTACCGATACCTTAGTCTCGGTTATTATTGTTCGCTTCTGGCAGAAGCACGACGGCATAAAGTAATTCCTTCCGTAAAAACGATTAATGATTTGAGCAGCAAATCCATATACAGCCTCAACGTTGAAGACCTCGACGTATCAATTCAGAAAAGCTTAAAAGAAAGAACAAAAAGTTTGCATGAAACGTCCAATTCCTTTGATTACATGATATATTTCGGGCAATGTAAAGAAAATGACTTGCAGGAACTTGCGCGGCAATTATTCGACATGTTTCGATGTCCGATTCTTAAAGTAGAATTTCGCTTCCAGGGAAAGTGGAATATATATGCGATTAAACCCGCGTGTGTTCATAATCTCACGCCGGAACAGGAACCTATTTTTTTTCACGCATTCAATGACTATCTGACAAAACGCTGGCAAACCCCCAAAATAAAAAGCAAAGAAAAGTATGATCTTGCAATTTTATACAACCCGACGGAACAACTGCCGCCTTCCAATAAACGCTCTCTTCAGAAATTTATCAAAATAGGGAAAAAACTCGATGTTAACGTGGACTTAATTGAAAAAAAAGATTATTCGAAAATTGCGGAATATGATGCATTGTTTATTCGTGAGACCACAAGGATTAATCACCATACATTCCGGTTTGCGAAAAAAGCCGAGAATGAAGGCATGGTTGTAATCGATGATCCTGATTCGATCGTAAAATGTACAAACAAGGTGTATCTCTTCGAATTACTCTCTGCCAACAAAGTGCCTGTCCCTAAAACGGTATTGCTGCAAAAAAAAGATATCAACAGAATAATAAAAACCCTCGAGTTAAAATTTTCTTATCCGATTGTTTTGAAAATACCGGATAGTTCGTTTTCAAAGGGAGTGGTGAAAGCGGATAATCCTGAAGAATTAAAGGAAATAACAAGCCGTCTGTTTGAAGAATCCGACCTTATACTGGCACAGGAATTCTTATATACACCTTTTGACTGGCGTATAGGTATTTTGAATCGTGTTCCAATCTATGCCTGCCAGTATTTTATGTCAAAAAGACATTGGCAAATTATACAACATGGCCCTGATGGCCGTTTTACGGGTGGCGACTATAAAACATTTCACGTCGAAGACGTTCCGCAGGACATTATTTACATTGCCGTCAAGGCTGCAAATTTGATAGGTGACGGATTGTATGGAGTAGATTTAAAGCAAACAGACAAAGGTTTGCTGGTTATGGAGATAAATGATAATCCGACGATTGAGGTTGGTGTTGAAGATGAATGCTTAGGCGATAAATTATACCAAATTATTATTGAAGAATTTATTAGAAGGTTGAATATAAAAAATAGCGAAAAACAAGAAAAATAGGGCTGTGGATACTATATTCTCCTTCTTGCAAGCTCACTTTCATAATGCACCCCAAGCGTAGTGGCATTTTCTTTCGCCCATTCCGTTAATTTCGTGTTGCCTGCCGGAGGCGCATCAACATAAAGTATATCATCCATAAGCCCTTTAATTTCATCTTTTGTTATCATGACATCATGGACAAATTCACCGATAATTAACCCAAGGTAATATCCGATGAATGGCGGGACAGAAACGAAAGGTCGTTTTTTCCCGATAATATTGCCGATTTCCGCAACTAATCCACGATAGGAGAATGTTTCCGGGCCGATAGCGTTAATTATGATGTTTTTGTTTTTTTCCCCTTCTTCTGCCGCCAGTTTCGCAAAATCATCCACGTAGATCGGTTGTAACCGATAGTTGCCATCTCCGAATATGCTAAAAAAAGGAAATTTTCGCAATGCCCATGCAATATTATTGATTAAAATGCCTTCTTTGCCAAACAATACCGCCGGTCTTAAAATGGCATAGGAAATGCCTGATTCTACAAGCCTTTTTTCGATTATTGCCTTATCCCGGAAATATTCATACGGTGAATTTTCGGAAGGGTTCGTTATGCTGGTGTGTACGATCCTTTTTACTCCCGCTCGTTTTGCCGCTTCGAACAGGGTAAAAGTATTCTCTACCGCAGAGGAGTAATTAAAGGTTTTGTAATTAAAACGAACCCAGTATGTATTGTAAAGTACTGAAACACCTCTCAGTGATTCCTCAAGCTTGTCCGGTTCTTCAAAATGAAAAGGATACGCCTTTACTCTTTCACCGAAGGGATTCGCTAAATGCAGAGAATTGGTCAGAGTGATGACCTTGTGGCCGCGTTCCAATAAATTCCCTGCGATATATTTTCCGGAAAATCCAAAAGCTCCGGTAACGGCATGGAGTTCTCTATTCATAATGAATTTGCCAATTAAATATGAATGTATTAAATATTATTTAATGAATTGCTTCATTTGCAATGTTATTCAGGGCAGAAATCAATATGTCTATTTCTTCTTCAGTATTGAAAAGACCGGGACTGATCCTTACGGTGCCATCGGGATACGTGCCCATTTGCTGGTGCATAAACGGCGCGCAATGAAGACCCGGCCTCACGGCAATAGTGAATGACTGATCCAATATTGCACCCACTTCCGCGGCAGTGTATCCCTTAATATTTATTGAAAGTATTCCTACTTTCCTTGAAATGTCTTTTGTTCCATAAAGAATAAATCGTTCGTTGCCTTGCAACGCGTTAATTATTTTTTGAAGTAATTTCTGTTCATGCGCTCTGATTGCATGTGTTCCCTTTGACTGAATATATTCAATTCCTGCCTTTAAGCCTACAATGCCCACCGTATTCGGCGTGCCGCTTTCCATCCGGAATGGCATTTCTTCCGGTTGTGATAAGGAAGCAGGCTCAAATCCTGTGCCTCCTTCCCTCCAGGGTTTGAGCAGGAGACGTTCATGAACATAAAGACCTCCCGTTCCCGTCGGGCCAAAGGGGCCTTTGTGCCCCGTAAACGCAAGCATATCAATATTGCATTCAGTTACGTTAATTTCACATACGCCTGCAGTTTGCGCTGCATCTACCATAAATACGATCCCTCGTTCTTTGGCAATCAGGCCGATTTCTTTTATTGGTTGAATGGTGCCAAGAACGTTTGGCGCATGGGAGAGGACGATTAAACGCGTCTTATGTGTAATAGCGTTTTTAATGTCTCCGGGATCAATAAACCCATCAGAAGAATTTTTAACTTTTGTTACGGTTATTGTTTTGTCTTTTTCCAATCCGTTTAATGCACGGGATACGGCGTTGTGTTCCATATAGGTGGTAATGGCATGGTCGCCAGTTTTGAGCAAGCCTTTAATGCCCATGTTTATTGCATCTGTTGCGTTAAAGGTAAAAACGAATCTGTTCGGATTTTTTATGGAAAAAAAGTCAGCGATTACTTTTCGGGTATTTTCTATTTCTCTTTCGACAGTTACCGCCATCCTGTGCCCTGAACGGCCGGGATTTGCCCCCATCGTCCTGTAAAAGGTATCCATGGAGGTATAAACAATTTCTGGTTTTGGGTAACTTGTTGCAGCGTTGTCTAAATAAATCATAATTGTCTGAAGGGTGTAAAGATTTTTAAATTTGAAAGCGAGCAAATGATTATAAGGGTAAAAAATCTTCAATCCTTACTTCATTTTTTGCTCTCATGTTTTGGTGAATACTTGCATTTTCACTTAAACGTATTAATTTTGCAACTTTTTTTAATCCTTACAACCTTTTTTTGGTTAAATTAGACTATCTAATGAAGAAACATAGAATAGTTTCACCGATGTCATGGCAGTGTATCATAATTCAATATATCATACTTTTTTCGTTTCTTTTTTTGGCATACTATAGTATATATTTTAAAATTTAAACCCGACAATTCTTTGTAAAAATTGCCGGATGCCGTGTTTAATCTTGTCTCCTTATTGGTAATGATTGAGTACGGTTTTTCAGATTTTGGCAACATTCGCTCATGATTATATTCAGCAGCAGCAGCAGCGTTGTGTGATACTTTGTAAAAGGCTGAATTGCAAAGTTTTTATAAAAAAAGGGGGGGGTAGGTTGAACATGGTGATACGTTTATGGTGTACATTGATTTTTGCATGTATGGCATTATGGGCGTATGCAGATGCCGGGTTTGGAATGGAATCAGATATATCGGAGCTGTATGAGTGGGATTCTGGGGAATATAGCAAAACGGTATTTACGATAAACGGACACCCTTTGCTTCCTAACACAGCGACTCACCGTATTCAGGAAAACATCAAAACCGGTAATGATCAAGTATTATCTTCCTGTAACAATACTATATGCATGCAGGGAAACGGCAAAGACACTTCAATTATACGCGAGTCTTACAGTAAATTGCCCCTCTATTTCATCAAAAATGAAGGCCAGATGGGAGAAGAGGTTAAATTTTATGAAACGGGAAGCGGCCATGTCATGTATTTTACTGAAGAAGGCGTCTATCTGTCGCTGATTGGCGGAAGACAGGATACAGGAAACAAGATGCCGGAAGCAAGAGGCGAGAATCAAGATGCCGGAGTTTCTGATTCCGCATTCCACAATTCTGATATTGTAACTATCAGGCTCATTCCCATCGGCGCCAACAAACACCCGGAGATTGTTGCGGAAGGATTACAGGAAGGAACGATCAACTATTTTATCGGCAATGAACCGGAAAACTGGAGAACCAATATCCCCACCTATAGCGCAGTCGTCTATAAAGAGATATACAAGGGTATTGACCTAAAATTTTACGGCAATAACCGCCAGTTGGAGTATGACGTTATTGTCAGACCAGGCGCAGACCCGGCGCAGGTCAGATTTGCGTACGAGGGAATAGAAGATTTGCGGATAAATAAGGACGGCGACCTGGAGATTATCCTTGGTAGGTTGGGTGAAGCGGAGCGCACCCAACAGGCAGGTTTATATGGTTTAAACCGATTAAACGGCTGTGATGGGTCTGCTTCGCCTGACCCATCCTACGCTGCCAGTTTAGACAATTCAAACAGTTCAAGCGGTTTAACCACCGAACAAAAGATCATCCAAAAACGCCCGTATGTGTATCAGGAAATAGAGGGGAAACGGGTGGAGGTGAAGGGAAGGTTCGTGTTGCATGATGCGGATTCTCCTGCTGGTTCAGGTTTGCAGCCCAATGGCATTAACTTAAGCTACTTGCTGCAAAAGTCTCCCTTAAAAAAGGGAGAGAAAGGGGGTTGTTCTCATCAAATAACCCGTAACTTAATGACATTGGGTTTACAGTCTGAACCCATGAATGTATTAAATCCTGGCGCGTATACAGTGGAGAAAGTTTTAGACGATATAAACGATGGGGTTCAAGTTGTAAACTTGAATCCGCAAAGGAGTCCTCCCCAAGACCCCCTCCAAAGGGGGACAAATACATACCCGTCTGCGGTGGATACTTCCCATTGCACCCCATTGAAGTGTGCCATCCTTTATTCTCCGCTGGCAAATGTCTTACATTGTTCCCCGCTGGCGGGGGTGCAGGGGGTGGAAAAAACAGACGTTTGCCCCGGCTTCCCGGAAAAACATGAAACAAACCCGGACGCAGGGAGGATATTGCCTGCCGTTTTCGTGGGTTCGGAACTTGATGACAAGCCATCCCAAATTGTAAATCGTAAATTCATCTACGCCTTCCATGTTGCCCCCTACGACACAGCCAGCACCCTTATCATTGACCCCACCCTTTATTACTCTACTTATATCGGGAGTAGTAGTAGTGATTATGGCAATGGCATTGCAGTGGATAGTTCTGGCGCTGCTTATATCACTGGCAGGACTACCTCCACCGGCTTTCCCCTTGTGGGGACAAATACGCCTTATGGTGGAGGTAGTGAGGACGCCTTTGTTATCAAGCTCGGCACATCGGGTGCAAGCATCGTATACTCCACTTACATCGGGGGAACTCAAACTGATCGTGGTTATGGAATTGCTGTGGATAGCTCCGGCTCTGCATATATCACCGGGGATACCAGTGACGGCAGCTTTCCCCGTGTGGGAACGACAACGGCCTATGGCGGAGGTTCTTCTGATGCCTTTGTCACCAAGCTTGGCACATCGGGCGCAAGCATCGAATATTCCACTTTAATAGGAGGAACGCAGACTGATCGTGGTTATGGAATAGCCGTGGATAGTGCTGGCTATGCATATATCACTGGACAAACCCAATCACGCATCAATGACAACTTTCCCATCATTGGGACAACGACGGCCTATGGCGGAGGTACTTTTGATGTCTTTGTCACCAAGCTCGGCACATCGGGTGCAAGTATCGCATACTCCACCTATATCGGGGGAAGTGGTAATGATAGTGGTGCTGGCATTGCCGTGGATGGTTCCGGCTCTGCATATATCACTGGGTTTACCCAGTCTGGAAACTTTCCTCGCGTGGGGACAACGACGGCAAGTTCAGGCGGTGTCGAAGCCTTTGTTGCCAAGCTTGGCACAGACACATCAAACCTGCAGATAGTATACTCCACCTACCTGGGAGGATCTCAGGACGAGAATGGCAATGCAATTGCCGTGGATGGCTCTGGTTCTGCATACGTCACCGGATTTACCTACTCCAACAACTTTCCCGTAGTGGGGACAACGACTGGCAAAAATAATGGCACGAGTGATCCTGATGTCTTTGTCACCAAGCTCGGTACCGATACCTCCCCCTTGAAATTTATCTATTCTACCTACATCGGGGGAAGTGCGTTTGATCAAGGTTATGGGATCGCTGTGGATAGCGCTGGTTCTGCATATATTACCGGCGAGGCCAGATCCATTGACTTTCCCATCGTCGGGACAACGACAGGAAAAAGTGATACTGGTACAAGTACTGCTGATGTATATTTCGCCAGGCTTGGCACAGAGACCCCCATAACAATTGTATACTCCACCTACATCGGAGGAGCCAACGCATACGATATTGGCCGAGGAATTGCCGTAGATGGCAGCGGCTATGCGTATATCACCGGCGAGACCGCATCCACTAACTTTCCACGCGTGGGAACATCGACGGCCTATGGCGGAGGTTCTTACGACGTCTTTGTCACTAAGCTCGACTCTACACCAAGCAGTAATAGTAGCAGTGGAGGCGGAGGTGGCGGAGAGCCTGTAAAAGAGAAACTCACCGTAAACTCAACAAGCCCATCAAGCGGCGCAACCGGCGTGTCGGAGAATACGGAGGTATCTGCCACCTTTAATATGTACGTAAACGGCTCTACAGTTACGAAGGAATCCTTCAAACTGAGCTATGAAGGCGGCGATGTGGAAGGTTCTGTGGTCTCGAACGGCGCCACGATTACCTTTACCCCATCCTTAAGCCTCTTGTATGGCACAAAATATACAGCAAAGGTTACGACAAAGGTGCAGGCAGCAAACTGGGCAGGGACAACGATGGAATCTGATTATTCATGGAATTTTACTACTGAAACTGCCCCGATAGTATCTTCACCCACCCCAGCGGCAACAGAGTCTCCTGTGCCTGAAGTTTCGTTGACACCTACAGCAACCGCAATTGCGACTATAACTACAACCGTTACGCCACAACCATCACCGGCGTCATCTCCAACCCCAGTGCCAACACCAACAGGGTTGCAAAGTGTTTTAGCGTTGAGCAAAGAGGTTGCCTATCTCTCCGGCGATACGGTAATTGTCACCGTTGCCGATGGCGACCGGAACACAGATGCTCAGGCGGATGAAATACTCACCACTGCAATAAAAATCACCGGAGATAATTATTATATAGGAAACGATCTTTTGTTGGATTTGAACGAAGACAGCGTCGACAGCGGCACATTCATGGCAACCATAAAGACAGGCACAACCGCTACCGGCGGTGCGGATGGAGGAAACAGGTCAAATATCGGCACGGTAAAGACTATGGAGGGCGGAACGGTTACGGTGGCATACAGTCCGTATTCCTCCGCATCAATTACAAAGAAACTCTCTTTTAGTAGTTCTGACGCGACGCTTGCATTTGGCAGTCCGGTATATCGCACCGGAGAGTATGCGGAAATCACCCTGAACAATGCGGAATCAAACGAAGATAACAAAGAAACGGAAACTATTCTGGAGAAGGTTTCTGTGCAGACCTCGCAGTTTAATATTGCAGTGGTAAAAATGTTGGAGACGGGGACAGATACAGGTATATTCAGGGGTTCGATCATGATCAGTACGGATTCCACGCTCGATTATGAACGCATACAGGCGGCAGGAGGAGACATACTGACGGCAAGTTATTATGACGAGACAACCACCGCAGGCTATCCACAGTTAGTAACCGGTGAGTGTATGGTAGCGGCTCTGCCTGTGCCAACGGTTGCCATAACACCGACAACTCCTGTTCCATTGCCTTCAAGTACACCATCAGCAACAGAGCCTGTTCCGTCACTTACGCCTACGCCTACAGCCAGAGTATGCGGTGATGCGGAGAATATAACGGTATCGCCAGATACATTGGAACTGGAAAAAGACGAGAAAGGGCAAGTGACGGTGACGGTTACCGATGCGGACGGCTGCGGTATTGAAGGGATTATGGTAAAGAGAAAGGTAACAACATACAATAGCAAAAAAATAAAGATTGAGCCTTCAAACCGGAAGACAGATGCGGATGGCAAGGCAGTATTTACCATAAAAGTGAAAAAGGATAAATGTAACCTGAAAACCGATTGCAATGCAAAGGCAAGTTTTAAGGCGAATGAGGTGGTGAATAAGGCAGAAGTAACCGTTTGGATGATGAAATAGTTATGCTATTGAACAGGGATTATGTCACATGCCGATATATTTTGCGTAAATACTTTTTGCCGTTGGCAGATCATTTGTTCCGGTTATGATAACTCTGCTATCCGGGAAGACGGTTACTACATATTTATCTGTTTCCAGACGCAGCATATACTTATTAAAAGATACATTTCCTATTGGCTTTAAACGCGAGGCAAGCATTGGTAAATTTATATTTGAGCCGTTAACCGGTACGATTTGCACGGCATTTCGTCCGCATAAAGTTGTGGTAGCAGAATATTTTCCCATTTTCAGATATTCAAACTGATTGCTTTTGCAGGTCTTACAAATGTTTATTTCTCTCAAATTGTGAATTTTGAGTCTTGTTATTTCATTCTTCCATAGATCGAATTTTAAAAGATATCTGTTAACAGCGGCAACATTATCCGTTAAGATTTTTAAGGCCTCTGCGGCCTGGATCGAGGCAATTATGCCAGAAGCGGGCGATAGTATTCCTGCGGTATCGCATGTTTCTGTGCTTCCGAAAGTGGGGATGTCTTGCAGGGCGCAACGCAAACATGGAGTAACTCCGGGAATAATTGACATCGTGATTCCGATGCTTCCGATGCATGCGCCATAAATCCATGGAATGGCATTTTTCACGCAATAATCGTTGATGAGGAATCGCGTTTCAAAGTTATCGGTTCCATCAATAATGAGGTCTGTATCGTGAAGGTTTGAATCAATATTAGAAGGGTTGATTTCTGCAACGGTTGCTTCTATTGTGATATTTGAATTTATCTTTTGTAGTTTCTTTTTTGCAGCAATAGCTTTTGGAAGGTTGTTGCTTATATCATCTTCATCAAATAGAGTCTGGCGCTGCAGATTGCATTCTTCAATGAAATCGCGGTCGATTATTTTCACGCAGCCCACGCCGCTGCGTACCATGAGATTTGCAGAAGTACATCCCAGCGCACCGCAGCCGATAATGGCTACTTTTTTACCGGTAAGTTTTTTTTGACCTTCTTTTCCTATGCCGTAAAATAATTCCTGCCGGGCATATCGTTCAGACATGTTATATTTAATTTTTCAGAACACTCAAACACGTTTTATTGCCGGAGGCGATTGCCTTTTCTCTTTTATATTCCGAGCCGGGGTTTATTCCTTTGCAGAATCCGGAAATCCACGAGTTGACAATATTGCACATCGTTAAAAAATTTGCGCCGGCATTTTTCCAGTATTTCTCATGCACACAATCTTCATGATCCCATGAGGTGCATTTTTCTGAGTCATCCAAAACCTGCGCGCCTCTGTCGCACGGCATTCCGTCGCACAGGTAATCTCCCAGTAATTCAAACGCTTTTGATGTGCTTTTGCATTCATTTGCGGATAAGCCTTTGCTTTTTACTGCGTCTTTGCCGTACTGAATGCCATGAGCATGGGCTGCTTCAACAGCGACTTTTTCTGCATCACCGTATTTTGCACAAAAGGCAGCTATAATAGCTGCCTCCCGTGTTTCTGCTTCTATAATAAGACTTTGAATTCCCTGATGAATGGATTTGTTTGCCAGCAACTCTTCGAGAGGCTTGTTAATGTTTGCAGGGGGATATTTTGTATATACCTGTTTGAGCAATATGTCAGCGTCACTGCCATATTTAGTCTTAAATGCCGAGACAATTGATGATTCCCGCCCCACTGATGTTTTAATTTTTCCAAACATCCAATGATGTATAGGTCCCAAGACCATACTCATAGTAATGCTCCTTTTATGGATAAAGTTTGCATATTTTCATCAATGTGTTATATGTCAGATAATTTAGGCCAGTTCTACAGATTCTACTTCGGGAATTATTTCCTTAAGTCTGGCTTCTACTCCGAATTTTAATGTGGCAAGAGAGCTGGGGCATGAACCGCAGGCGCCTTTCAAACGTACCTTTACAATGCCATCTTCATAATCAACCAGTTCGATATCTCCACCGTCAGCTTGTAATGATGGCCTGATGCCTTTGAGCGCTTCTTCTATTTTTTCCCTCATTTCCATCTTTCCTCCGTATAATTATGATTTGTGTTTTTCGATAATTTCGTTTAATTCTTTTATAATCACTTCAGGATCAACATTATGCATGGTTGCGCCAAACGCAATGTCTTCCGTTTTTGAGCCGGGACACGTATAACAACCGGCTCCAAAATACTTTTTTACAACGGGCTCTGTTTCGGGATAATTTTGAATTACATCGCCTATGAAAGTCTTCTTTGTTATCTTTGGTTTTGTTTCTGACATAGATTTAACCTCTTTTAAATAATAAGTTTAAAAAAAAGAACACTTTCAAAATAACCGCGAAGCAACTCTTACCCCAAACAGCGACTATTAGTATAAACGGTTTCTTATTTTAAAATGATTACATTTTCAGGTTATCTGACAAATAAATGTTTGTCAATTAAAAAAACAATAATTTCCTTCTTTCGTATTTGTCTGAAAATAATAGTTGATTAATGTAGGGTTATTTTTTAAATTAACCTATTATGTTTACGTTGTCTCACATTCCTTTTCTAATAAGTATTGTTTTGTACCTTGTTGCTTCCGTATGGTCAATTGGCCATATTGTCAAACCGGATATCTTTAACAAAAAGGTAGCAAGATGGTCTACAATAATGGGTTTTTTGATCCATAGCGGATATCTGGTATTTCTCGGCATAAATTCCAACAGCATTCCCATTACAAACGTTTATGAGTCTTTTGTATCATTGCTCTGGTGTGTCTTATTTGTTTTCATAAATATAGACTATCTGTACAAATTGCCATCTCTGGATACTTTTCTTATGCCCCTTGTTGCCGTGCTTTCTATCTGGGCGCTCACTTTTGATAAAAGTGACATGTTAATTACCGTCAGTCTCCAGAAATTCTGGCTTGTTGCCCATATTATTCCTATTTTTATCGGTTACGCAGCTTTTACGATTTCTTTTAGTTTAAGCGTAATGTATTTAACTCAACAGCGGCAGTTAAAGCTTAAACTATTCGGGCGGTTGTTTAGCAAACTCCCTTCTTTGGAAGGCATTGATAAACTTATCTGGAAGACGATTTCTTTTGGTTTTCCATTGCTTACTCTTGGTTTGGTATTTGGCACATTCTGGGTAAAGACGCAAAATATTTTAGGAGAGATGTGGTATCTGGATTCGAAAGTGATTCTTGGCCTTGCAACATGGCTTATTTATGCCGCGTTGTTACACATGCGCCTTGTTGCTTCCTTTCACGGCACAAAGATAGCGTTATTAACGATTGCCGGTTTTTGTTTTGTTCTATTTACCTTTATAGGAACTTTTTTTATCGGATCAAAACACGCTTTTCAAAAGGTAAGCAATACTACACCTCATATTGAAATTATGGGGGCAAATAAACAGCATTACTCTCAATAACGACCCCAACGATAGAGAACAAACAAGCCCTTTTATACAAATAGTTAAAAATAGATACATAGAGAGAAAGTTTAAAGCAAAAGTTATTTTTGATTGGCAAAAAGGATTGATTGAATCATGAGTATTTTAGTAGTAGGATTAAATCATAAATCTGCTCCGGTTGAGATCAGGGAAAAGCTTGCATTTAATAACAATAGTGTTTCAAGCGCTTTGTCATTGTTTACACAAAAATATCCTTCTTCGGAGGCAGTTATTTTGTCTACCTGTAATCGGGTAGAAATGTATGCATCGTCCGCTTCCGATGCGGTAAAATTGGAAGACATCCTCTCGTTTCTCGCGGAATTTCACAAAATCGGGGAAAATGAATTTTCCCAGTATATGTATCATTATAAAGATGACCGCGCGGTGACGCATCTCTTCCACGTGAGTTCCAGCATAGATTCTATGGTGATCGGGGAGTCGCAAATCCTTTCGCAGGTAAAAGAAGCATATACGCTTGCCTGTGTGGAGGAATCAACAGGCAAAATTCTTAATCAGCTATTCCAGCAGGCTTTAAATCTTTCCAAAACAATTCACACCAATACGTCCATAGGACAGGGTAAGGTTTCCATTAGCTCAGTTGCCGTTGAATTTGCCGAAAAAATATTCCAGGATTTTACCGGCAAAATGGTGCTGGTGGTGGGGGCTGGCGAGATGTGCGAGCTTTTGCTGAAACACCTGTATGAAGAGGGCGCCCGGACGATTATTGTTGCCAACCGCACCTTTGAACGTGCGCAGGCCATTGCCGATGCGTTTCAGGGGCAGGCCATCAAATATGAATTGCTTGGGGAATATCTCTCAAAAGCGGATATTATTATTACCTCTACCTCTGCGCCGCATTACGTAATTCATACCGATCAGGTAAAAGAAGCAATTAAACACCGAAGGGGAAATCCCATTTTCCTTATCGACATCGCCGTTCCAAGAGATATAGAACCGGGGGTGGGAAATATTGACAATGTGTATTTATATAATATTGACGATTTGCAAACTGTCGTAAACCAGAATATTGACGACAGAACCCGTGAAATAGAAAAATGCCGGGAAATCATAGAAAAAGAAGTTGAACACTTTATGGCGCGGCTTGAACAAATAAAGATTGAACCCGCGATTACACTATTAAGAAACAATTTCCATTCCATAGGAAAAGACGAATTAAACCGCTTGAGACCAAAATTGAAAAATATTAATGATGAGGACTGGAATCAGGTGGTGTATACTATGGAAAGAACCCTCAATAAACTCCTGCATCATCCTGCCAAGGTGGCAAAGCAGGAAGCAAGAAACGGAGGAGGATACCGATACGTGGAAACCATCAAAAAACTCTTTGGCATTTTTCATTACCATCCGGAAGATTCAAATAAATAACCCTGCTATTGAAGTTATTCGTATTCAATAGGGTCTTTGTGACCAGATTCCCTGAATGCCTTTAACCGCAAGTAACAGCTATGGCAAACACCGCATGCCTTTTCAGTGTTTTTGTAACACGACCAGCTAAGATGAAGCGGCGCCTTCAATGACATCCCCAACGTTACAATCTCTGCCTTTGTTTTAAAAATAAGCGGAGTTTCTACTGTCACACGGGTTTCTGGTTTTGTTCCTGCAACGATCAGTTTGTTAAACGCTTCATAGTACAATGGTTTGCAATCGGGATATCCAGGGCTGTCCTGCGCCACAACGCCGATAAATACCCTCCCGGCGCCAATAACTTCTGCCCACGAAACCGCTACGGAAAGAAACAGGGTGTTTCGGAATGGCACATATGTTGTGGGAATTTCTTTGCTGTCGGGGTCTGCCTCCTGAACAGGTATCTTCGTGTCAGTAAGGCTTGACCCGCCTATTTTTCTGAAATAATCGATGTTGGCAATGAGAATTCGTTCATCAGGAACGTTATAATATGACGCTATTTCATGAAATGCGGAAAGCTCTTTTGATTCTGTTCGTTGCCCGTAGTTAATATGTAATAATGCGAGATCATATACTTCATTTGCGATTGCAACAGTCACACAACTATCCAGTCCGCCGCTGGCAAGTACAATAGCAGTATCTTTTCTTGTCATACTTTATACGCCCCTTGTTTCATGTCCCCAGATATACTTATGCAGTTGAAGTTGCAGCCGCACGTTAAGGCGATCCTCTAAAATCCATGATGCAATGAGAGAAGGCTGAATAATCCCAAAAACAGCGCTCATGAGAACATTGGCAACATCTGCCAGATGGTGCTTGACAATCATTGATCGTGCCCATTCATAGTCTTTTCGTGAAGAGAGGACAAATTTTATCTCATCTTTTTTTGTCAAATACGATATGTTTTCCCAGTGCATCATTTTGCTCATCCCGCTGTCAGGACACTTTAGATCCATAATCTTTATTGCTTCATTCGGCAATATACTGACGTCATAGCTTCCGTTGGTTTCAACAAGTACGGTATAATTCTTATTAAGCAATTCTTGAATAAGCATTGGTGTATTCGAATTTGCCAGCGGTTCTCCTCCGGTGACGCATACTGATTTCAATCCGAATGAGTCCACCTTGTCAATAATGGAAGAAATTGACATCTCGATGCCTTCTTCATAGGCATATTGCGTGTCGCAATAACCGCAGCGCATATTGCACCCGGTTAGCCTGACAAACACAAAGGGAAGACCGGCAAAAGACGTCTCTCCCTGTATGCTCGTGAATATTTCATTAATTACCATACTGCAATATTATCAGCAAAGTGTTATTAATTGCAATAGATGACCATGTATTTGTGCAAATAATAACTGGACACTTTTCCTGTCGTGGCTTAAAGTAAATAATTATAGAGGTTGTTTCGATATCTCAATAATATTAAGCAGCAAATACAACATAAATAAAGAAGACTTGTATGAAGATTGAATTGATAGTAATAGGAAAAACGGAAGATGACTACTTGAAGAAAGGGATATCTGTTTATGCGGACAGATTAAAACATTATTGTTCATTTGATATCGTTGAAATTCCTGCTGCAAAACCGGCCAGTAGTAAAACGCCGGAAATGGTAAAAGAGAAAGAGGCCGCAGCACTCGAAAAACTTATTATTCCTACTGATTTTGTTGTGATATTAGATGAAAAAGGAAAGGAACTCACCTCTGTTGAATTTGCAGATTTTTTGCAGCAAAAGATGAATTCTGGTATCAGGTCAGTCAAGTTTGTGACTGGAGGATCGTATGGGCTTGCGGCGCAGATAAAAAAAAGGGCGAATTTAACAGCATCATTATCACGGATGACATTCTCCCACCAGATGGTACGCCTTTTCTTCGTTGAACAACTCTACCGGGCAATGACCATCATTAGGAATGAAAAGTACCACCATGAATGATGGCAATCTCTTTTTAGAATGAGTTTTTTTATAATAATGAAGTTGACGTAAGAAACGAATTTGATAAGATTCACAGCATCAAGTGTGAGTGGGCGCCGTATTGTCATGCCGCATTTAGGCAGTGTAATCTACGTTATGATTGAAAAAGAAAGGAGGTATAAGTGGGATTAGTAAATGCAAAAATTAGTATCACTTTAGTTTTTTGAAAAACTGTGATAACATAAGGTAAATCTTGCTTACTGGTTTAACCCTGACAGGGTTTCAGAACCCTGTCAGGGTTGCAGAATAGCTGAGAAATCATGTTTTTTCAAAAAACTAAAGTGATACAAAAATTATATTAAAGAATCCGAAAAAACCAGACCTAACTCCTATTGAAGTAGATGCGCTTGCAGATACCGGAGTGGTACATTTATGCATTCCGGAACATTTAAAAATTCAGCTTGAATTAGAAGAAATAGATAAAAAAGATGTAACTCTTGCAAACGAGAGTGAAAAATTGGTTCCATACGTCGGTCCAATTGAACTAAAATTTAAAAATCGTACCGGATTTTGTGGTGCGCTTGTAATGGGTGATCAGGCATTATTAGGCGCAATTCCAATGGAAGATATGGATTTGGTTGTAATTCCGAAAACAAGAGAGGTCACCGTCAATCCAATGAGCCCTGATATCGCCACTTCTGTAGCAAAAGACATAACAATGGCCTCCCCTTGACTGCTAAAAAAACGGCGAGAAAAAATAGTAACAACGCCGTTTACCTTAAAACGCCTTCTTTCTCTGTTTGTGTTTTTGCGGCGGGTATGGCATTTTTCCCCCGACGGGTTTTTTGTGTTGGAGTGATTCCGTCTTCCTGAAGGGAAATAGTATTTTGAGCAAATCCTGTTTTTGCAATTCAAAGAGTTTCTTTCGTATCCAATCCTGATTTTCCTTTTTGTACCAGAAAAAGAAACGGTGTTGCTCCTTCTTTTCGCGGATCGATTTCGGTACGTAATATTCTTTCAGCGTATAAGGATGGTAGCCGGAATAGTACATAACGGTCGCAACGGTCATTGGCGTGGGGGTGAAGTCCTGTACCTGTTCGAGATGAAAACCAAGTTCCCTGGTTTCTGCGGCAAGGGTTGCCATGTCTTTTTCTTTGCATCCGGGATGGCTGGAGATGAAGTAAGGGACAAGCTGCTGGTTCAGTCCATGTTGTTTATCGATACGGTTAAATATTTGTGTAAATTCCCGAAAATGTTCAAATGATGGTTTTCGCATTATATTGAGGATTTCGGGTGAAGTGTGCTCAGGGGCGACTTTGAGTCGGCCGGATACGTGCCGGGTTAACAGTTGCACCGTGTATTCGTAAATGGATTTATCCGCTTTTTTGTTGAAACTTTTTGTCAACAGATCATGGCGGATTCCGCTCCCGACAAACGCCTTTTTCACTTTCGGATGCGCGTCTACTTTACGGTAAATATCAGTTATCTGGGAATGATTTGTATTGAGATTATCGCATACTGCCGGATAAATGCACGATGGCCTGAGGCATTCATCGCATATTTTCTGAATTCTGCCTTTCATTTTATACATGTTGGCGGAAGGCCCCCCGAGGTCTGAAATATAGCCCTTAAAATCGGGCATATCGGTTACCTGATCCACTTCCCTCATAATAGAAGACTCGGAACGGCTGGCGATAAATTTTCCCTGATGTGCCGATATTGTGCAGAAGCTGCACCCGCCAAAACATCCGCGGTGCATGTTGATCGAGAATTTAATCATCTCATATGCAGGAATGGCGCCAAGCGTTTGATATTTCGGATGGGGAAGTCTCGTGTAAGGCAAATCGAAGGAGGCGTCAATTTCATCTTCGGTCATCGTCGGAAAGGGGGGATTGATGATCAACGTTTTGTCTCCGATGTCCTGAAGAATGCGATTTGCGAATACTTTGTTCGACTCCTGCTCTATCCATTTAAAATTGATTGCGTAGTTTTTTTTATCTTCGAGACATTTTTGGTGGGAATGGATATGTATATCATTCCAATGCTTATTTTTTGGAATGCCGGTATGTTGACTTCTGAGATAGCCTGTTTGTTTCACCATAGTTAGTTGGTGAAAGGGCACTCCTTTTTTCAAAAGTTTGAGTATTTCTCTTAGGGCCATTTCTCCCATTCCGTATACCAGCAAATCGGCTCCGCTCGTTTCAAGAATGGTAGGCATAAGTTTATCCGACCAGTAATCATAATGCGTCACCCTGCGCAAAGAAGCCTCAATGCCTCCTATAATGACGGGAGTATCGGGATAAAGGGATTTCAATATTTTTGTGTACGTGGTGACGGCATAATCCGGCCGCAGCCCGGCTTTGCCACCGGGACTGTACGCATCGGCAGAGCGGAGTCGTTTATTCGCGGTGTAGTGGTTTATCATAGAGTCCATACAGCCTGAGGTTACTCCAAAAAAATACCTCGGCGCGCCGAATATTTTAAAATCACGCAGATCATCACGCCAGTTTGGTTGGGGAATAATGGCTACCGAAAATCCTTCTTTTTCGATAACCCTGCCGATTACCGCGGCGCCAAATGACGGATGATCAACGTACGCGTCACCCGAAATAAGGATAACATCAGGTTGATCCCCTCCGCGCATTTCCATTTCCTTTTTGGTAACGGGAAGCCACTTCAATATATCGTTTTGTTCTTTCATAACGGTAATCATATTAAGAGTAGGGCATTTGCTTTCTTCGGTATCTATTTTTGGGCTTAGTGTGACAATGTTTATGGTAAGTAAAAGTATAATATATGTATGTAACTATTGTAAAGCTGAGAGTGAGAGGAATTTTTAAATTTAAGATTTTCATATGACACATTTTGTATGGAATAGATAAATATTACTGAAAATTATGACGTTGTTTCTTCTCTCATGATCTTCTATAAACCTGCTTGACAAACTCTGTTGATTTATATAACATTTACACATCGAGTGACATACTCTTGTCAAATCGACACTTAGAAACGACTGGTATTTGCAGGAAGCTCTGTCGTTTTTGGGAAGATTCCGGGGTTGCAATTATTAAAGATCATATCGATAGAATCGGGGAGGTAAGTCCCTTTAGTTTTATGAACATTTTTTGTGAAGGAGCTGTAATGAGGAAAGTTTTTTTTGCTGTATTTGCAACGTTTGTATTTTCTGTTTTATGGTTGCAAAGTCCTGTAGTGAAGGTGGATGCTAAAACATACGAAGAATTGGAAAAGGAGGAGCACAAGAAGTTATCTCCGGAAGAAAAACATGCAAGGGAAAAAGCAAAAAATGAAAAGAAAAAGACAGAGCATGCGGTAAAAAAGGAAAAAAAGAAGATTGAACATGAAGTAAAAAAAGCGGAGATAAAGAAGAAAGCAGAACCGAAAGAAGTTGTAGAAGAAAAAAGAGCAAAGATAAAAGAAGATGTTGAGGCAAAAAAAACTGAGATTAAAGAAGCAGTAGAAGCAAAACGGGAGGAGATAAAAGAGAAGGTAGAAGCCAAAAAAGCCGAGATTAAGGAAAAAGTTGAAGGGGAATCGGCTGAAGACGAAGAAGATGCAGAAGGTGGTGATGAAGAAGAAGATAACGATGAAGAAGAAAATGGTGATGACGAAGGCTCTGTTGAAGAAGCTGATGGAGAAGAAGGCGCTGCGGAAGAAGGTGAAGTTGATAGCGGCGATGAAGAGAGTGATGAAAAATAATAGTACACCTGATTGTGAATTAACAGAAAAATAAATTGTTTCTGAATTCTTCTTATAATAATTATGTGAAGGGGTGGCATTAGCAATAATGTTGCCCCTTTATTTTTATAATGCATAATGCATAAGGCATAAGGTATGCGTATGAAATCAAGAATACAATGGAAAATATCGGTAATTGTTCTGTTAATAGCTTTAATGGGCTCCGCGGTGTTTGTAAATGCGTCATACAAATCTGTTTTGCGCGAATTGAAACATCAGATTGCGCATGATAACAAAACCATGGCAAACACAGTTATAAAATGTTTTGCAAAATATATGTTATCCGGAATGCCAGGGCCGAGACAAATTCATTTACTGCAAAACATCTGCAATGAAATGATAATTCCGAACAGGGGTTATGCCTGTGCTGTGGATAGAGAAGGAAAAGTAGTTGCAATGCCCGGCCTTGAACTGGGAAGTAACATAAATATAAACGATGGAGTATTTTCAAAATTAAATAGTTTTGAAAATTACAGATATCAGGATTTTGCAGAAAATAACACCTTTGAAGGAATCTTTTATAAAGGCGATACCGCCACTATTGTTGCAATGTCTCTTATTGAGAATACGGATTTTCGTCTTTTTGTTCATCAGAATTTTTATGAGTTGAAAAACAAAACAAAAAAATTTGTCTATCCGCTGGCACTTATTAGCGGCATAGCGCCGTTTATCCTTGGATTTGTAACATATATTTTTACTGGTTTTATTATAAGAAAATATGATCGCAGTCTGCAAACGGTGAATACTGAATTGGATCAGATCAATAAACATCTGTCGAAGGCAAATGCAGAACGCAGACTTTATTTTGAGGGACTGTATAATTCAACACGCGGAATAACAATAACTGACAACGAAGGAAAGATCGTATTTGTTAATCCAGCCTTTGAAAAGATGTATGGTTTTTCTCCGGATGAAATGAAGGGAAAAAATGTCAGCATCATTATTCCCGACCGTTCGGCCTGTTCCGGTCTGGGGATTTCGGAAGGTGAGTATGACACTTTTTTAAAAGGGTTATGGGGTTCCATATCAAATCCCGAACTTACCTGTTGGGAAGGTGAGTTGCCAACCAAAACAAAAGAAGGCTATCTTGTGTGGGTGCATTTAATAGTGAATTCTGTTTTCGATTCAAAAGGCACTATTGTTAATACTATTTGGTTCCCTCTAGACATTACAGACAGACGAAAAGATGAATTAAAAATCCACATGGAAGTTTACCGTGCCGTAGCGGATATTGCGGAGGCGAGAGATAAAGAATCGGAACGGCATATAATACGTGTGGGGATGTATTCACGGCGAATTGCGGAACATCTTGGTATGCCGAAAAAATATTGTGAAGATATTGAAATGTTTTCCGCGCTGCATGATATTGGAAAGATAGGAATTGCCGACACGATACTGCTTGATAAAAAAAAATTGACGAAAAAAAAATATGAAACAATGAAAACTCACACACTTTTGGGGTATGAAATGTTAAAAGAAAAACCCATGATGGAAATGGCTGCCGGCATCGTTTATATGCATCACGAAAAATTTGACGGCACCGGGTATCCGCAGGGATTAAAAGGTGAGGAAATACCATTGTATGCAAGGATTATTGCCCTTGCAGACACATACGATGCCTTGCGATGCAATCGTCCCTACAAACAGGCGTGGACTCATGAAGATGCGGTAAAAGAAATCGAAGCATGTTCCGGCGCTCAATTTGATCCGGTGATTGTGAATGCATTTTTGGGAATAGAACCTATATTTTCTGAAATAGCAGAAGAGTATAAAGATGATCAGGGCATGTCGTAGCGCTTAATCTGTATTTCAACACATCCTTTTGAGTATATTAATAAAGGTCTGCTCTAATTAGGGTATTGTTAAATTAAATATATACTGTAGCATTTGAGTTGTTCTGAAATGAATAAATAACCTGTTATTGATCATACTCAATTATTACATGATAAGAAAAACCTTATTCGTTGCTACCATCCGCATCGCTGACAGTCTCTTGACCTTTAAGAGGCAATAAAACGGCATTTTTTAAGCAAACACAGAAGAATACCAAGTCATTATTAACACTGCATATTGTTGTTATAGGGAGCATTTCCCAAATTTTTGCAAATCCACCATTCTTGTTCCCAGGCAGAGACAGGTTTCATACCTGTCTCTGCCTGGGAACACAATTGTGAAGGATGCTCGTACCTCCTCTTATGAGAAGCAAACCTGCCTGACGGCAGACAGGCGATCCAAAGCCAGAGAGCTTTGGGACGAATTAAAAAGCGGGAGTTTTATCTCCCGTTTTTAAACCTGTTGCATTGTTCAATTAAGGAGTTGTAAAGGAGATCTTGTATATGAAAACCATTCTCGTAGTTGAAGATAATCAAAATCAACTCTTATTGTATGAACAGGAATTGCAAAATGAGGGATACAATGTTATCACTGCAAGAGATGGCATAGATGGTATAAACATGGTAAATGATTATATACCTGACTTGATCGTAATGGATATTGTCATGCCAAAAATGGATGGACTTGAGTCAATGGGGAAAATATTAAGCAACCACAAAAAAATACCGGTCATTATTAACACCGCGTATAGTTGTTATAAGGCAAGCTTCTTTTCATGGCCGGCTGACGCATATATAACAAAATCCTCCGATCTTAAAGAATTAAAAAATAAGATAAAAGAATTATTAGAAACAAGGGAAATACTTAACGGAATGGGATATTCAGAGCAATGATTAATAATCATTAAAAAATAAAAATATTATGGAAACAAAGAAAATAAAACAAATTGATGCCAGAAGCGGTGAAGTGCTCAATATATTTTCTTCTCTTTCAGAGGCGTCGAAATTTACCGGCGTCAGCAAAGCTACGATCAGTTATTGCATAAATAAGAAAAAAGGATCCGGGAGAGGTTTTGTTTGGGAAATCATAGAAAATGCCGGTGAAATGAGACGCAGTTCATCATTATTTGTAAATAAAGTAATGGGAAAAAGAATATGTGCAAATAAATTGAAAAAAATAAAGCAGCAACATAAAAAAGCAAAAATCAGAAAATGTCTTCTTTGTGACAAAATATTTGTCAGCATTGATCCGGCAAATAGAAGATGTGGCAAGTGTAATAGCGATATCGAGCATGCCAAAGACTCCTTTACCGTTTATCGGTGCAAATTCTTTTTTCTTGCCTTATTCCATCCTTTCTTCCTCCTGAAGATGTATTTTAAAGTTATCAACGGAATTAATTAAATTAGATATTCGGCAACTTTTAACAGAGTAGGGTGGGCATCGCCCACCAAAAAAGGTAAGCAACGTGAGACGGTGGGCAATGCCCACCCTACAAAGTTTGAAATTCCTTAACATTGAAATAATAAAAGTATACTATTTTGTAGTGAAAGATGAAAAAAGAAAGGAGTTTATGAGAAAATGAAGAAAATGTGTGTGGTTATGGCAGTGGTTCTGATATCGGGATTATTTATGTCAAATGAATTGTTCTCTCAACCACAGTGGGGGAAAAAGGGAAAAGGAGGAGGTTACGGGTGGGGTGTAGGGGAACAATATGGGAGATTGTTTGATACGGGCACTATAGAGACAATTAAAGGAGAGGTGGTGAGTGTTGATATAGTTACTCCTGCGAGAGGCATGTCCGGAGGTGTGCACTTGCTGGTAAAAACGGACAAGGAAGAAATTCCCGTTCATCTTGGGCCTGCATGGTATATTGAAAACCAGGATACTAAGATTGAGCCGAAAGACAAAATAGAAGTGAAGGGTTCAAGAATCGAACTGGAAACGAAAACAATTATTATCGCTGCCGAAATTAAAAAAGGGGAAGATAGTCTGGTGCTTCGGGATGAAAATGGTATTCCTGCATGGAGCGGATGGAGAAGGAATATAAACTGGAAAGGCCAGGGCGGCTGGGGAGCCGGGAGTCAATATGGAAGGATGTACGATCCCAAAACCATTGAAACCATTTGCGGAGAGGTGACCAAGGTAGAAAGGATTATCCCTGTGAAAGGGATGTCCGGCGGCGTGCACCTGACGGTAAAAACCGATAAGGAAGAGATAGCAGTCCACCTGGGTCCCGCATGGTACATTGAAAATCAGGATATGGTTATAGAGCAGAATGATATGATTGAAGTGAAAGGCTCAAGGATTAATTTTGAAGGGAAACCGGCAATCATTGCCGCACATGTTAAGAAGGACGATGCGGTATTAATGCTTCGGAATGAAAACGGCATTCCTGTCTGGAGCGGATGGAGGAGAAAGTGATATTTATTTTGTAAAAAGTGGCAAAAGTGTGTTTTAAAATTGATAACAGGGTGGCACGGACAAACCCTGTTTGTCCGTGTTGACCGCCTCGGTTCCAAACCTTGTACTGAATACATAATAAAGCTGTTACTTATTTTTACGACAAGGAGAATTAACATGCATTTCAAACAAATTGAAGTGCCGGGGATCGGCTGCCTGTCGTATGTGATTGGCTGTCCCGCCGCAAAGGTTGCGGCAGTCATTGACCCGAAAAGAGATGTGCAGGACTATCTTGACATAGCAAGAAGTCAGGGAATGAAGATAACACACGTTATTGAAATACACATCTAAAGACATGATACTCTTGACTCTTTTGACTATAGAATAAAAAAATGGGGATACAATATGGAATATGAAAAGTCGAATGAACCTGTAGCACAACAGAGTGCTGATATTTCCTTAATTGCAGAACTCTTAACGCAGGTATCAGGTCGTATTGATTCTCTTGAAAGATCAATATCAAATATTGAATATATTGCCAAAAAAATTCCTGCATTGATGGCGATAACAACCGATGCAGCAGATGAGTATTACCGAAATGCTGCAAAGGCGGGAATCGATATTGATGAACGGTTTAAAAAAATGAGCGAATTGTTAATCCAGCTTACCGATCCCAAAAAGCTCGATACCCTTTCCCAATTAATTAAAAAAATAGACCTCTTGATGCCCCTCCTGGGAAAAATCGAAAGATTGCCTGACACCATAGCAATGATTATGGATTCGTTCGATGAACTGTGCAAGAATACAGAACATTCAGGAATCGATTTCGGGATGATTATGAAACAAGGAAAAGATGCGGCAGCAAAACTGAACGAACTTCTCAAATCTGATGAATTGAAATCACTCATGAGTTCCGGCGTCCTGAACCCCAAAGCGGTAAATGTTGTGGCACAAGCCGGATGCGCACTGGCGGAATGTAGGGAAGACCGTCCTGGAAAAATCGGATTTATAGGACTTATAAAAGCGATAGGGAATTGTGATCTGCAACGCGCGCTGGGATTTCTCATTAGTTTTGGCAAACGATTTGGACGTTTGCTTAATGATAATCAATTGTAATAAGAAGAAAACAAACTACCCTCTATAAAATTATCTATGCAGGAGATCATATTAATGAAAGAGAGAGATGCCTATCAGGTAGTAATTGTTGGTGGTGGTGGCGCTGCGGGCATTACGGTAGCATCGCGGTTATGCCGGGAGAATAATCCCCCGGATATTGCCATTATAGAGCCTTCGGAGAAGCATTATTATCAGCCGCTCTGGACGCTTGTTGGCGCCGGAGTATTTCCCCGTGAAATATCTGAACGGGAAACAAAAGATTTTATTCCCGGTAACGTTGCATGGATTAAAGATACGGTCGTTCAGCTTGATCCGGAGAAGAATAATCTTATTACTGAATCAGGAAAAGTAATCGGATACGATTATTTGATAGTGGCGGCAGGCATTCAGCTCGACTGGAACAAAATTCCCGGTCTTAATGAATCAATCGGGAAAACCGGCGTCTGTAGCAATTATTCATATCAAACGGTAGATTCAACCTGGGAAAATATTCGAAATTTCAGGGGTGGAAACGCCATCTTTACCCAGCCTGACACTCCCATCAAGTGCGGCGGAGCCCCTCAGAAAATTTGTTATTTGGCAGAACACTATTTCCGGAAATCAGGCGTGCGGGAAAAGAGTGGTATTACCTTTGCACTCCCGCAAGGGGTGATTTTCGCGGTAAAAAAATATGCAGATGCGCTTGTGGATGTGGCCAAAAAGAAAGGAATCGAGGTAAAGTATCAGCACAATCTTGCCGGATTGCGGCCTGACAGGAAAGAGGCTATATTCAGGAAGGTTGACACGGGAGAAGAAGTTGTGATGAAATATGATATGATACATGTTACCCCGCCGATGAGCGCTCCTGACTTTTTAAAAAAAAGCCCGATTGCGGATGCAAACGGGTGGGTGGATGTGAATAAAGATACGTTACAGCATAACCGTTATGAGAATATTTTTGGCATCGGTGACTGCAGCAGCCTTCCCACATCAAAAACTGCGGCTGCTATCCGGAAGCAGGCGCCGGCGCTTGTTCGTAATTTGTTATCAAAAATCAGTGGGAAGCCACTGAATGATTCTTATGACGGTTATACTGCCTGCCCTATTGTAACCGGATACGGAAGCCTGATTCTCGCCGAGTTTGATTATGACAAAAATCCGAAAGAGACCTTCCCCTTTGACCAGGCGCAGGAACGTTACAGTATGTATTTCTTAAAAGCATATGTTTTGCCAAGGATGTACTGGCATGGGATGCTGAGGGGGCGTGCATAACCTGTTACTTTGAGAAATTTAAAGATTTTGTAACACTCTAGCTTTTTGAAAAAGACTTTGGTTTCCTTTGTTTTATAAGGCACCTCTTATATTGGCGCATGGAGCAAATTTCACATCCATTAACTCCGCACTTTAGTGCGGAGATATCCACAATAAATACACCGGCTTTAGCCATGATCTTCTGGTACAGTAAAAAGTATTGGGCTAACTTCACCTCAGTGCTGAAGCCAATGATTACTTCCCCCTTAACACCAGGCTGAAGCATGGAGTTAAGACATGGGCAATTTTTTCAAAAAAAGCTAAAATGCTACAATAAATCTGATTTTCAAAAATTGAGAACAGTAGCGGCGGGAGTTGTCTCCTGCCGCCTTGATACGGCGTAGATTGCTGTCAGGAGGAAACTCCCGACAGCACAAAAATATTTCGGAAACCGGATTTATTTGACTATGTTTGAATAGCATTAACAAGAGAACCCGACCGTTTTAGAAGTCGGGTTTTTTGTTGTTATTATATCCGGAAACAATAGAATAATAGTGTTTATAACACTTATTTCTCAGAAAGGTATAAAATGAAACGTTCACGACAAAACATCATCGTAGATGCTACAGCTTTTGTTGGTTTTGTCCTCTTAACCACCACCGGTATATTGATGCACTATATCCTTCCTGCCGGGAGCAGACGTTTTAAGTCTATCTGGGGAATGGACCGGCACGAATGGGGGAATATCCATTTCTGGATTTCAGTCGTTTTTTTATCTTGTTTGACGGCACATTTGTTTCTGCATTGGCGCTGGGTGGTGAATATTCTCACCGGCAAAGAACGTAAAGGTTCTGGAATACGGGTCGCATTGGGCATTATTGGATTCATGGGTGTACTGGCATTTGCAGTATCTCCGTTATTGAGTCCTGTGGAATCGACAAAAGAAAAAACCCCGGGATGTGATATATGTTTAACGCGTGACCACGAGAAGATTCAGGTATGGGGATCAATGACATTGGCTGAAGTTGCAAAAGAAGCGGAGATATCTGTTGCATATATCATTGAAAAGCTTGGAATACCGGTGGACGTGGACAAAAATGAACGATTGGGTAAACTGCGAAAAGCGTACGGGTTTGAAATTGAGGATGTACGGCGGATTATCTGTGAGTATAAAACGAAAAAAGAGGAGTAGAGCAGATGGAAAATGGGATATCATGGTAATGTTTTAAGAGATTAAAAATGAATCCAAAACGACTGGTTATTATAGGCGCTGTGGCGTCGGGGACAAAGACTGCTGCGGAGGCAGGGAGGGAAGACCCCGATGCTGAGATATCGCTTATTTCAGAAGAAGCTGATATATCGGATGCATCATGCGGTACGCCTTAGTATATTAACGAAGGGTTTAAAAACGTGAAGCTCATGGAAGGGGGAATGATTGCGTGGGCTTATGCGATAAAAAAGTAGGGATATCAGCGAAATTCAAAAGAAGGGGTAATTCATGACAATAATTTTATTTTTAGAAAAATTCCGGCAATGGAGGAGGTCAAACATATGAGTACATATAAATTTTCGGTGGTAATCGAAAAAGACAGTGATGGTTATTTTGCCTTTTGTCCTGAACTCCAGGGTTGTTATACACAAGGAGATGCGTATGAGGAGGTATTGGCGAATATCAAAGACGCTATAGGCTTCATATTAAAGATAAAATTGAGAGCGGGTGTTTTTTAAGAAAATTCAAGAAGGACAAAATAAAGTGAACAAAGGCAAAATGATATGCTCTCTTATTATTGCGCTGGCGGCCATGTTCTGTATGCAGCATAAAACAGGAACTGCCGAGGCGCCATTTCCAAGTGAAACAATAAATGCACGGAAATTATGGGAATATATGACAAAGGAAAATCCCTACGGGCGCTATCCGGCATGGCCTGGAAAGGAAGGTATCTATGAGAGCACTATGCCTCCGGGTGATATACTGCGGCTGTATGTAAACGACCTTGCGCTGGATACGATTGTCAACAAGAAAGGAATGTTTCCCAATGGTTCCCTCCTCATAAAAGAAATTTATACGGAAGAAAAGAAGGTGTCGTTATTGACGGTAATGTACAAGGCGAAGGGTTTCAATCCGAAGGGAAACGACTGGTACTGGGTCAAATACAAACCGGACGGGGAAGTTAAACTGGAAGGAAAGGGAGAAGTATGCATCGGGTGCCATGTGGGAGTTGCCGATAATGATTTCGTGTTTACGGGGAACATAAGGAAATAAATTGGAACTTCAGGAACTTTTAACAGAGCAGGGTGGGCATTACCCATCAAACGTAGAGACGCATTGCTATGCGTCTCTATGGGAATTCCGGAGATACCATACGGGGGCATTCCCGATTTTTTGTGAAAAATCGACTACCGTATATCATGCCGGATATGAAAACATCTTCAATTTACAGGAAAACGCAGCCCTTCGACGGAGTTTATCCTGAGCGGTAAAAGATGCTTCGACTCCGCTCAGCATGACATAAGCGAAGGGCTCAGGGTGACCGTGAATGTTATCTATAAAAAAGCATGTCATGCTGAGCGGAGCCTTGTAGGGTGGATTAAGCGGAGCGAATCCACCATTTATGCGATAATTGTTGGTGGATACGGCGCAAAAACCAGCGCCTTTATCCACCCTACCCACACCGATCCCATAAACGGTTGCAAAAAATCGGGAATGCTCCCATACCATACTTGATTTCAAAGAAAAGCAATCTTTTATCATCTCCTAAGCATGACGATGATCTATACTCATGTTTAGAGCAAAAGAGGTCACGGTGTCTGAAGCCCGGTCGATGGGTTGCCGGTTGGTTTATACAGACTGTATAATTATTGTTCAACCCAAATAAATAATAAAAAAAATGACTAAATTCCATCGATCTAGCCCTAGTATGCAAGAGGCTGAGGACTTTCGCAAACGCGGCATAGGGGTAGGCATGACCGCGTCGGATTATGTAACCATTGCTGAACGAAAAGAACGACTAAATAAACTTGCGGCAGACCTTAATAAATTACTTAAAACACATCTCTCGAAACCACGTACTCTTGATATCGTAATTCTGAAATGTCATCTCATGGTTGAGTTCATGTTCAATCAATATATAGATATCATTGCCCCGACTGAAGGCATTATAGAAAGCGAACGGTTTACATTCAAACAAAAGCAGACTCTATTACACCTGCTTGGGTTTCCGGCTGATCCTCTCTTCATGCCTAGCATCGACATAATAAATAAACTGCGTAATCAAGTTGCTCACACGCTCGCCATCGATAGAAACACTATTGACAATCTGATACGTCTAAATGCAGATGAGCCAAAACAAGCAAGAAATTTAACAGATGCTCAAAGAGCTACTTGGCTTAAGCACATCACAAAGTTTATTTGCTGGATGATACTTGGTGCCATTGAAGCAAAACATGAATCAGAATGGATTGATGGGACGGTTGAACAATCAGCTTCAGGCAACGCGGAATAAACCGGTTTTGGTTTTATTCCTGCGTGATTGCCCGCGCGCCTGAGCCCGGTCGTTATGCCCTTGAAAAATATTGACAAATCCATTGGTATGATATAATGTAATACCGGAGGTAAATCATGAGAAAAACAAAAATTGCCATTACATTAGACGAACAATTTATCGAAGACATAGATAGACTCGTTAGTGAGCATGTTTTTCAAAATCGCAGCCAGGCAATACAGGAAGCGGTAGAAGAAAAACTGAAACGTCTTAAACGCACTCGTTTAGCTAAAGAATGTGCCAAGCTCGACATTCCCTTTGAAAAAGCAATGGCGGAGGAAGGTTTAACTGAGGATTTGAGCCAATGGCCCGAATACTAAGGGGTGATATCAGGTGGGCAGATTTAAACCCTGTGCGGGGTCGTGAGCAGGCAGGCTTACGGCCTGTTTTGATTTTGAGTCACGAAATTTTTAATGAACGATCGGGAACTGTTATTGCCGTGTCTATTACCAGTCAGCCTCAACGTGCAGGGTTTCCGCTCACTCTTGAATTGAAAACAGCAGATTTGCCTAAACGGTCGTGGGTTAAAATAAGTCAGATCAGGACTCTTTCCGTTGATAGAATAGGGAAAATGATTGCCAAAGCGGATACGGAAGAATTAGAACAAGTCATTGAAGGACTAAATGAAATAATAGGGGCATAACAAATCACTCCACAGGATGTGGCGAAACAACCGCCGCACCTGTGAGTTTTAACGTTAGGTTCTTTATGGTAGGAATGGGGGTCACGCCTTGATTACAGAATGGGGGCCACACCTTGATTAGTGATTAACTTGTTGATAAGAGAAGGCAATTTGTTACGGGAGCATTCCCAATTTTTTGTAAATCAAAATAAAGCCGACCATAAAGGATCGGCGCTACCATGCAATATGTGTCGTAGCGCGGGTGGTTTATCCCCCGCATAATACCTCCACATTTGTAACTATTCAGCGTAATTTCTTAAACTACCGGAGATCAGAACGAGCCGTTAACTTAAATTTGCTTTATGTTTTTTTGCATATGCGACAACATTCAATAAGACTAATTTATGAAAAAACAAAGTAGTATATTTGGCATATTCATTATAATATTTCTGTTTATCTTAATGCCTTCAGCATCCTTTTTGTTTGCAGAACAGAAAGCTTCTGCTACGAAAATAGAGACATTTCTTTCAAAAGATGATACATTAATCATAAAAGAAAGCAGTACCTTGGGAATGGTGGAAGGCACGTATGGGTCAAATGTGGAAATAAAAGCAATTGCCGCATATGAACCGGTCATTGGGAGTCAAAAAGTAAGCGGTTTTTACATTGCTGTTCTCGAGAGCGGAAGGAATGAGCGGAGAAAAGTTGTATTTGTTGATATGGACGAAATTGAAAATGTGTCCAAAGCGCTGGAATATATGATAAGTCTGTCTGAAAAATGGAAAGCTGTGCGCAGGATAAATACTGAGGTTGCATTTACCACGAAAGACAGATTCAAAGTAGGGTTTTCCCAGGACGGGTATGCGTGGAAAGGTTTTGCCTCAGGGAGTGGTGATGCTGAAGCTGTATGCAGCTTTAACTCTTTAGAAGACTTAAAATCACTAAAATCATTAATCGATTCCGGATGGGAGTGGTTGAAAAGCAACGAAGGGCGTTAATTATTGGTAACGCTGCTGTGTGGTGAATGTTTTTAGTGGAAAACATCAGAAAACAGGCAATTCTTTTACGATATCCGGCAGTTTTTTTGCCTTGCATTTCAAAAATCATTTCCTTACTATAAGTCACGATGTTTTATTATTTATTAACGGTAATACACTAATATGGGAGAATTTTTATGCTATTAAAGGATAAAGTAGCCATTGTCACAGGCGGTACCCGGGGAATTGGAAAGGCAATAGTGTTGGAGCTTGCAAAGAATGGTTGCAACGTAGCCTTTAATTATAGTAAGAGCGCTGATGCTGCCAATGCACTGCTGAAAGAGATTGAAACGCTTGGAGTTAAGGGGTTGTCATTTCAGGTAGATGCGGTGAGTTTTGAAGGAGCGAAAGATATGGTGAAGGCCGTGAAAGACTCCTTCGGAAAGATAGATTTCTTAGTAAATAACGCGGGAATAACCCGCGACAAGCTCCTGGCGCTTATGGCGGAAAGTGACTGGGATGACGTCATAAATACCAATCTTAAAAGCGTATATAATTTCTCAAAGGCATTAATAATGCAGATGATAAAGCAGAAAGCCGGAAGCATCGTCAATATAACATCGGTGAGCGGCATTATGGGGATGGCAGGCCAGGTGAATTATTCTTCCTCAAAGGCAGGTATGATCGGTTTTACAAAGGCTCTGGCAAAAGAAGTGGGCAAGGCAAATATTACCGTAAATGCCATTGCCTGTGGATTTATTGATACGGATATGACCAATGTTTTGCCGCAGGAGTACAAAACAAAGATGATTGACATGATTCCGGTAAAAAGATTCGGATTGCCGGAGGAAGTCGCAAAATTGGTAAGATTCCTGGTATCGGAAGATGCAAAATACATTACCGGGCAGGTAATTAATGTTGATGGCGGGTTGGCAATGTAGCATCCGGGAAGCAATATTTTTTTCAAATGAGATGAATTCTCTCACAGAGGCACGGAGCTACAAAGGAAAAGAATACAATTTATGTTAAGGAATTTCAATCTGTTCATGCAGGGCAATCCTTTAGGGTTGCAATTCCGTGAACGCATACAGAGGATAAGCAAGGCGGGAGCGTTCCCGATTTCTTGTAAAAAAAACAATTAACATATATTCTGATATGAAAAGCTCCTCAACACACTGAGAAACTCAACCCTTCGACTCCGCTCAGGGTGACTCTAAGCGTCATGCTGAGCGGAGCCGAAGCATAATAAATGATAAGTTACAAGAAACCGGGACTGCTCCCGGCAAGGGTAAAGCCCTGCCTATCGCCAGGCAGGCTCGCCCTACAGTTGTATTAAATAAAAGTTACCGAAGGACTAATTAAATGGTTAATCCGTATCAAAAGAACTTTTAACGATTGAAAGGTAAAACGAGATGCTGTTTCTTTTAAAAGTAGAAGTAAAACAAATGCCGCAAATGCCGGTAAAGGATTTTTTGGGGTACGTAATAAAAGAGTGGGAGTATTTTGCGCGTTTCCAGAGGCGGGGGAAGATTGTGGCAGGAGGAAAACTATCAGGCAGGAGAGGCGCAGCCGCAATTATCGATGCGGAATCAAATGAAGAAGTGGAAGAAATTGTGGCAAAACTGCCGCTCTTTCCCTTTTTTACCGACATAGAAATTACACCGCTTGTGCCAATGGAAAAGGCATTGCAAGACACCAAGAGGATTCACTCCCTTATGAAGTAACCGTATCCTGCCTGATGTAAATACCACTTTAACGTTAAGGAATTTCAAAATCGTGTTTGTAGAGCGAAGAGTCTCCTCGCTTTACATTAAAACCGAAAGTCTTAAATCGTAATTTGTAAATTTTAAATCGTAAATTCCCCTTTAAGAATCTTCCGACTTGTTCGGATAAGAAATAATACATGATGGAAAAAACAAAGAATTTAGTGGCAATACCGGTTTTTAATGAGAGTGATGTGTATGATATTATCCAAAAGGTAAAAAAGTATTCTGTTGATGTTCTGGCGCTGGACGATGGTTCGACAGAGGATATTGGAAATGGTTTAAAAGACATACATGATATATATGTTATCAGACATAAAAGAAATTTAGGATACGGGAAAACGATTATCGATGCGTTTCGTTTTGCGATTGATAATACGTATGATTATCTTGTGACGATAGATGCTGACGGACAGCATGAACCGGAAGAAATCCAGCAATTTTTAAGCAGAATTCCCTTTCGTGATTATGATATACTTTCAGGGTCGCGCTATCTTCTTCCCGTGAATGTTGATCAGGAAGTGCCTCACGACCGTTACCGTATTAACAGGGAAGTTACCAGGATTCTCAATGATATTACCGGATTTCGCATTACGGATGCTTTTTGTGGCTTTAAGGCATATAAGGTGGAAAAGTTAAAGGATTTGACCCTGACGGAACACGGATACGGCATGCCGGTGCAATTATGGATACAGGCATGGAAGAAGGGTTTGGAAATAAGGGAATTGCCTGTTAAACTAATCTATAAAGACCTTACAAAACGGTTTCATGGCAATCTGGAAGATGCTCAAAAGAGGTTGGAATATTATAAAAATATTATAAAAACAGAACTAAAAGATATGTATAGTGACGCGGGAAAGAAAAAAGGTTTATTTACATAAATGAATAGAACAAAACAACCGTTATCATCCCTCTACATTCACATTCCCTTTTGTGCTAAAAAGTGTGATTATTGTGATTTCAATTCAGTTGTGTCTGAATCGGGTATCATCGATCATTATTTACATGCTGTCGAAAGGGAGTTAAATGTATTTGAGGGAAAATATAGTTATGATACCGTGTATATTGGAGGGGGAACTCCTACAATAGTAAACGAGAACCAGATAAAAACTTTACTGAGTATCGTTAACAAACATATTAAAAATAAAAAAGCATTTGAATATACGGTAGAAGCAAATCCAGGCACGCTAACGAAGAATAAAATGAAATTGCTAAGAGATTATGGCGTTAACCGTATAAGTGTCGGTATTCAATCATTTCAGGATGACTATTTAAAATTTCTCGGAAGAATACATTCAGGCGCAATTGCAACTAAGTGTGTTGAGCTGCTTGTTTCCGAAGGGTTTAAAAATATCAATGTCGATTTAATCTTTGGCTATCCCGGGCAGACGTTGGATGAGTGGATGCAGGATTTGCAAAGGGTCGTGGAACTGAAGCCGGAGCATATATCAACGTACGCACTCACATACGAAGGAGAGACTCCGTTAGTGAAAAAGGCAAGAAACGGATTAGTAATCAAGCTGGATGAAGATGTTGAACTGGAGATGTATCAGACGGCAATGCGTTTCCTGCGGGAAAATAATTATTGTCATTACGAGATATCTAACTTTGCAAAACCCGGGTACGAGTGTTCCCACAATATTAATTACTGGAATAATAAAGAGTATTTGGGTGTAGGCGCCGGGGCGTATTCTTTTATTGATGGCGAAAGGTCTATGAATGAAAGAAGTGTCTCACATTATATAAAAGGAATAGAGGAAAGTACGAATGTAAAAGTATTTCGCGAATCTTTGCCTCTGCATACATTCGCATCTGAAACAATTGTAATGGCCCTGCGTATGATGCGTGGTATGTCAGGGAAGGATTTTTATGACCGGTTTGGTTACAAAATAGGGGAACAATTCGGAGCACAGATTAGTGATCTGAAACGTCTTGGGTTATTAAATGATGATGATGAACGGCTGAAACTAACGGAAAAAGGCTTGTTTGTGGCCGATAGTGTTATGGCGGAATTTTTATAAAAAGTGTTTTTTAGGAGTAATGAAATTGATTAGCGCAACGGAAATGAAGAAGGGCGGCGTGATAAAGCTTGATAATGACTTGTATCTGGTTGTGGAAACTCAGCACGTAACGCCGGGAAATTGGCGCGGCATGGTACAGGCAAAATTGAGAAACTTAAGACAGGGGAACATTGTTCAGAAACGTTTTCGGTCAACCGACAAAGTTGAAGACATATTCCTCGATTATCGCACCATGGAATATCTGTATAAGGACGGAGATGGTTACTGCTTTATGGATACGGAGAATTATGAGCAGATACTGTTGCAAAAAGAAGCAGTGGAAGATGCCATTCCCTATATGAAGTTAAATACCCAGATAAGAATAGCTTTCTATGAAGATAAAGCGATATCGGTAGAGATGCCGACATCAGTTATTCTGGAAATAGTGGAAACCGATCCGGGGAAGAAGGGCGATACTGTGGTAAATGTTTATAAACCGGCCAAACTGGAGACAGGGCTTGTCATTAAAGTGCCGTTGTTTATAAATAACGGTGAAAAGGTAAAGGTAGATACAAGAACCGGAGAATTTCTGGGCAGGGAATAGCGCTGCCGGTATTAAAACTTAAGATAGGGAGCATTCACAAATTGTAGCGAAAGAATAACGTTGTGAGATATCGGCTTAAAGACAATACTTTAGAAACATAGCCCTTCGGCTCCGCTCAGGGTTACAAAGACGGTCATGCTGAGCGAAGTCGAAGCATACATTTCTATAAGGAATTTTACAACAATTTGTGAATGCTCCCTGTTTAAACAACGGAGTTGTTGAAAGGATGAAAACATAATGGGCATAGAGGATTCGATAAAGACCTATGGAGCAAAGATTGACGATATGCTCAAAGATCTGATACCTGTGAATGAGCAAAACTATCTCAGTGAACCGATATGGTATCACATGAGCACAAAAGGAAAACGGGTGCGACCGGCTCTATGCCTCATTACCTGTGAAGCATTGGGAGGGAATCCTGATGACGCGATAAGTTTTGCCCTTGCAATAGAAGTGTTGCATAACATGTTTCTTATGCATGATGATATTGAGGATGGTGACACGGTAAGGAGAGATCAGCCTACGGTATGGGTAAAATACGGAATAGCAAATGCCATAAACGCCGGTGATTACCTTCTTGCCTGCGCATACAGGAGCACGCTTGCAAGCCCTGTTGATCTGGAGAAAAAGTTAAAATTGTTAGAGGTATTGACGCTGACTTGTGAAAAAACAGTAGAGGGGCAGGCGCTTGACATTAACGCACGTGCCGCGGAAGATTTTACCGTGGGTGATTATATGAAGATGGTGGAACTCAAGACGGGGTACTATCTTGCCTGCGGAATGGTAGGAGGGGCTATTGTATCCGGAGCGTCAAATGATGTGGTGGAAAAGATATGGACGCTTGGTAAAAATATGGGCCCGGCATTCCAGATACGTGACGATCTCATTGATCTGACACATGGAAAAGGCAGGGGGGGAGTTGTTGGTTCCGATATAAAAGAAGGGAAAGCAAGTTTTCTCTATTCTTATGTATTGCAGGTTGCCCCGGCGGAACAGAAAAAAAAGTTGCGTGAAATCATGTTGAAACCAAGGGAAGAGACAACCGCAGACGATATAGAATGGGTGCTGGGAATGTACCGGCAACATGACGCGATGCGATATGCCCAGGATTATGCGGATGATTTAGTGAAAGAGGCATACAATACTATCAATGATATCCCGGTGGATAATAAAACAATATTCAAAGAAATTGCGGCTTTTATGGCACAGCGGCTGTCATGATTTTTTTTCCTCTCTCTATTCATTTCCCTTTACGGTAACCTCCCGAAACAATATGCGTTTATTTTCATTTCCCTTGATTATTCTGAGGAAAAGATAACCGTTGTGTAAATTAAATAATCGCTTAACTATTGGCGCGTATGTATATCCCGGCTGGCATACATGCCCTGAACGGGACAGGCGCTTTCCTCCCTGCTGGAGTGAATGGGAACTTGTGCTGAATGCTCCGGAGCGTTTTGACGGACACCAGCAACCCCGAATTCCACTCTACGGCACGTACGATGATGCACTTCCTTCTTCCGCAAACAAACAAGTGTGTCTTGCCCGTGAGTACGGGGTGGATTTTTTTATCTATGGATTTTTCTGGTCAAGGGGAATACGTGTATTAGACGCGGCGCTGGATAGTGGTTTTCTCGGACAGGGAGGGGGAAAAGATTTTCCCTTTGCGCTTATGTGGGCAAACAGAATGCCCCGTGGTGTTTTGCCCGTAAAGAATGATCAGGGGCCGGAAATAGATCCGGGAAGATTGGTCTACACCGATCCTGATGACTTTATGGAATTGATTCAGTATTGTGAAGAAAGATATTTTTCCCGACCAAATTATTTCCTTATAGAAAATATGCCGATGTTTTCCATTTTCGACAGCACCTTTTTTTTGCGGCAACTTGGCGTGGAATGTGCGCATAAAGCGATAAAACGGGCAAAAGAGTATCTTATTAAAAAAGGGTATCGGGGATTACACCTCATGGCAATTAATCCGTCAGTTGCAATGATACGAGAATTCAAAAAAGCAGGTTTTGACAGTGTAAGTCACTATGTGTGGCTGCCGGAATGGAAAGGGAAGTATTTACAGGATTACGGTGAATTAACCGATATGCGAAGCAGTGAATGGCATTCTTTTGCGGAGATGTCAGACCTTGCCTATTATCCCTCGGTATCTCCCGGATGGGATGCGTCACCCCGCGGAGAAATACACGGGCAGCAAAAACCTTTTCGCTACCCATGGTGGCCTATTGTGGTGAATGAACATCCAAAACTATTTTCAGAATTTCTTGGCAAAGCGATTCGTTATACGAAATGCAATAATCATAACCAGCTTTGTTTTATCGCATCATGGAACGAGTGGAGCGAAGGTCATTATCTGGAACCGGATACCCGTTTTGGTACGGAATGGCTTGAGGCCGTGCGAAGGGAGAAAAGTAATGCCGTCTGAGTGGGCTTTTGTGTCTGTTGATATGGAGATTACTAATGTGTGCAACGTGCAATGCCGTATATGTCCGCGTGATGCAATAACACGGCCAGGCGGAATGATGAGTAATGAAACATTTCGGGTGATAAGCGAAAAACTTATCAGGGAAGGTAGTCTTATAACATTTTCCGGCATGGGTGATCCATTATCACATCCGAAAGTATTTGAATGGATACAGCACATACGAGAGAGCGGAGGGGACGTTGGTATCGTGGTAAATCCGGCGTCTTTAAATGGCAATGCACCTTATGCGCTTGTCGATGCAAGGCCAAATTCCATCACCCTCTCTTTTCCCAGTATTCGAAAAATTGTCTTTGAAAAACTGTGCCCGCAAATATCTTTTGATCAGGCAATTGAACGAGCGCGGGAATTGATAAATCTCTGTGCCGGAAATGTAGGGATAAGAATAACAGGGATACGCACCGAAATGAATCCTGATGAAAACGAATCGTATCTGTTATTATGGAAGAAATTGGGAGTTCCGTCCTCTATGGTCGCGTGTCATGGACGTGGCGGTAATTTAAAAGCGCCCGGCATATATAAACAGCGGGACTATGGACAAAAAACAGGATGTTGCGGACTTATACGATACCATACGTTTATTACATGGGAGGGAGATGTGCTTGCATGTTGTCACGACCTTTCCGGTGAAACTATAGTGGGAAATCTTATTGAAAGCGAAATTTGCGAAATTGCAGACCGGAAACGGAAGCTGATGCGCGATGGGGTGTCATTTAAGGTATGTATGCAATGTGATGAACCGTTAAGAAATGTGAATCCTCCGGTTGAAGGGTTTCCTCCGGCAAATAGAAATGATCGAAAGACATTTTTCAGGAGGATGAGATTGAAAAATAGTACTATGGCAAAATAATGGCTATGCTGACTTTGGTAAAGTATCCGGTTGTTTTAGATAGGGAGCAAATAATTCTTCAAGATTTTTTAAATCATTTTCAATCTCGTAAGGAATCATCTGGGCGAATACATCAAGGATAATGAGGCTATTTATGGAAGCATCGTTTTCGCACGCGCTTTTAATTCTCCTGGCAAGCGAGTTGTTTACAACATTGATTGTCTTATAAAGTTCAATAAGAGGTTTAAGACTAAAAGGAATGTGTTGTTTGTTATTTACGGACCTGAAATATTCTGCTAACAGATACATGCTTACTGCCCTGTAAGTAGTTTCATAATGAGAAGCGAACGGGAGATGGAATCTTGCCATGGGTTGAAGTTTTTCCAGTATCGGACAGGATGATGTGGCAAGATAAAGTCCCATAATGGATGAAATGGCTTGTTGTAACGATGTCTCCGCATGACAAAAACGTTCACCATCCTTCACAAGACAGTTTACCTTCTCATAAGATGCCATTTTGTTGAAGTTTTTAATAAGCGGAACAATCGATAATGCAGCCGGACAATGTGAATGAATCGCAGAATCAAGGGGACAGGAAGGGCATTTATTGAAATCAAGCTTCGTCCATGAGGGTTTTTCCGGTGAATGTTGGTTTTTATCTCTGAGTTTTAAATTAATATCAAATTCGAAAAAGTTCCCGTCCTCAAACTCCAGCTTATAAAAGACATTTATTATGTTGTTATCTGTATCCATGATGTTCTCCTGACAAAGAAATCTTTGGTTTGTATTTTTCCTTTTCAACCGTAAATTTGCAATCGATAAAATCAATGGGATTGCAGAGGGTTGCCATACGCGGATTATTTATTATTGACCAGTCGAGATTTTCGTAAGGAACAGAATCAGATACCCACGCAACCGTGATATGCAGATGGGGGAGCATTTTTGAGTTTTCAGTAACATTTGCAACAGTCGCAAGTATATCTCCTTCACGCAAAATATCTCTTAGAGCAAGACCAGCCGCGGGAATAACATGACCGTATATGGTAAAAAGAGTGCGCCCTTGTTCGTCATGGAAATTATGTTGTACATAAAGAGACTTTCCCAGAAAATCATTGTGGATATGCACCACCTTTCCTGAAAAGAGTGCCGGGATTTTTGTTTTCTTGTTAAGAGTGCGGATAAATCCCACAGCATCACGGTAAAAACAGAAATCAATTCCTTCATGCGGCGAGGGACGAACGCCTTCATTTGTCCACCATTTCTGAAGATCGTTCAACAACATTCCCTGGTAAAAAACCCATTCATTAAATCCCGAATGATCCATGTTATTATGGTGGAGGAAAAAATGATGGAACCGCGATTTTTCTATAACAGACACAGAGGGATTATTCATCAAAATGGTTTTTAGTTAACTCAACAATTAAACACAGCATCATTAATCAGACTTGTCACCGAATGTCTTGATCAGGGATACAAACATGTCATTCCCGTGAAAGCAGGAATCCGGAAAAATACTGGATTCCCTATCAATTCTGGAATGACAGACAGTTGCATACGTATGTTGCAATGTATAAATAAGGTATTCGGCAAATTATAATTACCTGTTTTCACAATATAGTCTATCCATTGTGGTAAAAAGGCAACTCCTCTGTATTCTTTCATCAAGACAAACTCGTGTTCTTGTTCTACCCATCCCCTAAGGAGCGCTACTGCATTATCGCGATTATTTTCGTCGTTTTCCAATACCCATTTCAGGATTATAGAGGCATCAGGCACAAAGATTTTAAAAATTTCCGCCTCCTGTCCTGTTTCAAAAGCTTAACTATTTCTTTTTGTGAAACTTTTGGCCCCTTGGGTTTTAATAACTCAAGTTTTTTCGTGACTTTTTCTCGCCTTATTCTGAGCAACTCCTTCCGTAACGCCTCATTAATTATCTTGCTTTTCTGTCCGGCTGGAACTAATTCATCCAGTTCCTTACGAATATCTTCTTCTACAAAAAAATTCAAGTTTTTTCGTTCTCCAATCCTCTTATCTTCTACATTACCGTTGCCTGTTGATGAGCAGTTGTGAAATTGAGAAAACGAATAAGGGGAAATTGTGGAGGAAAAGTAATGGAAGGAATTTTCCATTTGATCAGATATTGTCTATTTCTAAATTTCTCATTCGTATCCGTGTCTCCTCAACTACAAGAATCGTGCCTGAGGGAAATGATGTATCTAATTGTAAAAGGTGGTTGCACACCTTTATTACATTATGCTGATTTACACTTCTTAATCTGAGATAGATAATTCCATAATTTTGTTTTCCTTCATTGATGGCAAGTGTCCCGAAGTCTGAATCGTGGGTAAGCACAAACCTTTGTTCCTGATATGCAATATCAAGGATTTCTTCATCCTCTTTTCCCTGCCAGTTTTTTTCTTTTACATCGATTACATCAATACCGCGTTCTCTCAAAAAAGCGGCAACCTTGGGTGATATATTTTCATCTGTGAGAATCCTTATTTCACAAAACTTCATTGGTTCGTTTCCAATTCAAGATAAATCTCATTTTTACATGAGCGGGCTGCATAGCGTAAGCAGGCTTGAATATCTTCTTGTGTCAGATGGGGATAATCTTTCAATATTTCTTCTTCAGATACATCAGATGCTAATAGCTCAAGAATAAACTCTACCGTAATCCGTGTTCCTTTTATGATGGGTTTTCCGCCAAGTATCTTTGGGTTTACCGTTATTTTTTCCATAATGTTTCTCCAGATAATATGATTGAAAAGGCATAATTTCATGAGTATAGAGAAAATAAAAATAAAATCAATAAAACATTTGAATTCTGGAATTCCGGGGACACCATACTTAATTATTCAGATAATAGTGATAGTGACCGTTTATTTTAATATTAAGGAATTTTAAACTGTTCATGCAGTGGTCCCGGTAATATTGAATTGATAGCCCAATACCGCAGGCATTACTTCACGAATGGAATGAGTTCCCATGCGGAAGATTTTCTTTCATGGGCAAATTGTATTTGCACACGAGCGGCCGCTTTTTCGCTGCAATCCTGACCAGTTATAAGGTTGGGTTGAGGCACGAAACCCAACAATAAAGAAAATAGTGACATCGCCGTTTATTTTAATGTTTAGCCTTTCAATGTTAATAGAGGCGACTTGCACGTTAATAGGAAACGTATGCAAGGTATAATCCCTTCTAAAAAAGGGGTGGCAGCGCAGCCGACGGGGTGTGTAATTACAAAATCGGATATTTTCCCTCGACAAAAAACGACTAAATACTGAATCCAAGGGCAGATGGCGGTATGTTTTGCCGTATATGTTGTCACGAATATATTTTTATTATTCAATATTATGTTTGGTATGCATGAACAATATTGTCCACCATTTCTGAAGATCGTTAAACAACATTCCGGGATAAAAAAACCATTCAGCAAAACCGGAAGATTCGAATTTATTGTGGTGCAAAAAAAATTGATGGAACCGCGATTTTTCCATTTTTAGGTTTATTCCCTGCGGTTATTTTCATATTCTATCCAATACTCCCAATCCCATATCCTGTTTTCTTTAATCAGTTCCGTGCTTTGCGAGTAAACATCAGATACCATGCTATTGTATAATTTCAGTTGTGATGTGTAATTAGGATCTTCAGATAAATTACATTTTTCTTCACGATCATTTTCCATGTCATATAAATATTCTTTTTTTGTATCGAAATGGGTGAAATATTTATGATTTTTAAAACGAACTCCCGCCGATGCTCCGCCGTTCGCCGTTGCAAAAAATGCCTTTGGATCGCGACCCTCAAAGCGTCTCAGAAGAGAATGTCCGATAAATGGGTTGGGAATTTCTATACCCAATCTGTCAAGAATGGTTGGTCCGATATCTGCCAATTGCCTGATCTCATCAATTTTTTGTCCGGGCTCAATATTCCAGTTTTTCCCGATAAGGGCTATTGGCACCCATACCAGATCTTCCCACAGCATATTTTGTTCTCTTTCCGGGTGGGGATAAAACCAATTAATGCCATGATCGCTTGCAACAATAATGATAGTATTTTCTAATTTGTCGTTTGATAATACCTTTTCTAAAAAATCGCCCATAGCATCGTCAGAATACCATGCGACATTCGACAATTGGTTTTTCACATCATCATGATCGTTCATTTCAAATTCCTTTTCCGGCAATTTAAACGGATGATGCATGGAAATTGTTTGTATTGTCATAAAGAAAGGGCGCGGATCGTCGCGATTCTCCATATAATCATACACAAATTCAAACAGATCTCTGTCTTTTAATCCCCAGTTAAACATTTCCATATCTTTTATCGGCTCATTTGTCCGGTCATATCTGGTTTCAAACCATCCGGTAAATCTGCTTAAATGATTCCCAAACCCAATATTGCCGCCATGAATATACATTGTCTCATACCCCCGTCGTTTCAAAATTTCCGGGAAAGACAATAAATTCAAATGCAGATTATGCTGAAAAATCCATTCAGTCGAAAGGCGGGGAAGTATTGAGCAATATACAGAAATAAGAGACCATCTCGTCTGAGTGCCATTGCAATACGCATTCGTAAAAAGCACGCCATGTTTATCGGTTATTTCACAAAATCTTGGGGTCGATGGCACAGAATAGCCAATGCAATCCACATTAACAGCCCTCACACCTTCCCAGTGAATGAGAATAATGTTTGGCGGTTCCGCGTCGCATCCGGAGCAATCTTCATCTATTCCATTTCTCGGAATATCATTCGCTCCCGGATGTATGGTTTCATCAAGGTCATTGCAATCATCCTTCAATGCATACCCGTCACCGTCTTTATCTTCGTTATTCACCGCATCCGGCAGTATCCCAAGTTTGCTCAAATGATGCAAAGTTGCTTTTAATAACGGATATTCGGGGTCAGGATATATCCATTTCTGACCCTTTTTTTGCTCATCGTTCAGCGGCATGGTATCCAATATTTCTTCGATAGGTTGTGAATGTCTTCCCTTTATTTCATCACCAAAAACCAGATGTTTGACAAATGCGATATTGTAATTTTCCGTCAGATTTGTAATAAGCGCCGTTTTCAGTGGCACATATTGAACAACGATTCCGATAGCCAGAATAAGAAGCGAAATGCAAAAAGAATAACGTGATAAAAATACACTTTCAAGCCTTCTTATTGAGAAAACCAAATTGACGAAAAGAAATATTCCGGGGAATATGAGAAGTTCAAAAATCATGCACAAAGGATTGGAAAACTCAAAAAATGAACTTGAAATATGACCTGTGTAATTGAGAAAATTAAGATGTGTAATATTGCAATGAAAGCCAAAATATCTGAAGAATTCGACATCAGCCATCATAATTGCAAGAAGCACGGAAAAAAATACTTTTACCGATATTCCTAAAAATTTTATGATACTGTCCGGCATTATCTCTGCCACTTTAAGGAGATACAAAAGCTGGATGGGTATGAGCAAAGAACTGACTACCGCGCCGTCCCTCACAAAGCCAAGAAAAAAAGGATAAATACCTCCGGTAATTATCGTAGTATCTGCCGGCAATCCACCCCTGTATAAATACCAAACCCTCGTCACACTCATAAATATCCACAGAAATATGAGCGGGGTGACAAATGCTTTGTTGAAAAAATGTTTTTTCATAAGATGTTAAGTTATACTTCTTTTTAAAGTTTTATAGTAGGTAACAATTGAAACACAGCAGCCATCCATACAATAAACCAACTTACCAAACTTAAGAAGACTGCTGCGCTTCCGCAGTCTTTTGCGCGTTTTACTTTTATATTAAATTCGGGAGAAACAATATCGGCCATTAGTTCTATAGAGGAATTCAAAAGTTCAACGATAAGAACAATAATATTGCAAACGATTAACAAAAGTTTTAAAGAGAACGAAACAGGTATATACATCGCGAGAGGCATTAATATACACGTAGCGATAATCTCCTGTTGAAAAGCGCGTTCAGCAATAAAAGTATCTTTTAAACCCTGCAAGGAATATATCAATGCCATCCACAGACGTTTCATAATTGTTTAATCAATTTATTAAACACGGAGATAGAATTGTCATAACGTATAATTTTTATTACGGTATTAAGAAATGGAAAAGAAAGGCAAAAAGGAAAATTAAAAGTGAATGTAATGCGAAGCATGAAGAGTTAATTTACTTGGTACATTGAGCTATTAACAACTATCAACACCACAACATATTCCCTATGTGTTTATGCCAATATGAGATAGATACATTAATAAAATTAATTATAATGAAAATAGAGTATATTCTCAAATCTATTTTACATTTTTCCTGCAATAAGAAGTGGTGGCATATCAGCGCGTAGAAAGCATAAAGGTGAGACATCGGCGAAATTCAGGGAAAAAAATGTTGATTTTGATAGTTAATATCTGTATACATGTACACTTATGAAAATAATAATTAGTATTGAGGTGACTAAAAATTTTTCAGGGGAGAGATAAAGATGAGTGAAAAAAACAAATCCACACCCGGTGGACAACCAAAAAAATCCACTTCACGTGAAAAATCTTCCGCAAAGAAAAGTCGCATTATTAAAGAAGACATACAGGAATCGGATCTCTCAAAATCTCCTTTATTTGATAAAACTTCCCCATCTTCAATTTCGGCTATGATAGATAATCTTCTGACCGAAATAGAAAAACACCCTTTAAAACTTATTGATAAAAAGGATAAGGAAACCGTTTTTAAATCTTACGAAAAATTAATTCGAATATTGGTTAAGGAAATAAATAGTTCCAGGTTGTAGTCAAACAAATCTGGTTTTCGAAATATCAAATAAGTTTTTACTCAGAAACACAACCCTTCGACTCCGCTCAGGATGACAGCTTCGTCATGCTGAGCGGAGTCGAAGCATTAAAAGACTAATCGAAAACCAGTTTTGTTTGACTATATAACGCACTTTTATTTTTTTACATAGTTCTGAATAAAAGACATTATTTTACCTGCCGCATCATCTATTGAAATCCGTGCAGTGTTTACGATGAAATCAGCCGCCTTGTCGTACAGTGGTTTTCTTTTTTCCAAAAGATACTTGATTTCCTGATATTCGTCAAATTGTGTGAGGCTCGGTCTTTTCGTGTTTGTCGAAACATCCCCTTTTATCCTCTTAAAAAGAGTATCAGCATCTGCTTCAAGAAGAATAGCAACTCCGGACTTTTTCATTCTGTTTACATTCTCATCGTTAAGAACAACTCCACCGCCCGTAGCCACAATCAGGTTGTTTTGTAAGCATAATTCAGCAATTATTTTCGATTCGATTTCCCGGAATTTTTTTTCCCCGCTTTCCGCAAAAATGTCTTTTATCGTTTTTCCTTCTTGTTGTTCCAGATACACATCAGCATCGATATATTCTCTCTTTAACCGTTGGGCAAGTATTTTGCCTACGGAAGTTTTTCCGGTGCCCCGGAAACCGATTAAAAATATGTTCAAGTTTTTTCCTCAAAATACTTTTGTTATCATTAAATGTTATCAGACACCCTGCTGCTTTTCGTAAGGTAAAAACAATTATAATCCAGCTTATTTGCTAATTCATGTATGCAATTTTTTCTATTATATCAATGGGAGGTTCCACCTTCATCCACAATTTAAACTGTGCGGATGCCTGACGTATAAACATCGGCATTCCTCCTACCGTTTTACACCCTCTTTCTTTTGCGTCTTTTAATAATTTTGTTTCTGCCGGATTGTAAATAGTATCAAATACTATCATATCGGATTTAAGATATTTTGCATCAACCGGAGTTTCATTAACAGATGGATACATGCCCACCGGCGTTGCATTAATTAATATTTCCGTTTGTAAATTTTGAAGACCGTCCATATTGGCAAAAGAACAGCCAACTTCCCTGGCAAGCGATTGCGTCCGTGCAGAATTTCTGCTCATAAGCGTAATATCGGCTCCGTATCTTTTTAGCCCGAATGCTATCGTACGGGCAACACCCCCGGCGCCAACAATGGCAATCTTCTTATTTTTAAAATAGGACTCTGTTGAGGCGGGACCAGATATGTTTACTAAATCTGTCAGTGTGGAAATAGCAGCCTCTAAATCGGTATTATAGCCGATTAAACGATTATTTTTATTTACTACCGTATTTACCGCGCCGATTTTTTTGATAATCGGATCAACATCATCAAGGCAAGGGAGTACCGATTCTTTATGGGGAATAGTAACACTGTACCCCATGACATTTAGTTTTTTAAATTCAGTAATAAACGCATCAATTTTATCAACCTTAAAAGGGACGTAAATACAATTCATCCCCATTTCGCGAAAAAGCGCATTATGAATAATGGGGCTGATGCTATGGGAAACAGGATTGCCGATCAAACCATATACTGCGGTATGTTTATTTTGGTTTTTAACATTGTATTTATTTAAAAGTTCTTCGATAGTGATTTGCCCCGGAGCTGATTCTTTTCCCTTTTGGAGTGATGCAAACGTTAAATAACTCCCAAATACTTTATATAATATACGGCTGATTATTCCATACTCGCCCATACAAAATGAAATCGTTGGTGTTTTTAACTGCTGAAGGAGCCGGTATACTTTAATAGTATCCGTTATCGTATTCGCGTGGGTAACAATCTTTACAATATCAGCGCCACTCTGAAACAGTGTGTTGTATATTTCCGAAAGATTTCCGGGGGTTTCTTTAAAATTATGATACGAGACAATGATTTTTGTTTTGCTGCTGGTGAGAAGGCTGTTTATGGTTTTTTTCACGCCCTGTATGCTGTCATGTTCGATATCAACATAATCGGCTTGTAGTTGTATTGCCTGTTTCAGCAAAGAGAATCTTTCTTCCTCGGAACCGTTGAATTTTCCTCCTTCACGCAGGGGACGGTTTGTGACAATCACCGGCTTCGTGCGTTTTTCCATGATTTGCGGTAAGTTTACATCAGAAATGTAATCGATACGCAGTTCAACAACATCAGCGACTTTTGATGCAATTTCCATGTCGCGAATTGCATCTTTCATATTGTTTGCAACAATTGGAACACAGATCATAGGTTTTACCTTGCCGCTACCTTGTTAATTGCATTTAAATATGCTTTTGCGCTTGCTTCTATTATATCCGTGCTTACTGCCCGGCCTTTCACATTCTTTCCGTCTATATCAACGCTTACGTAAACTTCACCCATGGCATCCTTTCCACTGGTGATAGCCTGAATATGATAGTCGAGCAACTTGCCGGGGATTCCCGTGGCAAGGTCTATCGCCTTAAAAAGCGCATCGATAGGGCCGTCTCCTATTGTCGCATTGTCTGCCAGGCTCCCGTCTTTTAACCTGATACGAACTGCGGCGGTTGGCACGGCATTTGGTCCGCAATTAATGCTCAAACTCTCCAGATGGAAGACATGGGGAATTTCCATCTTTTCTGCGTCAATAATCGCCTCAATTTCTTCATCAAATATCTCTTTTTTCTTGTCAGCAAGCCGTTTGAATTCCTCAAAAGCCTTTTCAAATTCAATTTCTGTCAATTCATATCCTAATTCTTTTATGCGTTCTCTAAAAGCATGCCTGCCCGATAATTTTCCAAGCACGATCTTTGTTTTCTGAAGCCCTATATCTTCAGGATGCATAATTTCATAGGTGGTTCTTTCCTTAAGCACTCCATCCTGGTGGACACCGGATTGGTGGGCAAAGGCATTCTCGCCGACAATCGCTTTATTTCTCTGAACACGCAGTCCTGTCAGCACACTCACGAGCCGGCTTGTATTCATCAATTCCTTTGTTTTGATTCGTGTTGAACAATCATAATAATCCTGACGTGTTTTTATGGCCATGACCACTTCTTCCAGGGCGGCGTTCCCTGCCCGTTCCCCTAATCCATTTATGGTGCATTCCACCTGTTTTGCCCCTGCTTTTACCGCTGCCAGAGAATTGGCAACCGCAAGGCCAAGATCATTATGACAATGCACGCTTATTACCGCTTTATTGATATTCTTTACCCTTTCCCGTAACCCGCGAATGATCGATGCATAGTGTTCCGGCACTGCGTAACCAACGGTATCGGGTATGTTAACTGTTGCAGCGCCCGCTTCGATAACGGACTCAACTACCTGGACAAGGAAATCCAACTCGGTGCGTGAAGCGTCTTCCGGAGAAAACTCGACGTCGTTCACGAATTTTCTGGCATAGGCAACTGCCTTTGTAGCCAAATGAATAATTTCTTCTTTTGCTTTCAGCAACTTGAATTTTCTGTGAATTTCAGACGTGGCGAGAAAAAGATGAATACGAGGTTTTTCCGCTTTTTCCAAAGCCTTCGCTGCGCTGTCTATATCTTTTTCCATTGCACGGGCAAGAGCGGCAACGGATACTCCGCGAATTTCCTGCGCTATTTTGCTTACTGACTGAAAATCCCCGGGAGATGATATGGGAAACCCTGCTTCAATGACGTCAACGTTTAATATCTCCAACTGTCGTGCAATCTGCAATTTTTCCCCGATATCAAGACTGGCGCCCGGAGATTGCTCCCCATCGCGTAGAGTAGTGTCAAAAATAATGATATTATCCATAAATTTGTTTAAAGTATAATTTCTGGTATAAGTAACGTTCAACTAAGTATATGTTTAAATTAAGCCGAGAGCAAGATTCTAATATATACATTAACCACATTCAATATCTATTTGACAATAATCACCTACTTTGTTAGATTGAATTTGCGGGTTTTTCCATTGTTTTTGCGCTAGTAATATTTCTTTAAATAGTTGATAAATTTAATTTTGAATTTTGAAAACAAATTAGGCCTTCGGCGACTTTTAACTGTAGGGTGGGCAATGCCCACCCTACTAAGATTGAAATTCCTAAACATGAACATAAAAAGACTTTGCTGTGTTGCATATCTTCTTCTTTTTTTCCCGGTAGCATGCAGTTCTTCATATGATACAAAAGATAAGAGTACCACAAAAGGCGGTTATCTGCGTTCCATTACCGGCAAACTGACCGGAGCATTATCCGCAAAAGAACACAAATCTTTAGGCATCACGTATTTTAAAAAGGGAATGACAGAGGAAGCCATTGATGAGTTTAATTTTGCATTGCAGGGCATACATCAGGATGGAGAATTGTATCATTATTTAGGCAAAGCTTATCTCGAAACCGATCAACTTGGGAAAGCTATTAATGATTTAAATAATGCCATCACGTATTACGACAAATCTAATACTTCAGGAAAAGCAGGGGCATACAATGATCTTGGTCTTGCATACAAGAAGAAAAACGATTTTACAGAAGCTTTTTCTGCTCTCAATAAGTGCCTGGAATTAGATCCGTCTGTGGCAGATGCCTATTACACTATGGCGCTTTTACATCTCGAAAAAGATCAATTAAATGAAAGCATAGAGTTTTTAAAAAAAGCTATCTCACTTGATGCGGAGAATTCCGATTTTCATTTTAGTCTGGGACTCGCATTTTACAGGAAAAACCTTTCAAAAAAAGCGCTTATGGAATTTCAAAAAACGCTCGATTTGAATCCGAAGGATGCGGAAGCTCATAATTACTCGGGTATTATTTATTATGAAACGGATGATATTGAAAAATCCATTTTTTCACACAAAATTGCCATTCAACTGAAAAATAATTATACTGATGCTTATAACAATCTGGGAATTGCGCTTTTTGCTCAAAATAACGTAAAAGAGGCAAAAGATGCTTTTGCTTTTGCATTGCGGTTAAAACCTGATTTTGCAGAGGCACATTACAATCTTGGACTGATTTACAGTAAAGAAGGCAGCTCAAAAGAAGCAATAGAATCGCTTGAACAAGCAATAGCAATCAACGATGCCATTGCTCCTGCACATTTTAAACTTGGGGAAATTTATGCAGAGAGTAACATGCCGGAAAAGGCGCTGGCGGAATATGAAAACGCCTTTTCTGATGATCCGAATTATGAGGAAGCATTTTATAATTATGGTGAATTATCCGCTGCCACCGGAGAAATTGCCAAATCCATTACCGCATGGAAAAAGACTCTGGAAATAAATCCAACGAATGCAGACGCATATTTTAATCTGGGTGTTGCATTTTACAACCAGGGGAAAATTGATAATGCTATTTCTCTGTGGTTAAAGGCGCTTAAAATCAACCCTGACGATTATACCACGTTGAATAACATTGCAGACGCATACGAAGCGAAAGGCAAAAAAGACAAGGCAATAAAGACATGGGAAAAAATTATTGAGATATATCCTGATAATGCATTGATATGTTACAAATTAGGAAATGCTTACGCAGAAAAAAATATGTATGCTTCCGCACTCCCCTTATGGGAACAAGCGGTTACTATTGATCCGGCTTTTGTGAATGCTTATTACAATTTGGGAAATATCTATAAAAAGATCGGAAAACAGGATGAGGCGCTCGAAGTTTTTTCGAAACTGGCGGATATCGCTCCTGACGATATTGATGCGCACAAAAACTTATGGTTTCTTTACAAAGAAAAAGGCATGAATTCAGAGGCTCAAACGGAACTGAAAATCTATAACAAATTGAAATCCTTGCAGACTGAGGAATGAAGATTAATGCAAATTAATACGGATCAAAAATCATAGGGGAGGAAACCGATTTTATCATGTCCCTGTATTGCATAAAAACACATTTAACCTCTTTTTTACCCTTGACTTATTCCTTTCAGATTTATACAATTGCAAAACTTTTTGTTTAATTTCTTTTTAAAAAAACCGATATCAGGAATTATTTTACATCAATCATTATTTTGATATGGCGAAAAGGAGAACTAGTTATATGAGTAAACGCAAATTTTTGTTTATAATACCTACTGCCGCTGTATTGATCATATCGCTGGTATTATCGCTTACAGCAGGTACGAAGGGTGAAAAGGACATTACAAATGGTGTTGAAAGTGCCTGCAGTAAAAGAGGCTCCATTTATGGTACGGTAGTTTACTTTCAATCCTGTTATATGTCATACTTACAGTCTGTTCAAATAGAACTTAAAGGAAACAAAACCGGCGTGAAAAAGAAGGTTAATACGGATCGTAGCGGAACATTTGCTTTTGATGACTTAAAAGAAGATAAATATAAACTAACAGCATCAAAGAAAGGCTTCAAAAATGCAAAAGCCACCGTACAACTGAAGGATGGCAGGGCAAGGTTTACTGAAATAGAAATCGAGTCTTCAGGGAAAAGCAAAAAAAATAAATAATTATTAATTCTATCATTTGTTAACTATAAAACGCATAAGTCTAATTTAATCATTATTAAATTAGCTTATGCGTTTTTTTGTGATACATCCAAATATTTTTTCCTCAGCAATTCTCCTCTGAGTTGAAAATAATTGTTTACTTAACCTCTATATTCCCTCAAAATATATCAATTCTATACCATTATTTAAGTTATTTATCTTTACGTCAGAATTTATAATGGTAAATGGTTTGATCCTAAGTATATAATCTTAACGTAATCGGAGGTTTTAAAATGGCCAGAAAATTGGGCGATATCGAAAAAGACGCGATGGAATTGCCGTTGCATGAGAGGTCTCTGTTGGTTGAACGCTTGCTTTCTACACTTGACCAAGGACAGGACATTGATTCAGAAGAATTGTGGTTACAGGAAGCGGAGAAACGATACCAGGATTATCGAAATGGAAAAATTGGAGCAAAACCTGCGGACCACGTTTTCAAGGAAGCCAGGGAAAGAATTAAATGACAAGGATCGTTTTTGTTGATCCTGCAAGAGATGAAATGATTGAGGCAGCAGAATATTATGAAAACCAATCAACCGGTCTTGGTAAAGATTTTATAGCCGAAGTCCAGCATACCGTAAATCGCATAGTGGAAAATCCAAAATCAGGCAGGATTATTCGAAGTAATATCCGTCGCAGACTTCTGCGTCGATTCCCATATGGCATTTTGTATCGAACTGATGCGGAAAAAATTGTCATAGTCGCAGTTATGCATCTTCGCAGACGCCCGGGTTATTGGAGGTACCGAATTTAAGCTTCTGACAAACGGCTCGATCTGGCGGTGCATACATGTGTGTTTTTCTACTCTTTATAAACTCACAGAGTCTCTCCTTTCCCCTTTGCGGATAGGCCCGTACGTTAGGAGTACAAATCAAAACAATATGATCAACAAATTTAGCTATACACTTCTCCTGAGTGTTCTGGTAATCACACCATTATTCTTTTTGCCATTTACGCCTGAAGACCCTTTTTTGCTTCCCAAAAGAGCCGTTTCAACCCTCCTTGCATGCGGTATTATCATTATTGTTTTTTTCCCTGCCGATAAATTATTAACAACATTATCATCGTCACTTTTTTTGGCTTCATTGCTATTGCTTACCTGTTTTGCCGTGACTATTCCTTATAGCACAAACTATCATGAAGGCTTTGATGAATTAAAAAGGTGGGCATGCCTTTTGACCCTGTTTCTGGCGGCTTCACAAATAAAATGGACACGCAGTGTAATTATGCCGCTCTTTATTGTTTGCATCGGAATAAGTTGTTTTATTTCAATATATGCTTTAATGGAATACATGGAATTAATTTCTTTTTATCCATGCGAACTTTCCAAAAAGAGAATATATTCTTTTTTTGGCTACCATAATATACTGGCACAATATTTATCTATCACTGTTTTATGGGGGCTTGGAATACTGGTAAATACTACTTCCTTTAAATTGAAAATAATAACTATCCCTTGCATCATACTGTCTTTTCTTGCTCTCTTTGTAACTTTTTGCAGAGGCGGTATGGTTTCAACGGTCATAGGAGGAATATTTTTTATTATTTATTATATCGTAATAAAATCGAAAAATTTGCCTTTGAGAAAAACAGGTTTGATAATTGCACAAAAGAAAAAACTGATCGTGCTTTCAGTTATTTTGTCGATTATCTTTTTATTACCACTTGCTGTTTTTTGGAATAAATTTCCTGTTTATCATAAGAAAACAGTGCGGCGCATTTCATCGATAATCAGCAGAAAGGACAATTTGCGCTTTGTCCTCTGGAAGGACTCCCTGAATATGTTTCGTGATGCACCGATCAGGGGAGTAGGTCTGGGCAATTACTTTATTAAATATCCTCTTTATAAAACAGGGAAATGGCAATGGCTGACAATAGATCCTCACAACGAATTATTACATATGGCCACAGAAACCGGAATTGTTGGTTTGTGTGGCATCGGAGTTTTCTTCGTTATAATAACAAAGCGTTCATTGCAAAACTTTCGGCGGAGATTTACTCCGGAAGAAAAATTGCTGTTTTTAGCCCCAGCAGCGGGATGTATTGCTACATTATCACAATCGATGGTAAGCTACGATTTGCATTCATCCGCTTCATCGGTATATTTTTTTATTGGACTTGGAATGATTTGTTCCGGTGAATCTGAAGAAACAAAAACAGAACCCGCTTTTTTTACTACACTATCAAAAAAAATTCTTGTAATTGTTCCCGTTGTTTTTGTTTCACTTTGGGGAATGTATGGTGAATTCAAAAAATTTATTGGTCATTATTATTACAACACCGCTTTACATTCCCTAACGCAGGAAAACCCACAGGAGTGCATTGCTTATTCATTAAAAGCCCTGAGACTTCAGCCGTATAATTCAAAATACCACCGTTTGATAAGTATTGCGTACGAGGAGTCAGGACAACAAGAACTCGCGGAGCAACATTACCGAAAAGTCCTTACTCTTACGCCATATCATAAATGATCATTCCATTGTCATAAACGCCGTATTCATATCTTTTTTTATTGATTCATGTTGTTAAATACTTGTGAACTCCTTCGGCAGCCTGCCGTCCTCTGAAAATAGCATCAACGACGAGCGTTGCACCGAGTTCTGCATCGCCTGCGGCAAACACGCCCGGCACAGTTGTCATCATGGTCGTATCGGTTTTTATATTCCCTTTTTTGTCAAATTCAAGTTTCAGGTCCATAAGGAGGGGGCCGTGCTCACAATGTTGAAACCCTATTGATAAAAATACCAAATCTGCCGGGATAATTTTTTCAGAATTTCCTTTTTCCGTGTACGTGCCGCGTGAACCGTCCGCAGGCCTCGTCCATTCAAGCTCCACTACTTTCACTCCGGTAAGGTATCCTTTTTCCCCGACAAAAGTCTTTGTCATGTATCTCCATACCCTGTTGCACCCTTCTTCCTGCGAAGAACTTGTCTTGAAAGTTTTTGGTCTTTGCGGCCATGGATTACAGAGCGGTCTTTCTTCAGGGGGGATATCCTGATAATATAAGTGAGTTACGCTCGCAGCTCCCTGCCTGATGCTTGTTCCAATACAATCCGACCCGGTATCACCGCCTCCAATAACAACAACATGTTTTCCTTTTGCCGTAATCACCTCCGGCTCAGGAATAGTACCACCCGCATTCCTTCTGTTTTGTTGTATTAAAAACGGCATCGCATAATGCACACCCTGGAGTTCGCGTCCTGGAATTTCAAGATTTTTGGGAACCATTGCCCCAATGCAAATAACCACGGCATCATACGTACGCAATAAATATCGTCCTGAAATATCCACCCCGACATCTACGCTTGTCTCAAATACGACTCCTTCTGCCTTGAGTTGCTGCAATCTTCTGTCTAGCACCCAGCGTTCCATTTTAAAGTCAGGAATCCCGTAACGAAGCATACCGCCGATACGATCCTCCCTTTCAAACACAACTACGTCATGCCCCTTTCGCGCAAGCTGCTGGGCAGCAGCAAGACCGGCAGGCCCAGATCCGATAACGGCAACGCGTTTTCCTGTTTTTACGGGTGCAGGCTGCGGTTGTATCCAGCCCTCTTCCCATCCCTTTTCCACGATTTGCTTTTCAATCTGACGGATTGAAACTGCCTCATTGTTTATTGATAAGGTACAGGATGTTTCACACGGCGCAGGACACAAACGTCCGGTAAAATCAGGGAAATTATTCGTTGAATGGAGGATCATCAGGGCGCGTTTCCATTGCCCGCGATAGATCAGATGATTCCAGTCGGGAATCCTGTTTTTTACGGGACACCCGTAAGAATGACATGTAGGTATTCCGCAATCCATGCACCTGCTTGCCTGCTTTTCCAGTTCCCCTGGCAAGAGGGTATTCTCAAATTCCTTGTAATCCCGAATACGATCGTTAACATGACGTTTTTCACCATTTTTTCTTTTTATTCCTAAAAATCCCGTCGGATTACCCACGATATACCTCCTCTGTTGCCATAACAGTCTCATCATCTACATGCTCTTCCTGCCGTTTTCGTTCAAGTGATTTTTTATATTCCATTGGCATTACCTTAACAAATAAAGGAAGTCGACTTTCCCAGTTATCCAGAATGTCTTTTGCCCTCGCGCTCTGAGTATATTCATAGTGTTTTTCCAGTAAATTTTTAAGAATATCACTGTCTTCCTTTGCCCATACGCTTTCCAGATCAACCATATCGAGGTTGCATTTCATTCCAAACCATTCATGTTCATCGTAAACATATGCCACGCCGCCACTCATCCCGGCGCCAAAATTCACCCCTGTTTGGCCGATAACCACCACCGTGCCGCCTGTCATATATTCACACCCATGATCGCCAACACCTTCTACCACTGCCGTTGCTCCGCTGTTTCTCACGGCAAAACGCTCCCCGGCCACACCGTGAAGATAGAGTTCTCCTTTCGTGGCTCCGTACAAGATTACGTTCCCGGCAATAATATTTTCGTGGGGTTTAAATGCCGCGCCTTTTGGAGGATTAACAATTATTTTTCCGCCACACATCCCTTTGCCGACATAATCATTCGCATCGCCTTCAACATGTATTGTTATTCCCGGTACGAGAAACGCGCCGAGGCTTTGCCCTGCAGAACCATTGAAGTTTAGCCTGATAGTATCTTCCGGAAGACCTGCAGCGCCATACTTCCTTGTAATTTCACTGCTGAGCATTGTTCCTGCCGATCGATTTATATTCCGAATGGGCATATCAATGATCACCCGTGCTTTTTGAGTAAGAGCGTTTTCGGACAGTTTTATTAACTGGTTATCCAGGGAGAGAGATAATTCATGATCCTGATTGCGAATGCAACGCAATGAGGTATTATTTCTCGGCGCGGGATGTGTTAACAGCGCGCCGAAATCAAGGTGTTTTGCCTTCCAGTGATTTTCCGCATTTTTCACTTCAATCTTATCAACACGTCCGATCATTTCATCAATTGTTCTAAAGCCAAGGGCTGCCATATATTCACGTACTTCCCTGGCAATAAACCGGAAGAAACATTCGACATATTCAGCCTGCCCTGAAAATTTTGCGCGTAAAGAGGGATCCTGAGTGGCCACACCTACCGGACACGTATTCAAATGGCATTTTCTCATCATGACACATCCTAACGTAACAAGAACGGTAGTGCCGAATCCATATTCTTCCGCGCCAAGCAAGGCGGCGATTACAACGTCTCTTCCCGTTTTAATCTGGCCATCCGTCTGCACAACAATCCGGTCACGAAGTCCGTTTGCCACCAGCGCTTGTTGCGTCTCTGCCAATCCAAGCTCCCATGGCACACCGGCATGCATAATGCTGGACCACGGAGAGGCACCGGTGCCTCCGTCATATCCGCTGATTAAAACAAGATCGGCCTTTGCCTTAGCCACTCCTGCGGCAACGGTACCAACACCAACTGCTGAAACAAGCTTTACCGATACCTTTGCTTTTGAATTAGCAGAATGAAGGTCATAAATAATTTGCTTTAAATCTTCAATTGAATAAATATCATGATGGGGAGGCGGGGAAATTAAGGAAACACCAGGAGTGGTATGCCGTACCCTTGCAATTTCGGTACTTACCTTATGGCCGGGCAGTTGCCCTCCTTCTCCCGGTTTTGCTCCCTGTGCAATTTTTATCTGAAGCTCTTCCGCATTCACCAGATATTCGCTTGTAACGCCAAAACGGCCTGAAGCAACCTGTTTGATTTTTGATATTTTCCTGTCGCCATTTGGAAGTATTTTGTAACGAACCGGATCTTCGCCGCCTTCTCCGGAGTTGCTTCGTCCTCCAATACGATTCATTGCAATTGCAATGGCTTCATGAGTTTCTTTACTGATAGAACCGAATGACATTGCTGCGGTTACAAACCGTTTGGTAATATTTTCCACCGGTTCTACTTCATCGATAGGCACAGGAACGCCTTTCTTAAAACCAAACAATCCCCGTAATGTCGCAAGTTCTTTCGACTGATCATCAATCAGGCGCGTATATTCTTTAAAAATCTCATAGTTCCCTGTTCTTGCAGCATGTTGTAATTTATAAATAGTTTCCGGATTCCACAGATGTTTTTCTCCGCCATGTTTTACTGAATAACGACCTCCGATTTCCAGGAGTTCATTTGGCCGGCCGGCAAGGGGGAACGCATTGCGGTGCCGGGCATAAACTTCCTGCGCAATCTCCTCCAGGCCGATACCACCGATACGAGACGCGGTGTTGCAAAAATATTTATTCATTACCGGTTCATTTATTCCTATTGCTTCAAATATCTGCGAGCCAAAGAAACTGCGGATCGTTGAAATTCCCATACGGCTGAACGTCTTTAAAAGACCTTTTTTGATTGCGGATATGTAACTATCCATCGCTTCCTCAGGGCGTTTGTTTACTTCCAAAAGCCCTTGTTCGGCTAATTCCATCACAGAGCTGAAAGCGACATGCGGACAAATTGCCGTAATGCCAAAGGCAATTAATAGCGAAAAGTGCATTACTTCCCTCGCCTCTCCTGTCTCTATTATTAATCCGCACTCATTCCTCATCCCTTTTTTAATCAAATGATGATGAAGCCCGGAAACGGCAAGAAGCGCAGGAATAGGGCAGTGATCTTTGTCCATTCCCTTATCGGTTAATATCAGTATATTTGCGCCCTCTGTAATGCATTTTTCTGCCTCTTTAAAAAGAGTTTCCAATGAGGATTCTAATGCGGAGCCACCGCCTTTTGCCGGGAAAAGAATATCTATTTCCCTGACTACCAGATCCGAATTATTAGCGTTACGAATGCGCCACATATCTGTTGGCGTTAAAATGGGATGAGGCAGCTTAATTTGTCTGCAATGCAATGGTGATTCACTCAGGAGACCCTGTTTCTTTCCTAAAAAATTCATCAGAGACATTACCAGTTCCTCCCGCAACGGATCGATGGGTGGATTTGTCACCTGAGCGAACAACTGTTTGAAATAATCAAATAATAGCTGAGGTTTGTTTGAAAGCACCGCGAGAGAAGTGTCATTTCCCATTGCGCCAATAGGCTCTTGCCCCCGGCTTGCCATGGGAGAAATTATCACATTAAGGTCTTCCTCCGTATATCCGAAGGCATGCTGCTGGATGTGCAACGCATGAGAATCGATTTCCGGCAGTTCTGAAGGATCTAAGAGACCGCGAAGTTCTATCAGATTTTCCTTTAACCATCGTCTGTACGGTGATTGTCTGGATACTTTTGCCTTGATTTCATTGTCGGGAACAATCCTGGATTGCTGCAAATCAACCAAAAGCATTTTTCCCGGCTGTAATCTGCCGCGGTAACGAATATCCCCGCCGGTAATATCAAGTACCCCTGTTTCGGATGCCATAACAATCATGCCGTCTTTCGTTATGGTATAACGCGCCGGCCTCAATCCGTTTCTGTCAAGCATAGCGCCGATATACCTTCCGTCGGTAATGACAATCGCCGCAGGGCCATCCCACGGTTCCATGAATGAGGCATGATACTCATAAAACGAGCGTTTATCATCGCTCATATAATATTTTTTTCCGCATGCCTCAGGAACCATCATCATTGCTGCATGGGCAAGCGATCTTCCCGCATTGACAAGCAATTCAAACACATTGTCAAATATCGACGAATCGCTGCCGAATTCATTTTGTATGACCGGTTTGATTTTTTCCATATCTTCTCCGAAGAGATCGGATTTGAGATTTTTTTCCCTTGCCTTCATCTGGTTTATATTGCCCCTCAAAGTATTTATCTCTCCGTTATGCGCAAGACACCGGAAAGGCTGCGCAAGGTTCCACGTAGGCAAAGTATTTGTGCTGTATCGTTGGTGAATGATGGCATATGGAGAACAAAAACGGGAATCAACAAGGTCGGGGAAAAATACCGGCAACTGGCTTCCCGTCAACAGCCCCTTATAAACAATTGTTTTATGGCTGAAACTACAAATATAGAACTGGCTGTAATCATTATTATTTTCCCATGAAGCGACTTCCTTTTCGATACAGCGTTTTATGATATATAATTTTCGTTCTATATTATCTCCCTCAAGTGAATCATTCGTAAGAAAAACCTGTTGAATTGATGGCAATGTAGAACGGCTGAGTTCCCCCAGACAATCGCTGTTTACCGGCACCGGTCTCCAGCCAATAGGCGTGCAATTTTCATTTTTAATTATTTCTTCCACTATTTTTTTGCATCGGTCCCTCAGGTTTTCTCTTTGAGGAAGGTAGAGCATTCCTACGCCATATTTGCCGGATTGTGGCAATGCAATACCCTGTTTAAGACATTCATGACGTAAAAATTCATCAGGAATTCGTATTAAAAGTCCGCTTCCGTCGCCAGTGCACTTGTCGCTTCCCACAGCCCCTCTGTGTTCCAGATTAATCAGCGCCTGTATGGCATTTTTAACTATTGCATGACTTGGCGTTCCGTCAATCTGCGCCACAAAACCAACCCCACAACCGTCTCGTTCATTTTTAGGATCATACAATCCGTGAACTTCCGGGAATCCCGCCATGTTGACATTTTTAAAATTATTAATTTCAGGCATATCGGATATTTCCTTTTATTAATAGATTTTTTCTCCCGATACGTTCTTCCATCATCTATTTTATGGAAAGTGAGTACCGCAGAAGATCGTTTATTGTTATAATAAAAAACTGAAAAATTATATAAAATCCTTTATCATTCGATAAAAGCCTTTTGCCGTGTTATCATACGGGCAATATTTATACCAATAAATTCCTATCAAATGACACAATGTATAAGTATTGATAAATACCTATGTTACGGACATCGAATAATCGGAAGAATAAAGGTTTTTTTAATTTCATTATAAAAATACGAAAATTTTGCATTTTTATGATAATGTTCAAAAAAATATACGAAATATTTTCGCTATAACAACAAAAATGAAAACGCTTTTCCGCTTATTCATCAGTTTTAACTGATTTGTAGCATCATTACAGAGATATTTTGAGGTATGAGATTTGCTTTTTAGTTGTGAAATATTTTATACTTCTCATATATTGATTAAACGCAGCAAAATATCATGATTGCCATAGTTAAAACACAAATCGTGAAAAACGAATGCTATAAATAGAGTTTCTATTCTTCATAAAATATACCCTTAGGAGGATACAGAATGGATGTAACACAGATTTTTGGTTCTAACGTATTTAATGATGAAGTCATGAGAAAACGTTTGCCAAAAGATACGTATAAGTTACTCAAGGAGACAATTGATAAAGAAATTCCTTTGCCGCCGGAAGTTGCGGACGTTGTTGCCAGCGCTATGAAAGACTGGGCAATTGAACGAGGAGCGACTCATTATACTCATTGGTTTCAGCCATTAACGGGAAGAACGGCAGAGAAACATGATTCGTTTATTTCCCCGACGTCACAGGGAGGAGTAATTATGGAATTCTCCGGCAAACAGCTTATTAAAGGAGAACCGGATGCGTCGAGTTTTCCGAGCGGTGGACTGCGTGCCACGTTTGAAGCACGCGGATATACCGCATGGGATTGCACATCGCCCGCATTTCTGAAAGAAGATGGGGTCGGCGGCGTCACCCTTTGCATCCCGACAGCATTCTGTTCCTATACCGGAGTCGCACTGGATAAGAAAACGCCGTTGCTCCGTTCAATGTCTGTCGTCTCAAAACAAGCGCTCCGTGTATTGCGTGCATTGGGAAATAAAACCTCACATAAAGTCACTTCAACGGTTGGGGCGGAACAGGAGTATTTTCTTGTGGATAAAAAATTCTTTGCGCAAAGATTGGATCTGATTGTCGCAGGCAGAACACTTTTTGGCGCCTCTGCTCCCAAAGGCCAGGAAATGGAAGATCATTATTTCGGACAAATAAAAGACCGTATTGCCGAATTCATGAAGGATCTCGATAAGGAACTATGGAAGCTTGGAGTTGCTTCGAAAACAAAACATAACGAAGTTGCGCCCTCACAATTTGAAATGGCGCCGCTTTTTACCTCAACAAACATAGCGGCCGACCAGAATCAACTTGTCATGGAGACATTGCAGAAGGTTGCCCTTCGGCATAACCTCGTATGCCTCCTGCATGAAAAACCTTATGCAGGGGTAAACGGTTCCGGAAAACATACCAACTGGTCGTTGGCCACCGATGACGGCATGAATCTGCTTGATCCGGGAACCACACCGCATGAAAATGCTCAATTTTTACTTTTTCTCTGTGCGCTGATAAAGGCGGTTGACAGCCATGCCTATCTCCTGAGAAGATCCGCGGCAAACTCCGGCAACGATCATCGTCTTGGCGCAAACGAAGCGCCTCCGGCAATTATTTCGATTTTTATGGGTGAGGAATTGACGGGCATTTTAGAAGCAATTGCAAAAGGTGAAAAAGCGACTTCAAAAGGCTCCACATCAATTGAAATAGGGGTAGATACTTTGCCGCCGCTCCCGAAGGACAATTCAGATAGAAACCGTACGTCCCCCTTTGCTTTTACCGGAAATAAATTTGAATTTCGAATGGTTGCGTCTTCCGCTTCCATTTCAGGGCCATGTGTTGTTTTAAACACCATTGTCGCAGAAGCGCTTGATGAGATTGCAACCCGTCTTGAAAAGGCAAAGGATATTAACAAAGAAACCACATTGATTGTGCGGGACACGATGCAGAAACATGGCAGAATAATTTTTAATGGCAACAACTATTCACAAGAATGGGTAAAAGAAGCGGAAAGAAGAGGGTTGCCGAATATTCGTTCTACGGTTGAGGCGCTGAGAACATTTACCGATAAAAAAGCCCTTGATTTATTTAAAAAGTACAAAGTGCTTTCAAAAGAAGAATTGCACTCCCGTTACGAAATTTACCTTGAACAATATACGAAACAGATCAATATCGAGGCAAAAGCGGCGCTTGACATGGCGCGAAGCCTGTATATTCCTGCGGTATTGCACTTCATCAAAGAGCTCGTGGAGACTATCGAAAAATTAGACACGATAAAAGTATCTGCTGTTGTTCAGAGAGATTTGCTTACAAAAATATCCACGCTTCTGGAGGCAGCGTACCGAAACGTTGAAAAACTTGATGCCGAGCTGACAGCAGCACACGAAATCGAGGATAGTTATAAACGGGCGGTAGCGTGTCGTGATACCGTTTTTGCCACAATGGGCAATCTGAGGAAAAACGTAGACGCATTGGAAAAAATTATCCCCCGGAAATTGTGGCCGGTTCCGACATATGCCGATCTTTTGTTTAATTTGTAATTTAACGTTAAGGAATTTCAAACTGTTCATGTAGTGGCAAGGCGTGCCTTGCTACCGCGTTGTTAAAAGTAGCCGAAAGCCTTATTAAATGATAAGGAATTTCAATCGTTGTAGGGTGGGCATTGCCCACCGTCTCACGTTGCTTGTAGAGACGCATAGCAATGCGTCTCTACGTTTGGTGGGCGATGCCCACCCTACTCTGTTAAAAGGGGAGCATTCCCGATTTTTTGTAAAATGTGGAGGTATTATGCGGGGGATAAACCACCCGCGCTACGACACATATTGCATGGTAGCGCCGATCCTTTATGGTCGGCTTTATTTTGATTTACAAAAAATTGGGAATGCTTCCGTTAAAAGTTGCCGAAGGCCTAATAAAAAATGCCAAACCGTAGATGGAGAAAATACCGTTATGAAAATGCCGGGAAACAATATGAAATTGCTCAGATTTTTTAGAACCAAATTCTTTTTAACAGTAACACTGATTGTGCTTTCTTATGCTTTGCCTGCATATGCTCAGGAAAATGTATGGAAGGAACTTCATGATGAAACAGCCTCTCTTTTGCAAAGCAAGAGATATGCAGACGGAATAAAGTCTGGACAGGAGGCATTAAAAATTGCGGAGAAAACGTTTCCTCCCGGCCATGTCTCCATAGCTGCTTCAATGAATTTGCTGGGAATTCTCTACCGCACCTACGGCAGATATGCCGAAGCCGAGCCGCTCTTTAATAAGGCGCTCAGTATTTACAAAGAAACACTTGGCCCGGACCATTCCAATGTCGCTTACGTCCAGCAGGAATTGGCGGAAATGTATCTCCTTCAGGATAAATATGCCGAAGCCGAGCCTTTTTATCAACAATCTCTCAAAATATACGAAGATATGTATGGCCCGTATCACCCAAGTGTTATTAATGTCCTGAACAGATTGGGAGAACTGTATCAGGATCAGAAAAAATATGCCGAGGCAATTCCGGTACTTAAAAGGGCATTGGCCATTGAAGAAGAAATCTACGGGCCGGATAATCCCGATATTGCCTCATCAATGAACAATCTTGCCACACTGTATTATTATCAGGGTGAAAACACAAAGGCCGAGATTCTTTATAAAGAGGCGCTGGAAATATATGAAAAAGAATACGGCGTAGACCATCCTTTAATTGCAACCATTTTGGAAAAAATGGCAGAATTTTACAAAGGAACGGGGAAGGAAAACGAGGCAAAACAAGTAGCAGACCGTGCGAAAAAGATTTACTCAAATTATCAGCAATAACTCATCAACTAAACCTCCATCGGGAATGCTTCCCTCCATCTGTGCGGGAACATTCCCAAAAATCTGGGAATTTATAATCCTTATCGGTTTTGTGCTACAAAGCTATTAATTATAGTGCTATGAAAACAAAAAGGGTCTATTTTTTAATACAGGAATGGGAACATCCTGCAAGCAGATACAGGGTGTTGCAATATCTTCCCTATTTAAACGAAGCGCAGATAGAATATAAAGTATCGCTTTTCCCTGATTCTTTCTGGCAGTGGATGAAATTGTTTTCTCAAATTAAGGATTTTGATGTATTGTATGTGCAGAAAAAGAGGCTGTGTCGCTGGCAGTTATGGTATTTGAAAAGAAAATGCATTAAAATCATTTACGATTTTGATGATGCGGTGATGTACAAGAGTCCGGTAGACGGATATCGAAAATCATTCAAGAGACAAAGAACATTTGCCAGAACGGTGCGGTTTTCCGACCATGTAATCGCGGGCAACTCATATTTAAAATCAAAAGCTTTGCCGTATAATAACAATGTGACTATTATTCCCACGACAATAGATACGGGCAAGTATTCGCTGAAAAATTATGATATCCGGAAGGAAAAGATTTCTATTGGCTGGATTGGCAGTAAGTCATCGCTTCCCTTCATACAGGAATTGACACCTGCTTTTGACCGGTTGGCGGAGAAAAACAAATCACTGGAACTAAAGATTATCTGCAATGAATTTTTTGATTGTGAAACAATGCCTGTGCAAAAAAAAATGTGGGCAAAGGAAGAAGAAAATATCGATTTGCAAGGCATTGATATTGGTTTGGCGCCATTGCCCAATCATGAATGGACAAGAGGCAAGTGCGCAACCAAACTGCTTCAGTATTTTGCAGTTGGCGTCCCTGTAGTATGCTCTCCGGTGGGAGTGCATGAGGAGATTGTCGAGGAAGGCGTGAACGGCATGTTTGCGTCAACCATTGATGAATGGACGGAAAAGATAAAATGCCTCGCTGCTGATGCAGCGCTAAGAAAACGTATGGGGCTGGAAGGGAAAAAGACGTTAGACGCCGGATATTCATTAGAGGCAAATGTGCCGAAATTTATAAATGTTATCAGGGATGTATAGAGTCGTCTAAAAACTGGCATAAAATTTTAATAATGAAAATATTGTACGAATATTCAGATCATAAGTGGACAGGACCCTCGCAGCCGATAGTTGAACTGTGTAATTATATGAGCAGGAGGGCTGATGTTATGTTATTAACGAGCAAGCCTAAAGTTCAGGATACGGGACTTGTTTCTCATGTGGAGTCAGACAGGGTTAAAGTGCTGCAGACACTCGCGAAGCGGGGGGGGATTGGCGCTTTGGTGAAAAACAGGCGTGTGGTAAAGCAGGTTGTTCAGGAATTTGAACCAGATATCATTCATTTCTTTCGTGACAGAGACCTTGCCGTACACCTGGGAAATTCACGTAAGGCCGCAAAAATATTTACTGACTTTAAGGTTGCCCCTCCCGGTTTTTTAAAGAAAACAATTTGTAAAAGGGCGGATGTTGTTACGGTATTCAGTCATAAATTAAAAGATACGTTACAAAACGATTTTAAAGAGGTTGTTTATTTAAATCCATGGCTGGATGTCTGCCAGATACCAAAAGAACCAAGGAATATCAGATCTGAATTTGGTTTAAGGGACGAAGATTTTGTGGTTGGACTTGTGATGAGGGTGCAGCATCACAGGAGATTTGAACTGGTGGTGGAGGTTGCAAAACTGATTAAGCAATCGGGAAAAAATATTAAATTTTTACTGCTGGGAAGAGGGCCCAATCTTAATAAACTGGCAGTGGAGCCGGTAAAGAAATATAAATTAGAAGATATTGTGATTTTCGGAGGGTACAAGCGGCTGGATTACTGGGACGCGGTGCACTGTTTTAACGTGATGTTTTACACGGTTGCCGGTTCAGACGGAACTGCGCGTGCATTGCGTCAGTGCCAAGCTTTTGGAATACCTATTATTTGCCTGAGGAGCGATTTTGTTGAAGAAGTTGTTCATAATGGTATTGACGGGTTTGTGGTGAGAGACGACCCAAAAGAAATTGCGGAAAGATTATTATTCTTATCCTCTCATAAAGATGTGCTTGCTGAATTTTCAAAGCAATCGGCGGTTCAGGGGAGACTGTATGATTTGGAGGATGTTGGCAGGGAAATTTACAAATTATATGAAAAATGTATTAAGTGGGCGGCCACGCATAAATAACAAGAAGGATGGTTTATAAGAAAGATGTGATTTGTGTTAATGACAAATAAAAAACCTCTGGTATCCATTATTATGCCTACTTACAACTGTGCGACGTATTTGCCGGAGTCAATTGATTCTGTTCTTGCACAGACATATGAGGCGTATGAAATTATTGTTATTGATGACGGTTCCACCGATAATACAAAGTCGGTATTGGCGCCTTACATGGAAAAGATACGGTATATTGATTTGGGCCGTAATAAAGGACTTCCTACGGCAAGAAATCTGGGTATTGAGTCGGCGAAGGGGGAGTTTATTGCATTTCTTGATGCCGATGACATATGGATGCCGGAGAAATTGGAGCTATCAATTGACCAGTTCTTGAAAAATCCCGATGTTGGCATGGTATATTCAAAACATATCAATGTAGATTCGAAAAGCCGGTATCGTGAGGGAAAGATTAAGGGGAAATTGCCATCGGGCAACATCTTTGCCCAACTGTTCTTTGAACAGAATTTTGTGATATGTTCTTCCGTCGTGGTTCGTAAAGAGGTATTTAATAAAGCAGGGTTATTTGATTATGAACTGGTAAATTGCCAGGATTGGGATATGTGGCTGAGGATTGCATTCTATTATAAAGCGATTGGCATTAATACTCCGTTGGTGAAATACCGCCATAGTTCCAAATCTCTCAGTAAAAACCGCGATAATGTTTTAAAATATCAGCAAGTAGTTATAGATAAGATATACAATATGTATAAAGATAGTGAAAACGGCATTAGTAAAAGAATATACAAGAAGCGTTTGGCCGCACATTATTCTAAGATTGGCAGGCATTATATGCGAATGGGTGATGCATCTGCGGCAAAGGAAAATTTCCGTCTGTCATTGAAAATAGATCCGATTAATATAAGAACCTTAAGATATTATTTATTCCATTCATGAATGATGTGTGTGTTGTTATTGTCAACTGGAATACGAGAGACTTGTTGTTGAAGTGCATTGCTTCTGTTTATGAATCTGATACGGATTGTTCTGTCGGAATATGTGTGGTGGACAACGGATCAAAGGATGATAGTGTAGTGGCAGTGCGCGACAGATTTGCCGATGTACACGTAATAGAAAACAGAGAAAACAGGGGTTTTGCGGTTGCCGTGAATCAGGGCTTATCGGCTGTCTCTGCAAGATATTATATTTTGCTGAATACCGATGCGATAGTGGAGAAAAACGCTCTGCAGATTTTATACACATTTATGGAATCGCATGGTGATGCAGGAATTGCCGGTGTTCAACTGCTGAAACCAAGCGGTATGAAGCAGCACAGTTTTGACAATTATCCAACGATGGCGACGGAATTATTGAATAAAAGTTTATTGCGATGGTTGTTTCCGGATAAGTACCTGAGTAAAAAACAAACCGTTACGAAACCTAGAGAGGTGGAATCGGTCATTGGGGCGTGTATTATTGTGAGAAACGAGGCAATTGAACGGGTGGGCCGGCTGGATGAAGATTATTTTTTCTTTCTTGAAGAGACTGACTGGTGTTATCGCATGAAAAAGGCAGGATGGAAAGTGTTTCATGTCCCTGACGCCAGGGTAAGTCATTTAGGGGGGGAAAGCAAGAAAAAGGCCCCGTGGCAATCACAAATTGAATATTGCCGGTCGTTGTATCTTTATTTTAAGAAGAATTCTTCACGGAACGTGTATGTTTTATTCAGGATTTTCTATGTGATAAAGATTTTCTTGAATTTGACTATAAACAGTATTGGTAACATTGTTGTGATATTTCTCAATAGAAAACTACGGTACCGGCTGAACATTTATTACAGGCTTTTTCTCTGGCATATATTGTTTTGTCCTGATTGGATGGGATTAAGATCGGCAAAACCAGGGAAGTGAAAATTATTACAGGTATAAAATTGGAAAATAAACTTTGATGGATACAAAAAATATCAAGTATACGAGTCAAATTTCAGAATACGCATTTATTGCGTATTTTTTTATTTTGACATTTTTTCCTTACGGCGCTGATGTCATTGAAATATTGTGTCTGATGACAATGGTTGGATGTTTGGCGTATCGGATGGTTTGTGAAAAAAGAGTTGTTTTTAAGAAGACAGCGCTTAACATTCCCATAGTGTTATTTATAATTTGCCTTTTAATAACATCCATCTTTTCAAAAAATCCGAAATATTGTTTCGAAACATTGTTGCATGACTATTTCAAATACTTCATCATCTTTTTTTGTATGGTTAATACCATACACAGTATTGACCAAATTAAACGCATAGTAAAGGCAATGCTTATTACATGCGGATTGATATGCGGGTATGGTTTGTACGGGTATTATACGGGAATTGCCATAAGAGACGACAGGTTGATTGCCACCTTTGAATATCACTCACGTATTGCAAAATACATTTCCTTATTCCTGCCTCTTGCGATTTGCTTATTTATTTATTACAGAAATGTTCTTGTTCGCATCTGCCTCACGGGTTTCATTTTAATAAGCGGATATTCATTAGTATTGACAATGAACAGAACAAGCTGGGTTGCAAATCTGATAGCCGTGTTTTATATAGCGTTCGCATTGAAAAAAAGGTATATGCTTCTTGCTGTCATTGTGCTGTGTCCATTGTTATTCGTACTTTTGCCATCGAAATATTCCACGCATGCAAAAACTATCACGCAATATGATAAATTCTTTTCTTCAAACAAGATTCTGGGAGAAAGATTGATGTGCTGGAAGGTCGCGATTGCCGTTATTCGCGATTATCCGTTGCTGGGGATCGGACCAGGAAAAAGGAATTTCCGGGATATTTATAAAACATATAGAAAGGAGATTAAAGAAAAAGAAAAAAAATCTCTTAAATCTCTTAGAGACAATACGGCAAAAACGGTCAAGGAGAAAAAGAAGACAGATACGAAGAAAGAACAGACGGTCGAAGGTCTTTCACATGCCCATAATATCCTCCTGCATATGTGGGTGGAAGCGGGTATATTTGGACTGGCGATTTTTCTCTGGATGTTTATAAGGATATTTTATAGTGCGACAAAAACGAGAAAATCAATGAACGGGGATAGATTTGAGAATATTCTGCTTGTGGGCATTACGGCAGGTCTTGTTTCGATTGTTTCTCATGGTTTAACGGATATTTTCTGGAAGACTCCGGAATCATTATTTCTTTGGTATGTTATAGGGGTGTTATTCCTTGTTGTTCATTGTGTGTCAGATGACCAGAAAAAGGTACTTTAAGTATAAGTGCTATTGATAGATAGGATTTGTTTTCATTCAGGGAATATAAATTGAAGAATGTTTAGTGCGGAAAGTTATGTGGCAGAAAGTTGTGTGGTTGTTTATTTCTATTGACAGAAAAAATAATGTTTGTAATAATCTAGTTAAAATATTTTATATCCAACATATAGTAAGTATTATTATATGCCGCTTCGTTCTTCGTTGCGGCTTTTTTATTTTGGTTTACTGTGGAAACATCTTGATGTCTCCATAAGAAATTTGAGGAAAAGAATGGCAAAAATTGTAAGAGACAATGTCCGTAATGTAGCTATCATTGCTCATGTTGATCATGGCAAGACTACCCTAGTAGATCAGTTGCTTAAACAGAGCGGCACATTCAGGGTAAATCAGCAGATTCAGCATACTGAAAGGATCATGGATTCAAACGACCTGGAGCGTGAGCGGGGCATAACTATATTGGCGAAAAATACTGCAATTAGTTATGAAGGGGTGAAAATAAATATTATCGATACACCGGGACATGCTGATTTTGGCGGAGAAGTGGAACGGGTTCTTAAAATGGCGGATGGTGTGTTGCTGCTGGTTGATGCGGCGGAAGGGGTCATGCCTCAGACCAGATTCGTTCTTCGAAAAGCCCTTGGCTACAATTTAAACCCTCTTGTTGTGATTAACAAGATAGACCGTCCGGATGCCCGTTGTCAGGATGTAATCAACGAAGTATTTGATCTCTTTGTGGAGCTCGAAGCCAACGATGAACAGTTGGATTTTAAAATTGTGTATGCAAGCGGAAGAAACGGCTATGCCAAGTTATCTCTTGATGATGAAAATACTACTATCAAACCTCTTCTGGATGCAATTTTGCAAAATGTTCCCAAACCGTGTTATGATACCGATTTCCCCTTGCAGATGCAGATAGCTTCACTTGATTATAATGATTATGTCGGCAGGATTGGGATAGGCAGGATTTTTTCAGGCACAATTACTACCGGACAACAAGTTACAAGGATAGACAAAGAAGGCAAACAAACCACTCATAAAATTACTGAAATATTTGCGTTTGTGGGGTTATCAAGGGAAAAAGTACTGTCTGCAACGGCGGGCGACATTATCGCATTAACGGGAATTGAGAATATTGATATCAGCGATACGATCACTTCTGTTGAAAACCCGCAGGCAATGCCATTGATACATATCGATGAGCCAACACTTTCCATGGTGTTTTCCGTTAATAATTCGCCGTTTTGTGGTAAAGAGGGTAAATTTGTTACCAGTAGAAATTTGAGGGAAAGATTATTCAGAGAACTACGCTCAAATGTCGCTCTCAAGGTTGAAGAAACGGAATCGCCCGATTCTTTTCGCGTTTCAGGGCGAGGATTGTTGCATCTCTCAATATTAATTGAAAATATGCGCAGGGAAGGATATGAATTACAGGTTTCCAAGCCGAAAGTGATTTTTAAGGAGATAGACGGCAAAAAAATGGAGCCGGTGGAATACGTTGTAATAGATGTGCCGAAAGAAATGGAGGGACAGGTGATTTCTCTCCTGGGGGCACGAAAAGGTGAAATTGTCAGCATGAAGACAGAAAAGCAATACACACATTTTGAATTTAAAGTGCCTTCCCGGGGATTAATAGGTCTGAGGAATCGTGTGCTGAGCTCCACGCGTGGGGAAGCGGTTATGCATCATAATTTTCATGATTATGAGCCTTACAAAGGGGATATTGTGCATAGGACACAGGGGGTATTGATTTCTATGGCGATGGGAGATGTGACGTCGTATGCATTGGAAGGTTTGCAGGACCGCGGGGAAATGTTTGTTAAACCGGGAGAACAGGTGTATGAAGGAATGATTGTCGGCGAACACTGTGAGCAAAATGATATTGTTGTTAATGTAATAAGGGCAAAGAAAGCCACGAATATCAGGCAGGCTACAGGGGAAAAAGGCGTTAAATTATCACCTCACAGGGAATTTTCACTGGAGATGGCGCTGGAATATATTGAAGATGATGAGTTGGTTGAAATTACTCCTGAGACGTTTCGTTTAAGAAAGAAATATCTTACTGAAAACGAAAGAAGAACAACGCGCAGGCAACAAAATCAGGAAAAGGTGTCGATTCCTTAATGATAAGAACTTTTGTTATGCAACTCGCGTTTTATTATGAAAAAAAAAGCAGGCTTTTAAGCCTGCTTTTTTTTATAATATTATGAAGTATTTATTATTTATTTTCCTACAACTTTTTTAAAATCTTGTCCTGCGCTGAATTTAATAGCTTTGCTTGCTTTTATATTAATAACTGCTCCTGTCTGAGGATTTCTCCCTTTTCGCGCTTTTCTATTCTTTACCGAAAAGGTTCCAAAACCAATCAGGCGTACTTCCTTCGACTTCTTTACGCCTTGTTTTATGCCGTTCAACACAGCATTTACTGCCTTTTCCCCGCAAGCCTTTGAAACATCACATTCCTTCGCAACATGCTCAACCAACTCCTGTTTATTCATACAACTTTCTCCTTTCTAAAAATATGGTGTATATGATATTACCATAAGGACAAGCTAATATAGGGGTTAGAATACATTAATTAAGATTCCGAATCAAGTATTTTCTGGCATAATTAAAAAAAATTTAAAAGAAAGAGATTTCTGCGATAGAGCGCAAAACCTTGAATTGTCAAGGAGAATCTTTATTTTTATGAGGGCATTATTGCTTCTTGCAGGTATTTTCACTATAGAGGATAGATCGCTCAAATTCCTTATCCAGCACGTGTCCTACGATGATCATGGCGGTTTTTGTTATCGCTTCGTCTTGTACTGTTTTTTCAATGTTTGACAATCGGGAGCGAATTATTTTCTGTTCCGGCCACGAGGCCTTGTAGACGACTGCAATCGGACAATCTTTTCCATAATGAGGAAGAAGTATTTTTACTATTTCAGATATCTTCTCAATACTGAGAAAAATACAGAGGGTAGGAGTGGAGGGGGCGAGTTTGCTGAGATGTTCTTTCTCCGGCATGGGGGTGTTGCCCTCCATGCGTGTGATTACAATTGTCTGGGTGACGCCCGGAAGAGTTAATTCCTGGTTCAACGCGGCGGCTGCCGCAACAAAAGAGCTCACTCCAGGAACAATTTCGTAGGGGATTTCCAGTTCATTAAGAGCGTGCATTTGTTCCTGTATTGCGCCGTAAATAGCAGGGTCTCCGGAATGCAAACGTACAAGGTCTTTGTTCATTGTTTTTGCCTCTTTAAAGACATCCACTATATTTTCCAGATTCATTTTGGAAGAATCGTACTTTTTCGCATTGGGAGGCAATGCGGAGAGCAGTTCTTTATTTACCAGTGATCCGGCGTATATACAATATTCCGTTCGTCTCAGAAGGTTAAAACCTTTTATTGTTATGAGATCTTTGTCTCCTGGTCCCGCGCCGACAAAATATACTTTCATAAGAAAATTCCGTTTATAGTTGCAGAGGTTATCAGTGTATTAATTTCCATCTTTCCAATGAATCGAACTGACAATAACTTTTTTTGATTCTTCTCCTGCGATCTTGAATTGACTGTCTTTTATCAAATAGGTAGAGGCGGATTTGCTGTTTGTTCTAACGGTGATAATCCAGTACCCTCCGTCTTTGCTAACAGATTCTATCCTGCCGCTTTTCAGAGTTATATTAACACTCAGCACCGCTTCTTCGTCATTGCCGGAAATCTGCCTTGCATTGTTTACGGTGAAAACACTGGGTAACCCGGTTTTTAATCGTATCTGCTGTGATTCTAAATCAATAAATTGTCCGTAAGCGATAACGGGTATATTAAGCACAAAAAAAACAAATAAAATAATTCTGTTATTCATTCGCAGCTCCTTTACATCTTTTTCCTGATACTTTAAAACCTGTACATGTATAATCTGTCATTAATGCATTTATTATATAATAAATATGTTTTGTAACAAATGCTATTATCTTATTACCTTTTTTTGCGGTGATGATTCTTTTGAATTGAAAGGAGGAGTGTGTATGGAGGAGTGTTTTATGTAACGATTATTTGCTTTAAATTCGCCATATGTTTGCTATATTGATTTTGTTTATTGTTAATTATTTGTATGTAGAGTCCAATTTAATATATCACTGGAAAAGAGTTTTTTAGATTGACGGGATGGTGGCATGAATGTGATCAAGATAAAACCTATCACGGGAAGTGTAAATGCAGTGGTTAGGGTTCCTGGTTCAAAAAGTTATACGAATAGGGCATTAATTACAGCAGCTTTGGCTGATGGAACCTCAATAATTAATAATGCTCTCTTTAGCGATGACACTAAATATATGGCGTCATGTTTAAATACATTAGGGATATCTGTTGAGGAACGGAAAGAAGCAAATAAATTTACTGTTTATGGCAAGGGAGGGTCTATTCCTGCAGAGAAAGCAAACTTATTCATCGGTAACGCAGGGACTGCCATGAGATTTCTTACCGCAATGCTGACGTTGGGGTGCGGGGTGTATGAAATTGGCGGTGTGGAACGAATGGGACAAAGGCCTATACAGGACTTACTGGAAGGATTAAATCAACTTGGCGCTGAGGTGAAATCAAAATATGAAAATGGCTGCCCCCCGGTTATTGTAAATGGGAAAGGATTGAAGGGAGGGTATGCTAAAGTGAAAGGTGATTTAAGCAGTCAGTATTTTAGCGCTTTATTAATGGTTTCTCCGTATGCAAAGGATGATGTGACAATAGAGGTGAAAGGTGATCTGGTATCGAAGCGTTACGTGGATATGACGATTGATTTAATGAACAAGTACGGTGTAACAGTAGAAAATACCGATTATAAAAAATTGTTTGTGAAGAGCGGTCAGCGATACAGGGCAATTTCCTACGAGGTGGAGGGGGATGCTTCTGCGGCGTCTTATTTCTTTGCTGTTGCTGCCATTACAGGAGGAAGGGTGCGGGTTGAAGGGGTAGGGGGAGATTCTTTGCAGGGAGACATCCATTTTGCCGATGTATTAAAAAAAATGGGGTGTAACGTTACTATGGGGAGAGATTGGATTGAAGTGAGCGGCAGGGCGTTGCAGGGTATCGATATCGATATGGGTGATATGCCTGATGTGGTGCAGACGTTGGCGGCCATTGCGGTTTATGTTCAAGGAAGAACACGGGTACGTAATGTGAAAACCATGAGAATTAAGGAAACGGATAGAATAGCCGCGGTAGTAAAAGAATTGCGAAAAATGGGAATTTCGGTTGTGGAATATGAAGACGGATTTGAGATCGAACCTTCTTCCATGCCGAAACCTGCGGAAATTGAAACGTATGATGATCATCGTATGGCAATGAGTTTTGCGTTAATAGGATTGAAATCGGACGGTATAGTGATTAAAAATCCGGAATGTGTATCTAAAACATTTCCTGATTTTTTTCAAAGACTGGAAAAATTACGATAATCGCTTAATTATTCTGTAAATTCGGAAAATTGATGTTCGGGAATAATATATATTTTTATGCCACCTGCAAAAGAATGTGATGAGAAATATATGGCGCTTGCCCTGGAACTTGCGGAGAAAGGCAGAGGGATGGTTGAGCCGAATCCGATGGTTGGCGCGGTTATTGTAAAAGAAGATGAAATCGTGGGGAAGGGTTATCATAAAAACTATGGAGGGGCTCACGCAGAAACACACGCGATAAACGATGCCGGAACAAATTGTAAAGGTTCCACGCTCTATGTGACTATGGAACCGTGTGCTCATCATGGCAAAACCCCGCCTTGTGCTGACGCGATAATCGGGGCAGGAATTAAAAGAGTCGTTACCACGTTTTTGGACCCTAACCCGATCACCTCAGGCAAAGGGTTAAAGCAATTACAGGCCGCAGGAATAGAAGTGCGTATGGGTGTCATGGAGGATCAGGCCAGAAAGATCAACGCACCTTTCTTTAAATTAATTCAAAAAGGGATGCCTTATGTAATTATAAAATGGGCGATGTCTATTGACGGCAAGATTGCTACCGTTACCGGTGATTCAAAATGGATTACGTCAGAAGAGTCGCGCCGTTATGTTCATAAAATACGCAGTCAGATTGATGGCGTAATGGTTGGAATTAACACTGTTTTGAAAGATGATCCTCTATTGACATGCCGCTTTAATGGCGGGAGAAATCCAAAAAGAATAATTGTTGATGGCAAGGCCTCGCTTCCTTTAACATCCGCGCTTGTCAGGACGGCCAAGCAGAGTGAAATAATTGTCGGAGTGAGCAGAAATGCCTCCCCAAAAAACATCGAGACATTAAGGAAATCAGGATGTACCGTTATAGAAACGAAAGGCAATAATGATCGTGTCGATTTAAGAGAACTGTTTTTGGAGTTGGGGGCAATGAGGTTGACAAATATTATGGTGGAAGGGGGTAGTAAACTAATTACCTCGTTATTAGAAGAACGTCTTGCAGATAAAATTATTGTATTTATCGCCCCCATTATAATTGGAGGCGATGGTGCATCTCCGGTGCTGGGCAAAGGAGTTGATAATATATGCGATGCCCTGAAAATAACTGAAGTACGACAATATAGATTTTCAGATGATGTGGTAGTGGAAGGACTTTTAAATTACAGGTAATAAAAAAGTTTCACTTGCATGAAATTAGAAATCATCAATAAAACTTCTTACAGTACAGAATGGTGTAAGTCGTAAGTCATTACTCATGATTCATGATTCATAAAACCAGAATAAGTTAAGCAGGTTCCATATCGACATCTTCATCATCAAGCGCTCGCTCAATTTCAAATTCAATTTCTTTTCTTGGCTCAAGCACTAATTTCCGATACCTTTCTTTGATGAATGATAAACGCTCCAGTTTCTTTGCCTGTTTATCTGCCGAATGATTAGTTCCTAAAATCATTTTAATACTTTCCCCTGCTTACAAATTTCTTTCAGTTTAAATAACAAGAAATAAATAAAAATCGATAAAAATTATATATCTATCAAACATAATGTCAAGCTCAAATTAAGTAAAAAAACAAATAAAAAATAACAGATTCTCACGTCTCTCAGAATAAATTTTTGGAGTACTTAATTACGTAAAGATTGTTTGAATTTTCCTTAATTTATATTTTAACTTGACAAAAATTTTGCTCAGCGTAATAATCAGGTTGCTTCTTCGCAACATGCTCAAAATAACTTAATCGATGGCAAACAATTTAAATCTTTTTATTAAGGTTCCCTATGCTAAAACAAATTATAGTTCCTACAGATGGTTCCGATAATAGCCTCGCTGCGGCTGATTATGCTGTAAATATCGCAAAAATATATAATGCGAGTGTTCATGGATTATTTGTGAAGGATATTAAAATATTGGCAGGCCCTTTAATTCACGATATCGGTACGAGTATTGGAGGTATGGTTCCTTATGGGACGTTTAATCAAACAGTCAGAGAAATGCTTGATTCGAAAGCAGATGCTGCCTTAAATCAGGTAGAAGGGAAATGCATACAAGCAGGAATCCCGTTCACCCGTGAAATACAAGAGGGTATTGTAAATCATGAAATTGTTAAATCATCGGCAAATTATGATCTGATTGTTATGGGAAAGATGGGAATCCACGCGGAATGGCGTGATGTATTTCTTGGTTCAAACGTAGAATTCGTTGTACGGAAAACACACAAACCGGTTCTTATAACACCTCCGAGATTCAAACCGTTTCGTAACATGCTCATTGCATTCGACGGAAGTTTGTTTGCAGAAAAAGCATTGAAGATCGGGGCTGAAATGGCACAATCAATGAACTTAAAAATAACATTAGTTTGTGTTGACGATACGAAGGATAAAGCCCTGAGTATCTTATCTAAAGCAAAAATGTTTCTCAGCGGTTTTAAACTTTCAGCGAATATTGTTGCAATGGAAGGAAAGGATCACGCAAAGGGGATACAGGATGCATGCAAAGATAACTGTGATTTATTGGTTATGGGCGCATACGGACACTCCAAACTACAGGAAATGATTCTGGGCAGCACAACAGTAAGGGTTATGAGGCACACGGATTGTCCTATCTTACTTTACCGGTAACTGTGTTCTTTATAAAAAAAGAAGGTTGTTCGCGCCACAGGCACCATTGATGTTTATCGAATAAATTTCTCTCATGTGCTAATTGTTCGAGATAGTTATAAAGATGGGTGTTTCATCCAGAGAGATTCTGACATTTCCTCTCTGTACACGACGTGTATTAACGGTAAATGCGGAATGATAATCATCAACTTCTTTCCCGTACTCAAAATCAGGAACAACTTTGGTAATAGTTACGTATCTTCCGTCAAAACCATTTATGTTTACTCGTTTTCTTGCGCGGGAAGAATAGGTTGGATCATCAAAATAATCCCACCATGCAATGTAAAGTGGTTCATTTTCCTTTTCTACTTTGAAAACATAGACCAGATCGGATTGGGTGCCGTCATGTACCATTTCTAATGTCGAGAAATTAGCGTTAGTAAGCATCTCAGTCATTTTTTTATAAGAATAATATCCAAGTTTTTTTACGCCTAAACCGAGGTCGTCAGAATTTTTTCCCTCGTAGATTAATCCTGTATGATCGAATATTGTATCTTCATCATGCCAACCCTCCATCAACCCATACGATTGGAAGATTTTAGATATTCCTCTGGAGAGGCCGTAAATGTAGCGTTTAAAGTTGTCTATTGCCTGTTCGTGTTCCGTTTGATAGGGCAAACCTTCAGGTTCACCGGAATACGTGCCCATTTCCGTTGACCAGATGGGAATGTTTTCTGAAAAACCACTTTCTGTAAAGTAATTGCGGATATAATCGAGAATATCATTGCCGGACGTATTATCCTTAAGTTTGTACCCTCCGTTGCCTTCTTCATACCAGTGGAAATCTATTATATCAAGGTACTTGCCATTTAACTCTTTAATGACGGGCCCATATTTCTCTTCAAAACGAGGCATGTAATCGTAGGAGAGGCTTTGAATGCCTGCAAATAAAACGTAGCATTCGGAACATGCTTCTTTGATGGCAAGGTAGGTAATTCGCTGTAAATCTGCAAAATCAGACCAATCGGAATCTCCGAATTCATTACATACTTGCCAGTATTTTATAGGGTTTTTGAGGCCGGGCATATCGTCTATGCCGTCTCCGTCATAACGTTCAACAGTTGTTTTCACGAATGCAACATATGCATCTTCATCTATCGGTTGCCATGAATTTTCTACGGTGCGGTCTTTTCCCGGCGCCAAATCTCCCATTATGGAAATGCTTACAGGCACTGAACCCCATTGTTCGTCATGAAATTCGAAGTCATATTCTTCTTTTTCAATGTCTGGCTGGACTATCGACCAGTATGCCGGTGTTGCCTGACGGGTCCATTTAATCCCTATAAACTCTGCATCCTCGTAGCCGTTATTTTGATAACCATCTTCAAATATACCGGCAGGATGATATCCGAACACCGATTCTTCGGTGGTTGCTGCTGTGGATATTGAGGATGTTGTTAAAATAATAAATGGTACAGTCAATTTAAAGAGAGAGAAAAATGATGTAATTTTAGACATGGCAATGTACCTGAATGATTTGCTGAATTCAATGTGCAAAGGGTTTTGAAATTCGATAACTGTTTGTTTTTACTTTTTTTTTCTCCGTGATGGATCGAAGTCTTGAGACAGTGTTATGAAAACTGGTGTTTCATCTAGAGAGATTTTTGCAATACCCCTTCGTATGGGGCTGGTATAAACGGTGAAAGCCGTATCATAATCGGTTATTTCTTCTCCATATACATATTCCGGAACAACCTTTGTAATGGAAATGATGTTTCCCGGAATACCTCTTAAACGTATATCTTTTGTATTTCCCTGGAAATAATCCGGATCGTCAAAATAGTCCCACCATGCAATGTAGATGGGGATATTATCTTTTATAATCCTGAAAAGATAAAGTAAATCCGTGTCGGTACCATCACGTAACATTTCTAATGTTGACCAATCGGCGCCTTCTAATGTTTCAGTCATTTTTTTATAAGAATAATATCCGAGTTTTTTTATTCCAAGACCTCTGTCGCTGGAATTTTTCCCTTCATATATTAAACCTGTATGGTCAAAAGTATCATCTTCATCTTGCCAACCTTCCATCATTCCATAGGATTGGAAAATTTTTGCTATGCCTCTTGATAGACCGTAAATATAACGTTTAAAATTGTCTGTAGCATGCTGGTGCTCTGTTTGGTAAGGTAGTCCTTCAGGTTGGCCTGAATAAGTTCCCATTTCTGTTGACCAAATAGGCATATCTTCGGGAAAGCCGCTCTTAACCAGAAAATCACGAACATGGTCCAAAATGTCATCACCGGTTGTATTGTCTTTCAAACGATAACCGCCGTCAGCTTCTTCATACCAATGAATATCGATAATATCTATGAAATTGCCGTTCAATTCTTCAATAACGGATCCGTAATATTCATCAAAACGGGACATGTAATCAAAAGATAAACTTGCTATGCCGCCAAGCAACACAGTACAATCAGGACATGTCTCCTTAATTGCCTGATAAGATATTTTTTGTAAGTCTGCAAAATCCGACCATCCGGAGCCTCCAAACTCGTTTCCCACCTGCCAGTATTTAATCGGGTTCTGCAAACCTGGCATATCGTCAATTCCATCTCCATCGTAACGTTCCACAGTTGCTTTTACAAATGCGATATATTGTTCCTCATTAGTTGGATACCAGGAATCTTCTAATGTTCGTCCGCTTCCCGGAGCAAGGCATCCCATAATGCACATACTTGTCGGAACATTACCCCACTGTTTATCATAAAAATCAAAATCGTACTCATCGGCATTTAGATCTGGTTGCACGTTTGACCAATAAGCAGGTGTTGCCTGGCGTGTCCACTTTACGCCTATATATTCGGCATCAAACAAACCGTTGTCAGAATAGCCATTTTCTAATACTGCCGCGGGATGATATCCAAAGACAGAATTCTCCGGATCACCTGCTATTGCAATTGATTTTAAAATAATGGTTGCTAGTAGTAGAATAAATAGCATGGATGTATAACGGGAAAAAAAATCCCATATAAGGTAAAAAGATGTTTTGTAAAAATTAATCCAGAAATGTTTGAATTGTGATAATGGGAAGGATTTTTTTAATGCGGTATTTTGATTCGTATCGCTTGAATGCCTATGGCTGCACAATGCAATCATTATCAATTACACCTTATTTTATTGACGAAATAATTCACAACATGGAATTTATAATAATAGATAATTGAAGAAAATACAACCTTAATTTTACATATTCAAAAATAATTATAGAGATGATCGGGAAGTTATTTCTTTATATTGATATTAATTTAATGACCTAATAAAGTGTCTACCTTATTGCATAACAGTTCTACCTCATTTGCAGATTTATGTAAAGCGGTGGCTTCCTCTTCGTTAAGATTGATTTCAAAAATATCTTCAATTCCATTGGAACCAAGTATCACAGGAACACCAACAAAAAGATTTTGTATTCCGTATTCTCCCTCGCAAAAAGCGGCGCAAGGCAAGATTTTCCTTTTGTCTTTTAAAATTGCTTCAACCATTTCCACAACAGCCGCGGAAGGTGCGTAGAAAGCGCTTCCTGTTTTGAGTAGATTTACAATTTCTGCGCCGCCATTTCTTGTCCGCACAACAATGTCTTTCAATCGTTCAGGCGGAATTAATTCTTCTATGGAAACTCCGGCAACAGTTGTATACCGGGTAGAAGGCACCATAGTGTCTCCATGCCCTCCAAGGACAAATGCATGAATATTTTCTACGGAAACTCCCAGTTCCATAGAGATAAAGGCGCTAAACCGTGCGGCATCCAAAACGCCAGCCATTCCGATGACCCGATGTTTTGGGAATTTGCTGATTTTGTAAGCCACATATGTCATGGCATCTAATGGGTTTGATACTAAAATAAGAATGGCATTCGGTGAAGTTTTCGCTACGCTTTCAGCGACTCCTTTCACGATTCCGACATTTACAGTAAGTAAGTCGTCTCTGCTCATTCCCGGTTTTCTTGCGACTCCGGAAGTAATAATCACGATGTTGGAGTCTTTCGTTTCCTCGTACCCGTTTGTTCCGGTAATGGCTGAATCAAAGTAGCAAAGCGGGCCTGTTTCTGCGATATCTAATGCTTTTCCTTGTGGCATATCTGGTATTATGTCTAAAAGTACGATGTCTCCAAGATTCTTTTCAGCAAGGCGCTGTGCCAATGTTGCGCCAACATTGCCCGCGCCAATAACGGTTATTTTTTTTCTGGTCATAGCAAAACTCCATTGGTTTCATGATGTGTGAATACTGAAATTGTAAAATTCAAAATGCTATATAATTAAATATTTGAAAATTATTGTGTCATGTTTGCGATTATTCTGTCTGCAAATTCCGAACATTTTACTAATTTTGCGCCTTCCATTTGCCGTTCCAAATCGTATGTTACAGTCTTTTGGCGAATGGTTTTTTCTAGTGCTGTTATAATTATACTTGCTGCTTTATCCCATCCAAGATGTTCAAACATCATAACCCCTGATAAAATTACCGAGCCAGGATTAACAACGTCTTTTCCGGCATATTTTGGCGCAGTTCCATGCGTTGCTTCGAAGATTGCCGCTTTATCACCGATATTTGCGCCCGGTGCCATGCCTAACCCGCCAACCTGTGCCGCACAGGCATCTGAAATATAATCACCGTTTAAATTTGGTGTGGCAATAACGCTGTATTCTTCAGGTCTAAGGAGTACTTGCTGGAACATTGCGTCCGCAATCCTGTCCTTTATAACAACCTTATTTTTTGGCGCTTTGCCATTATATTTTTTTTGTACTTCGTCTTCGGTTATTACAAATTTTGAAAATTCATCATTTGCAACTTCGTAACCCCATTCACGAAAGGCGCCTTCTGTGTACTTCATGATGTTGCCTTTATGCATGAGGGTTACACTGCATTTTTTTTTGTCAATAGCATACTGAATAGCCCGTCTTACCAATCTTTTGGTTCCTGTCACGCTTATCGGTTTAATGCCAATACCGGAATCCTTTCTGATTTTTTTCTTAAATTCTTTTTCTAAAAATGCAGAAAGTTTTTTTGCCTCGGGAGATCCTTTTTTGTATTCAATGCCTGCATAAACATCCTCAGTATTTTCGCGAAAAATGATGACATTTAATTTTTCTGGCGACTTTACAGGACTGGGAACGCCTTCGAAATAACGGACGGGGCGGACACATGCATAGAGATCAAGTTCCTGACGAAGCGTGACGTTTAGACTTCTGATTCCCCCTCCGACAGGAGTGGTCAGGGGTCCCTTGATTGCAACTTTATATTTTTTTATAGCATTTAAGGTTTCTTTGGGCAACCATTCACCACATTCATTAAAAGCCTTTTCACCAGCGAGCGCTTCCAGCCAGTGAACCCTTTTTTTGTCTTTGTAAGCAATCCTTACTGCCGCGTCAAATACTCGTACTGAAGCATTCCATATATCAGGGCCGGTGCCGTCTCCTCTGATAAACGGGATAATAGGATTATCAGGAACAATCAAGTGCGATTTTTCTGTTTTTATAGCGCTACCGTTATTTGACAATTTCTGTGCTTTTTTTACCAAGACCTATCCTCCTGTTAATTTATTGAATTTTGTATAAATTTATAAAAAAAGTTATAGTACATTTATACTGGGATAAATTCAATCTTATAGTCATAAGATGAATACATGTCAATTTTTATCATTCGCAGAAAGAATATTATTGACAATATAATTTGTGTCTGCTACCATGATTCTCCTTTAGATTTCGCAAATGATGGGATGGACGTAGGGATTTTATAAGGCAAAAATTATTAAGGAGGATTATGTTGAACGACGAAGAGATTGAAAAGGGTGTAACCTCTATAGTTGCTGAGGTTACAGAGATGGATGAAAAAGAAATCTGGGAGAAAAGGGATGCGAATTTTTTTCAAGACTTAGAGATAGATTCTCTTTTGGCGCTTGAGATTTTGGCTCTCATAGAAAAGAAATTTAAAGTGCAAATTCCCGAAGAAAAACTTGTAGATATTACCTCGTTAAGTGCCACGATTGGTTTGACAAAATCGGTTCTGGCGGAGAGTGAGAAGTAAGAATCATTCGAAACTATTGCGCAATGGAAGAAAGAGATATTCAACTATGATACTTTTTGAGGAAATACGGAATCTTCTTCCTCAAAAATATCCCTTCATATTTATTGATAGAGCGATTGAGTTTGAAGAAGGCAAGAGGATCGTTTGCGTAAAAAATATTTCCGGTAATGAACCTGTCTTTGTTGGCCATTTCCCTGATTTTGCCATCATGCCCGGTGTGTTAATCATTGAGGCGATGGCGCAAGCATCAATAATTTTGTTCAAAAAAAGCCTTCCTTCCAAAAACGATGGAGATACGGTTTTTCTGCTGGCGTCAGTTAATAATGCCAGATTTACAAAACCCGTCATTCCTGGTGATCAACTTACTATAGAAGTTATTGTTGAGAAAATTGTATCGAAAGGCGCTATAGTTCAGTCTGTAGTGAAAGTACAGGAAAAGATTGCAGCTAAAGCGGCTTTGACTTTTGGGATTGCGGAGAAAAGTTCGTTAGTTTAATTGAAAAATATCATGAATAAACGTGTTGTAATAACTGGTGTGGGAATGATAACCCCTATTGGTTCGGGGAAAGATGTTTTTTGGAGTGCGCTTATTGCAGGTAAATCCGGTGTGGATGAAGTGGCTTGCATAGATACTTCCGGATACAGAGTGCACAGAGGGTGTGAGGTAAAAAATTTTAACTATTCAGATTATATTAAGAACGGTGTTTTAAAAGAGATTGGTAAGGGATCACAATTTGCCATAGCGGCTACGAAGCTTGCGTTAGACGACGCAAAAATTGATTTATCCAAGGTTAACTTGGAAAGAATGGGAGTTTCTGTAGGCACAACTGCCGGTGAAATACAAATATTAGAAAAGGTAAATCATATCAGGCATAGAGACGGTGAGGATAAAGTAGACCCCGGTTTGTTTTTGAAGCATCCGTGTAATAATATTCCCGCCAACATTGCGATTGAATTTGGGTTAAAAGGCCCCAATACCATAATACCTACTGCCTGTGCGGCAGGGAATTACGCGGTTGGTTATGCGTATGATTTAATCAGATTCGGAAGGGTTGATGCGATGGTTGCCGGAGGGTCGGACCCCTTTTCTAAAGTTGCTTTTACCGGTTTTGCCCGCTTAGGAGCAATAGCACCTGAAATATGCCAGCCATTTGATAAGAATAGAAAAGGTATGCTGGTGGGTGAAGGTGCGGGAATACTTGTTTTAGAATCGCTGGAATGCGCAGAGAAAAGAAATGCAAATATCTATGCCGAAATTATCGGATATGGTTTGAGTTGCGATGCATATCATATCACGATACCGCATCCGGATGGCGAAGGAGTAGTTTCTGCAATGGCAAAGGCGTTGAAGTACTCAAATCTCAGGCCTGAAGATGTTCAATACATAAGCGCTCATGGCACAGGAACTCCGGCAAATGACAAGGCAGAAACAATTTCAATAAAGAAGGTCTTTGGCGACAAGCCAGGCCATCTGGCAATTAGCTCAATAAAATCAATGATCGGGCATACGATGGGGGCTGCAAGTGTTATAGAATCGATTGCCTGTGCATTAGTGGTACAAAATGACATTATTCCTCCTACGATAAACTATGTTACTCCAGATCCGGAGTGTGATTTGGATTATGTTCCCAACGTGATGAGAAAACAAGTTGTAAACATCGCATTGAACAATGCTCATGCCTTTGGAGGCAATAACAGCTGTTTGGTGATAAAAAAATTCACGGGTTAAATAGGTGCGTTTTTATCAATAGTATCCTTGTTAAAAAAGTAATTGTATTTATATCGGTTTTTCCACAAGTTGAAGCGTATAAGATTAAGAAGAGGTTTATAAATGGGCGAAACGAGGATTGTCATTACAGGAATATCTGTCATTTCACCTCTCGGAGAAACGAAAGATGTTTTTTGGCAAAATTTGATAAACGGTGTATCAGGTATTAAACCGATAACGTTGTTTGATGTAAGTAATTTTAATAGCAAACTGGCGGGGGAAATTACAAATTTCGACTCCACAGTTTATTTGGGGAAAAAAGGCATTCGCCATATCGATAGAACGTCTCTCCTGGTATCTTCTGCGACATGCCTGGCAATCAAGGATGCAAATCTTGAAAATAACACATATAGCGAAGATGAATTAGGGATTGTTGTTGGTTCTACGTATGGCAGTATAGATAGTATAAGTTCTTTTGATTTTCAGTCGTTACGGGAAGGTCCAAATTATGTAAATCCTATGGACTTTCCTAACACAGTGATAAACGCTCCTGCTAGCCGTGCTTCAATTTTTTGCAAAGCGACAGGGTTAAATACTACAATTTCAAATGGCGTAACAAGCAGCATTGACGCGATCATTTACGCGTCAGATTTCCTGAAGATGGGGAGGGTGAAGGCGGTAATTGCAGGGGGAGTTTATGGTTTGGGTCATGATATCTTTTGGGGAGCGCACAATTCAAAAATACTGGCAGGAAGTAAAAGCGGTACTCTGGAAATCAGCGCACCTTTTGATAAAAGGCGTAATGGTATGATCCTTGGTGAAGGCTCTGCATTGGTTATTCTTGAAACTCTGGAGGATGCTTTGAAGAGGAATGCGAACATCTATGCTGAAGTTAAGGGGTATGGAACCGCTTTTGATCCGAAAATGGCAATGAGCAAAGATTATCAAGCAGACGGCAGCATCAGGGCTATCAAAAATGCCCTGGAAGATGCAAAACTGACGCTTCATGACATTTCTTATATATCCGCCAATGCATATTCCGGAGTCTATGGCGATATAATGGAAGTAAAGGCATTAAAAGAGGTCTTCGGTATGCGCGCGAAACTCATTCCTGTAACTGCTATCAAATCCATGACAGGCGAATGTCTTGATGCATCCGGATCATTGCAGACAGTGGCGGCAGTGATGTCTATCAAAACACATACTGTTCCTCCGATAATCAACTATAAGGAACCCGATCCGGCATGTGATCTTGGTTTGGTTGTAGAAAAAGCGGCAACTGTTCCAGTCAAAAACGTCCTTATAAATTCTATCTCACGTTTAGGAAACAGCTCTTCTTTGATAGTATCAAAATTTAAATAGAGTTTTATGCTATCAGACAATTCTCCTGTAAAATCCACAAAAATTGATGCATTATACTCTTTTTACGATGTTATTGTAATCGGTGCAGGTATTGCTGGTCTTATATGTGCCGCATTCCTTTCCAAAAGTGGGAAAAAAGTACTTCTTGTCGAGCAGCATTTTATTCCGGGCGGATACTGTACTTCGTTTAAAAGAAAAGGATTTCATTTTGATGCCGCTGTCCATCACATCGGAGGGTGTGGGAAATGGAGCGTAGTTGGACGTTGTTTTAAAACACTTGGGATTGAGATGGATTTTTATCATTTAGATCCTATGGACAATTTAGTTTTTCCTTCATTCAGCATTGAAATTCCTGCCGATTTAGATGAATATCAGTTGCGTTTACAAACAAGATATCCGCATGAAAGTGATAACATTAAGATTTTTTTCCAGGATTTCATAAAACTTTATCGCGCTACATTTAATAATGAAAAAAGTCAGATTATAGAAAAATATAAAGACATGACGTATGGGATGATGCTTGATCATTTTTTTGATGATAGTGAGCTAAAAATGGTTCTTTCGGGGCAATGGGGCTATATCGGTTTGCCGCCATCGAAGGCATCTGCGCTTGCTATGTCTCAAATGATGATTAATTATCTCAAAGATGGCGCCTATTTCCCAAAAGGAGGAACGCAAGAGTTTGCAAATGCAATTTTTAGGAAATTTATTGATTTTGGCGGGCACGTTATGCTATCATCCAAAGTCAAAAAAATATTAATAAACAAAAAATTTATTGCAGGCGTTAAATTAGATAATGGCAAGGAGATACATTCTCGCGTAGTTGTATCAAACATTGATGCAAGGCAGACATTTTATGATTTGATGGATGATAATGATGTTGATGTGGTGTATCGTAAAAAAATCGAAGGGATGAAGGAGAGTTGTACTTTTTTCCTTTTATATCTGGGGATTGGTAAAGGGATAGATTTAGGTAATTTAAAAAGAGGGTTTTATTTATCTGGCTCGGATTATGATTCTATGGAGAATGAATGGTTGTATATTTCTGTGCCAACCAAAATATGTCCGACCCTTGCTCCCCAAAATAAGCAAATAGTATCATTGGTGGTATATAAGAAGGATAATTTTTATAAAAACGTAACGGATTGGAAACTATTAAAACAAAATATGATTACAAACACTTTGGAGAGGTTGGAAGGTTATTTGCCTGATATAAAAAAATATATAGAAGTAATAGAAGCGGCTACTCCGAAAACCCTGGAGCGTTACACGTTGAATACGAATGGGGCTGCTTATGGATGGGCCGTAAGTACCGATCAAATATGGGACCAAAGGCTTTCGCCGACAACGCCGGTAGGTGGTCTTTATTTAACGGGTCATTGGACAAGGCCTGGCCCTGGAATATGTGCTGTTGTTTCTTCAGGATGGGGTGTTGCTAATTTAATTTTGGAGAATTGGAGGTAGAAATATGAAAAAAATGATGCTCATTAATCCGCATAAGCCGGGGAGGCATGGAGAGGAGAGTATTACGGTAATTGTTCAGATGCCACTGAACCTTGCTTACATTAAATCCCTTACGCCTGGCGATTGGGAATTTGATGTAATTGATGAAAATATTGATTTGGCAATTGACGATAATGAGGAACTTACATTTGCGCCAGTAGACCTTGTTTGTATTACGGCCGTAACCTACCAATCACCCAGAGCATACAAAATTGCTAAAGTATGTAAAGAGAAGGGGATGCCTGTAATTATGGGAGGGATACACGCTTCAGTTGTGCCTGAAGAAGCTTCCAAATACGTGGACGCTGTTTTTATTGGTGAAGCGGAGGAAGTATGGCCTCAGGTAATAAAAGACTTTGAAGCAGGAAAGTTAAAAAAGATTTATGACGGAGGTCTGCCTCCTTTAAATTTGATGAAAAGGGTTTTCCCGGACAGGGAGTTCATGAGGAAAAAATATAATTATAAATTTTCTTCCATTGTTACAACAAAAGGGTGTCCGAATTATTGCGATTTTTGCAGTGTTCCGACGTTTCAGGGGAGAAAATTCAGGGAAAGACCTTACGAAGACGTATTGGAAGAATTGGCGGCAACTGATTATAAGGGGCTCATGCTGGCAGAGGATAATTTTTACGGACATGGGAAGCGATCAAACGAAAGAGCCAGAAATCTTTTTAAAGGTATGGTCGACCGTAATCTTCAAAAAGACTGGTTAGGGTTTACAGCATTAAATATTTCGCAGGATAAGGAAACATTGGATTATATGGCGAAAAGCGGTTGTTTTGGTATGCTTATGGGCATCGAATCTACCAATGAAACTGTTCTGGAAAAGATGAATAAAAAGGTAAATTTAAAGCTGGGTACCGATAGCTATTATGATTGTATTCAAAAGATACACGATGCAGGCCTGGTTGTCTGGGGATCGGTAGTTTTCGGGGCTGATGGAGACGGCAAAGATTCATTTAAAAGGATGACCGATTTTATATTGGAAAACAACATTGATATTCTGACTTTCGGAATTAACTGTCCTTTCCCAAAGACACAGTTGTATCAAAGGTTGGACTCGGAGAAGAGGATATTCAGAAAAAATTATCCTGATGATTGGGAATATTATGATACTGCGCATGTTGTTCACCGTTTGGTAGATATGACGTTGGAGGATTTTATCGAGGGCATGCAATATGTTTACGACCATATTTATGCTGGTGATAACTTGAGAAAACGTTTTAGAAATTCTATCAATACTACAAAAAATCCAAAAAACTCCATGTTTGCTTTTCGTGTAGGCTCCGATTGGCGACAGGTGTTTGATCAAGTACTGGAAAACCTTAGATTGCTGTATGATTCTGGTGACTATTACAAAGATTGTTATAAGTCAAGTTCCGTGTCTGTTTCAAAACCACTGGTAGGAAGCGCTGCCACATAATAGAGTGGTTTCTGTTTGCGCCGGTAGAAATAGTTAAAGGCACATCGAATCAAAAGGGTGTGCCTTTATACTTAAAATAGATAAGGTTTTTTTAAATAGTTAATATCAATGAAAGCACAGGAAAGGAGAAGATAAAAAATGATAGGCAAATTGTTGTCTTTATCCATGGAGAAATCAATTATTCCGGATGTTAGCCCTAAAGTTATTTTGGTGGTAACCATAGCTCTGATTTTTGTAATATTATTTGCATGGAAAAAGGAGGAGTGATTGCCAGTTAGCAACTCAACCTTTGATCTTGCCATCATTGGGGGTGGGCCAGCGGGTTATGTTGCTGCAATAAAAGCCGCTCAGTACGGCTTAAAGACTGCCTTAGTAGAAAAAGAGAAAGTTGGCGGTACGTGCTTGCATCAGGGGTGTATTCCTACAAAGACACTGTTATATTCAGCAGAACTTTACAGGAAGTGTGCCAATGCAACTGAATTTGGAATTATTGCCAACGGATTAAATATTAACTATCCTCAATTCCACCGTCGCAAAGAATACATCGTTAAACGATTATTTCAAGGGGTTCAATTCTTATTAAAAAAAAATGGCGTCGAAGTGTTCGGAGCCGAAGGGCATATCGCTTCCCCCCAGGAAGTTTTACTCTTCAGGGATAAAACAGAAATAAACCGGATAAAGGCAAAAAATATTGTACTTGCCACCGGTTCTGTTCCTCTCATTCATGAAACCATTCCTTACGACAAAAAATACATACTTACCAGCGATGATATTTTGATTCGGGAAGAAATCCCGAAATCAATGATTATTGTTGGAGGTGGCGCTGTGGGGATTGAATTTGCATGTCTCTTTAACGCATTGGGAACCAAAGTTACAGTTGTAGAGTTTTTAGAGTGCGTTTTACCTTCCGAAGATAGGGAAATCAGTGAATCTACAAAGAAACTGCTTATACGGGGAGGGGTTGATGTCTTGACCCATACCTCTTTGGAAAAAGTAGAAATAGAGAATGGTGTTAAGGCAGAGATTAAAAGAGAAAAAGAAGATGCTTCCGGCAAAAAAGAGTTTATAAATGCCGAGTTATTATTACTGGCAATGGGCAGAACACCGAAGCTGGATAATTCTGGCATAAAGGATCTAGGGTTACATTTTGACGGTAAGTATTTGCAGACGAATGAAGTGATGGAGACAAGCCAAAGCGGAATTTATGCGATTGGCGATATTACCGGACCTCCACTCCTTGCACACAAGGCAATGAACGAAGGTTTAATGTTGGCAGCCCATCTTGCGGGCAAGGAGACTCAAGTAGCAAACCGCAAAAACATTCCAAGGGTCGTTTACAGTTTTCCACAGGTAGCGAGTATCGGCCTTACACAAAAAGAAGCGGAAGGCATGGGATATAAGGTGAAAATAGGAAAATTTCCATTTTCTGCGAACAGCATGGCAATAATTGAAGGAGAGTCATCGGATGGTTTTGTGAAAATTATTACAGAGGAAAAATATGGTGAAGTTCTCGGCGTGCATGCAATGGGACCTCATGTGGGTGAATGGATGTGGGGTGTTTCGCTAAATACTCTTTTAGAAGGTACGATTCAGGAAATATCAAATACCATATTTCCGCATCCGACATTGTCAGAAGCTTTATTTGAGGCCGCTCATTCGATAATTGATAAACCAAGGGAATAGGGCTACATCTTAAAAATTAACTAATTGTTTCTTTAAATTTGTTAACTTATCACTCAGGCGTTTATTCCGCATTAGTTCTGCATTGATCTGATTATAGTTCATGGTAACCGCCGCTCATGGTATACCACCGAAAAACTTACCAAACCCTTACATGATAATACGCACCGGAGTATTTCACATGTAAAGATCTTCTTTCTCTTGTTAAATATTTAAGATGCACTCTACAAATCTCTTCAATTTGTCTTTCTGGAAAAATTTTGACATTTTTATCAAAAAAATTGTATAAAAGACTTGTTCAAAATATTTATACGATAAAAGATTTAGGTAGTATATTATTATGAAATGTCCGCATTGTTTAGAGTCATATCATGATTTCTATGAGGTAATACTTGTTGGTAACGACACAAACGGTAACTGGGGGATAATCAGCAGAAAGTGTCCATCCTGTGACCGGATAATACTGGCTCTTGGCAATGGAAAGATTACCAGTGTCGGAGGCAGGCATAGCTTTGAATTTATCAAAGAAGAACGTCTCATTTACCCGAGGTCGCAGAGTCGTGTGCCACTCTCGAAAGATATTCCGGAAGAATTTGCACAGGAATATAGGGAGGCTTGTTCTATTCTTGCGGATAGTTCAAGGGCAAGTGCCGCTATAAGCCGTCGTTGTCTGTTTCGTCTATTGCGAGAAAAAGCACACGTTAAATCATCCAATCTCGCTAATGCAATCCAGGAAGTGATAGACAGTGGTAATTTACCGCCATACTTAGCGGAGACAATTAACGACGTGAAAAAAATCAGCAATTTTGCGGCGCATCCTATAAAAAGCGAAAGGACTGGTGAGGTTGTAGATATAGAACCAGGCGAAGCAGACTGGAATCTTGATGTGCTTGAAAGTCTTTTCAATTTTTATTTTGTTCAACCTGCAATAATAAGAAAAAAGCGGGAAATACTTAACCTCAAACTTAAAGAAACCGACAGAAAAGGTACTAAAAAACCTAATGCATGATCTGAGGCATGTCATTTCACATTTCTTTGTAATCCCCTGAAGCCCTTTTTTCTATGGGAGATATTCGCATAACGACGAACAAATTGAAATATGTGGCGCGCCTGGTTTATCTCCTGTCGTTAGTGGTGACGATTTTAGCTTTCATACCTTTACGATGGTTCAGGTTATACATCTGTACTCTCCATGAAACTGTGAACTTATCCCCGAAAACCTGATAACTCCCCCTTGTGGAGGTTGCTTAATAACCACTATGAAAACTTCGAGCGATGCTACGAAGAACGGTTTGAACAGAGGTACGGTTTCTTTCGTCCTGTCATAGGAGAAGATATCCGGAATTATTTGATAGGTGGCGACCTGAAGAATGGCTTTGCCAGGGTGTGCTGCGGTGACTACTGCAGGGAATATCTGCTTGCCTTTAGCTGTAAAGGCAGGTGGTTTTGCCCGACATATCATGAAAAAAAAGGTTGTTCGGTTCAGAGATGTATTACATGAGACTATCCTCTATTCCTTTCCCCATCGGCAATATGTTTTCAGCATACCCATTATGCTGCGGTCTATTTTAAGCATGACAGGGCTTTGCTGGCAAAATTGCACCGGTGCGCTTATGATAGACTGCTTATCTTCTTACAAAATGTAGTAGGATTTCATGTAATATTGAAGGTACGGGTAAATATATCAGAAAGTCCTTTTATGCAGTCTGTGTTGAAGCAATTGCGGTATAATAATCATTCACGTGATTTTTAACATTTCTGCGGTCTTTATATTGTTCATATATTTGAGCAAATCTTAAATGACAACTTTTGAATAATGAGAGAATTTCTGGATCGAAATGTGTTGGTTTTGTCCGATGATCGCCTTTTATGATAATCTCTAAGGTTTGTTCATGGGTGTAAGCGGTTTTGTATGAACGAGCGTTGCGCAGCGCATCGTAGTGATCGGCAAGATGTATTATCCTTCCTTCTATAGGAATTTCGTTTTCACTTAATTGATTGGGATATCCGGTGCCATTCCATCTTTCGTGATGGTATAACGCAAACAGTTCTCCCGATTTCAGATATTCAGAAGTAGAATTGGCAAGGATTTTTTGTCCAATAATGGTATGTTTTTTCATAATCTCAAATTCTCCAGGAGTTAATTTTCCGGTTTTAAGAAGAATGTGATCCGGTGTTCCTACTTTTCCGATATCGTGCATTGCGCTTCCATAAAACATAATTTGAGTTTTGTCGTCGTTAAATCCAAGCTCTTTTGCGATTAATTTTGTGTAATGGCTGACACGTTTAATATGCAATGCGGTGTCACCATCTTTATGTTCTGCTGCGCTTGCGAGCTTATCAATAGTTTCGATAAAAGCGTTCTTTAACTGATGGGTCTTTTTTTCAACGATACTTTCCAGTTCTGTATTGTAATTCCTGAGAAAATCATCATATTTTTTTATTTTAAGAATATTTTTAATTCTAAGTAACAGTTCGATACGATCTATCGGTTTGTTTAAAAAATCAATAGCGCCGGCATCAAGTCCTTTGCGCTTTGAATCTTTATCAGTCAGGGCGGTTACCATTATTACCGGAATATTGGAGGTATTGGGGGAATCTTTTAAAATTTTACAGATGTCGTATCCGTTTAAATTTGGCATCATGACGTCAAGCAATATGAGGTCTGGATTGTGCTTCTCTATGGCATTGAGAGCTTCCTTGCCGTTTGATGCTGTTTCTGTGAGGTAACCATCATTATTTAATATCGCTTTCAGTAAAACACGATTAACTTCTTCATCATCTACAATTAAAATTTTCTGATTACTCTCTATCAGTTTATCAATTTTCATAAGCAAGTATGATACTGGAACTAAAATGAATGAATTAACATTAACAAAATATTTTAGCGTACAACATTCATGAATTTGAGTTGTGCGCAGAAATAGGAATCCGGACTTTGAAACAACTTCCTTTTCCAGGTTCACTTTCAACTGATACGGTGCCATTGTGAAGTTCTGTAAGTCTTTTTACCATTACCAATCCAAGACCTGCACCTCTATGGTTTTTTTCGGGGGAATTGTCTAATTGTTCAAAGGGTTTAAATAGTCTGGTCATGTTTTCTTTCGAAATACCGGTACCGGTGTCAGTTATGGAAAGTTCAAAAAAAACCATAGAATCATTGTGTACTTTTTTGCCGCTAATAATAATACTACCTCCATCGGGTGTATATTTTACAGCATTTGACAAAAGATTTAAGATGATTTGTTTGAGTTTTATCGCATCTGCCCGGATAAAATCGATTCCTTGTTCTATGTGTACAGAGAGATTGATATTGTGGGCATGAATCTTTTCTTTTAACATTGAGACATCGGCATTGATAATTTCAGGAATATTTACTGATGAAAGTTCTAACTGCATTTTGCCCGCTTCTATGGTGGATATATCAAGAATGTTGTTGATAAGTGAGGAGAGACGCTCGGCGCTGCTGAATATATGCTTCATGTAGTCTTTTTGTTCCGATGACAGTTTGCCGGGAATTTCATGAAGCATTAACTCTGAGAAGCCGATAATTCCATTTAAAGGCGTGCGGAATTCATGGGACATATTTGATATAAATTCAGTCTTCATTTTATTTGCATGTCCGAGAGTGACATTTATTTCAGATAATTCCTGCTCTCTTTTCTGTAATTGTTCAGAAAGTGTTTTCAGTGTATTGTATTGTTTAAGGTTATTAAATGCAACCCCAAGTTGGACGCAAAACCTTTCTATAAAATTGAGTGTCGTTTCATTTATCGGTTTGCTCATAGCCACTACCAATATTCCGGAAATGTTATCCTGAAAAAGAATGGGGCTCGCAACTATTTGTGTAATTTTTAATACGGTATTGTTTTTGTTTGTATAGAGCAGGATTTCATTTTTTAGATGAGTGATGATCGTTTTTCTTTGCCGGATTGCCTGCATAACTAAATCGTCTTCTAAACGAAAGAATATATCATGATGCTTATGGACGCCTTGAACCTCAACACAATTTAATGTATCTGACTGCTTATCATGTAAAAAAATGGCGGAAACGGGGAAGATATTATTTTCTGCAAGAAGCGAGAGTATTACATGGAAAATAGCACCTTGATCGTAAGTTGAGTTGAAAAGCTCTAGTACTTCTACACAGATTCTCTCATATTGGAGAGTTTCTGCCAATGTGTCTTCTATGAGTTTTCTTGCGGTAACATTTACTTTTAGTGCGATAAAGTGTGTTATTAAACCACTTTCATTTAAAACGGGTGCGATTGTGGTGTCTTCGTAAAAAAGTTCACCGGATTTTTTTCTGTTGATTAGCGTGCCATACCAGGTTTTTCCGCTGAGTATCGTATTCCATAATTCCTGATAAAATCTGTCGGAATGTTTCCCTGATTTAAACAAAGAGGGTTTTTGCCCAATCACTTCTTTCTGGCTGTAACCGGTTATTTTTTCAATTGAGGGGTTTGCATATTCAATAAAACCATCTTTATTTGTTATCAACACCAGATTATGGCTTTGTTCTGCCCCGAGAGATAATATGCGAAATCGTTCTTGTATTTTTAAACGTTCGGAGATATCTCTGAAAATGCCTTGAATGCATGAGTTGTTATCGTATTCTACACTGTTGATACTGACCTCTACAGGGATTGTGTGTCCATCTTTATGAAAAACGGCCGATTCTTTTATTTTCCCTCCGGTTCTGTGATAAAAATCGATATCTTTTTTGGGGATAAACTGAGAGTAATGTGTGTTTACTATTTTATGTGCCGGGATGCCAATAAGAGCTTCCGCTTTTTTGTTTGCCTCAACAACCATGCCTGTTTTTGAATTAATGATAAAAATAGCATCATTTGCCGTGTTCATAAGGTTATAGTACTTTCCTCTCGATTCATTTAATGCTATATTTATATTTTTTAACTTATTAATCCAATATTGAGAAATTATTCCCAGAACAATAAAAAGAAAACTGATACAGGAACGCATGAAAAATTCATACGGTGATGAAATGAAAATAGTTTGGAAGTAACTTCTATTCGGGTGATGCAGAGAGCAATGCATAACACTTTCAGCGATCCAAAAAAAAATGCCAATTCCGATTCCAATTAACAGAATGAACTTATTATTAATCATATTGTCTTTAGTAAAAAATAAATATGATGTTAAAAGAGGATAAATAATCAGCGTTTCAAAAATATCAAATGAAAAATATAATAAATATATTACGGTGATAAAGAATTATTGCTAAAAATTATATTTGTTGCGGAATATCAAAAAACGAAGAAAATTTATTGCAATACCGGAGTTGATCTACGTTAAATAAAATACATTATTTTCAGAAGAAAGATACGATGTAAAACTATAAAGCGAAAATTATTCCAACATCATTTATTTTCTAAATTATTTCTCTAAAAATTTCATTTTTCGAGAGTTAGAGCTAATTTTTTTCTTTCAAACGTATTTCAGAGAAGTTGGAAGTCATAATATTTTTAATAAGCTTGGCATAAATACCATATAATATGGCATTGTGTGGTACTGTGCAAACTTAAATTTGATATTGTATTTGTGTCAAAAATCATCTCTTTTTAGCTTAAAAAAGGAATTTCATGATATGGTAAGTGATATAGCAAGAACCAAAGCTATTATTTTTGATCTTGACGATACGTTGTATGATTGCAGTGGTACGTTGGTAGTTCGCGGGAGACGTCGTGTTGCAAAAACTATGGCTAAATTAATAGGTTGTAGTGAAGAAGAAGCGTTCCAGTTACAAAATGAAGTAGAAGAAAAGAATGGAACAAAATGCAATGTATATGAGCACATTGTTGCAATGTATGACCTTCATCCCTCATACTGCAAAAAACTATTGGACGAATATATATTCATAGAAATTTCTGATATTAGCCTGTTTCCTGGTGTAACAGACACTCTTATTCAACTGAAAAGGCAAGAGTATAAACTGTTCCTTGTTACTTCCGGAGAAAGGCAGGTTCAGAAGCATAAAATAGATATGCTTGGGTTGGGAAATAATTATTTTGATAAAATACTAATCGTAGAAAGAAACGGGGGAAAGAAAAAAAGGGATTATTTTGAGGATATTATGCAGCATTGCCAATTGAAATCAGAAGAAATTATCTGTGTAGGGGATAAAATAGACGATGAAATTGCTGCGGGGAAAATGTTGGGTATGATTACCGTTATGTACGAACATGGGAGGCATTATAAATCATTTTTACAAAAACGGGAATTTCAAATTAAACCGGATTACACCATAAAAAATATAACGGATATCTTAAAATTGTTAAATAAAGAAGAGTCCGATGTAAAATAGCTATCGTGAATACATTGCTTTATAAGATGTGAGAAAACATTTGTTATCGGTAATATGAAAAATTTTTCAATATTATAAATTTATTTCAATACGGTATTAATCTTATACGACCATTCCAATTACTACCCCTTCATATACCAGTTTTCCGTCGACGACTCCTTGAGTATCAAAGATTGCCCTTCGTGGTCTCAATTCTTTGTTCCGGGCAATGAGTATAAGGTTATCGCCTGGGACAACTTTGCCTCTAAATTTTACACTGTCTACCCCGCCAAAACCAAGAAAACGATCATCGTGTGTTGTTTTCTTGTAATAATAGGTGCATAATTGAGCGGCAGCTTCAAGCATCATTACCCCTGGCATGAGCGGGCGGTTTGGTATGTGCCCCCTTACCCAAAATTCATTCTGTGAAATAACTTTGTAGCCAACGATTATTTTACGTTCTGGGTCAAATTGTAAAATCCCGCTTAGTTGTTCCATTTCGTACCGATGTGGTATAACGCTACGTATTCCTTCTATATCGACGACGGGGTTGTTTATGTCCAGAGTATTTAAATCGACAAAAATATCATTTGGCATAGTTAAAAATCCTATTGAAAAGTTGGTAACCGGCACTATAATAAAAACTAGTTATTTATGTTAAATACAAACCGTACATAGGTCAATTAAAATTTGAGTTAAAGTGGTATTTTAAAATATAATTGACATTTAAAGCAAAATTTGATAAACATTTGAAATTCTTTAGTTTATAGAGAAGCGCCTTACGATATAAGGCGTTTTTTATTTTTAGAAGATTCAGGGATATAAGCAATGAAAAGTTATATGGCAAAAAAAGAAGATGTGAAGCGAGATTGGTATATTGTTGACGCTGAGGATAAGGTTCTTGGCAGAATTTTGACAACAATAGCCCGGGTGCTGCAGGGTAAACACAAACCGGAATATACCCCGCATGTCGATGTGGGAGATTTTGTGATTATTACAAATGCGAGCAAGGTGAGACTTACCGGGAAAAAAATGCAGGAAAAGATTCACTATTATGTGACGGGATATCAGGGAGGATTGAGAAAGAGAATGGTTGGTAGCACTCTGAAGACATCGCCGGAAAAAATACTGAACCGATCCATTAAGCTTATGTTGCCAAAAACGAGATTGGGGAAGGCGATGCTGAAAAAAGTAAAAATATATAAAGATGCAAATCATCCTCATCAGGCTCAACAACCGAAAGAGTTAACAATTAGGAATTAAAGGAGAAAAATGGTTACAGAACAGTATGTTTGGGGTACGGGAAGGCGCAAATCTTCCGTTGCCAGTGTAAGAATAAAAAAAGGTACAGGCAGGGTAATTGTAAATAAACGTGATATTAATGAATATTTTCCTGTCGATCGTCTGAAAAATATAGTTCAGAATCCATTAAAGGTTACAAAAACACTAGGTGGATATGATGTGCTGGTAAATGTAAAAGGCGGCGGGGTAAATGGTCAGGCGGGGGCAGTGTGTATGGGTTTAGCTCGCGCTATGGCTAAGTTAGATTCTGCTCATACTGATAGTTTGCGTGAAAACGGCCTTTTGACACGCGACAGCAGAATGAAGGAACGCAAAAAATATGGTCGAAAGGGCGCAAGAAAGAGTTTCCAGTGGACGAAGCGTTAATCCAATAGTGTGTTTGTTTTTTGTTAAAGCAGTAACTTTTTAAAACAATAATTTCGCTTGGCAATTTGATTTTTTAAAGACAGCGCTTAAGGGAAACGTGTTGGCTATTTCAGTGTTATTATCGAATCTTATGCGCTTCTTTACAAACATTGGAAACTATCAACGTATTGCACCAAAAGGTTAAACATTTTTTAGCTGCTTATAGTAATTGGTCGAGAGTTTAATTCCTTCCTCAAATTTAACTCTGGGTTTCCAGTCAAGAACTTTCATTGCCTTGGAATTGTCCAGGCAGATATGTTCTATTTCTCCGTTGCGTTTGCTTCCAAAGATAGGTTCTATTTTGGAATTCAATGCGTTTCGAATGGCGTGAAATACATTTAAGTCAGAAACTTCAATGCCCCATCCCAAGTTAAAGATTTCTCCATTTCCGCAGTTTTCCAGGACTTTCAGATTTGCCGAAATAATGTCTTCTACAAACACATAATCCCGTGTTTTACTCCCATCCCCAAAAATAGTTGGACGTTTATTGCTCAGCACGTGTTCGCTGAAAATAGCCACAACCCCCGCTTCTCCGTACGGTGATTGTCTTGGGCCGTAAACATTTGGGTATCGTAATATGGTAAAATTCAGATTGTATAATTTATTAAAAACAAATAAATAATGTTCCACCGTATGTTTGCTTACTCCGTATTGGGAAATGGGTTCGATGGGAGAATTTTCAGTAACGGGCAGGTGTTTTGGTTCGCCATAGACAGCGCCTCCCGTAGAAGCGTAAATAATTTTTTTAACACCATATTTCATTGATAATTGACAAAGATTAAGCGAGCCGAGTATATTTATATTCGCATCATAAGCAGGCATTTCCACAGATTTACGTACATCGGCATGTGCTGCATGATGATTTACCACATCAGGCCGTTCCTCATTAAAGACATCTTCCAATCTGCCAATATCACAAATATCAACCTTATAAAATACCGATTTGGGGTTGATATTTTCTTTTTTTCCCGTTGAAAGGTTATCGACGATTATTACCTCGTGCCCTTTCGCAATTAAGTGATCTGCTAAATGAGAAGCGATAAAGCCTGCGCCACCCGTGACAAGTATTTTCATCAAAACCTCTACTTTCTTGATAGTATATGGAAATAAGCAGCCTATTATGTAAAATCATAATGATAGATATTAAGAATATGTTAGTCAAGTAAAGTATGTTATTTTTCAATGGAAACAATGTAGGTTTGTGGTAAATGGAAAATTTGAAGTATTTGATTCGTATACAGAATCAATGTAATGAACAATCTATGGGATTGTATTGTTTTTTTGGATAGTATCTGATGGATTTACCGGAAGGGTAAAAAAGAACGTGCTTCCTTTTCCGGGAGCGCTTTCGACCCATATCTTTCCGCCATGTAATTCTACAAGGCGCTTTGTCAGGTGCAAACCAAGCCCTGTTCCTTCATATCTTCTCGTTATTGAGCCGTCTGCCTGACGAAACGCATCGAACAATCCCTCTTTGGCTTCTGGCGTAATACCGATGCCGGTATCGCTTATTTCACATCGTACAGAGTGGTTTATTTGAAAAGCTCTGATGTCGATTTTCCCCTTTTCAGGGGTAAATTTAACCGCATTTGATAAGAGATTATAAAGAATCTGTTTAAATTTTGCTTTGTCAGCAGTAAGGAGGGGGAGCGTATCCGGCACACTTGTGTGAAGGGAGATTCCTTTATTGTCAGCATATGCGTTGATAATGGTTAATGTTTCGTTCACTGCGTTTTCTATGCAAAATTCCTCATAATGAAGTTCCATCTTTCCCGTCTCGATTCTTGAAAGATCCAATATGCTGTTAATCATATTGAGCAGGTGTTGGCCGCTGCTGTGAATATCATTTACGTATTCCTTTTGATCTTTGCTGAGAGCGCCGGTAATTTCGTCGCGCAATACTTCAGCGAAACCGATGATTGCGTTTAAAGGCGTGCGGAGTTCATGCGTCATTGTTGTCAGAAATTCCGATTTAAGCCTGTTTGCCTTTTCCAAAGCTATATTTGCCTGTTGCAGGTCTTCTGTTTTTTCATTTACCTTTTTTTCAAGTATCAGGTTTAAATCCTGCAATCGTGTTATTTTAATAAAATCGAGCCATGATGCGACATCCTCATATTCAGCAATATTCAGTCCTCTCTTTTCTTCCTCAGGAGTTACCCGTATCTTCGTTAGTTTCTTAAGGCACAGGAAAAAAAGCATCCCCATGCCGAATGACCATGAAAACGCAACGATAACCCCCAATGCCTGTATGCCTAATTGGTATATCCTGTTCCCGTTTTCCGTCAAAAGCAACGATTTCTGTGCGAATAGCGCAACACAGAGCGTGCCGATTACCCCGCCTACTCCATGCACGGCAACGGCGCTTACGGGGTCGTCAATTTTTAAAACTCTTTCAATGAATCTTTCCGCATTGATTGCCAGTATTCCGGTGATAAGGCCAATATATACCGCACTGCCGGGATCGACCATATTTGAACTTGCCGTTATGGCGACCAATCCGGCAAGTATTGCAGTAAAAAGACTTCCTGATTCGATCCTTTTTTTCGTCACGTAAATAAATATGAGGGCGGAAAGTCCGGCAGAAGCGGCAGACAGGTTTGTATTCAGAATTACCAATCCTATGTTCGCAGAAACCCTTAAAAGACTCCCTCCGTTAAAACCAAACCATCCGAACCAAAGAAAAAAGGTTCCTAAGGTGACTAGCGGAACGTTATGCAATCCTATCCGGTTTGAAGTTCCATCGGCGTTATATTTTCCGATTCTTGGCCCCACGACAATTGCGCCAGCCATGGCAAACCAGCCTCCGATAGAATGCACTACCGTTGCGCCTGCAAAATCAATAAAACCCAGTTTTTTCAACCATCCGGCCTGATCGGTGGAAAAAAGATTTCCCCATGCCCAGTGCCCGAAGATCGGATAAATAACAGCAATGATGAAAGCGGCGCCCGCCACATTAGGAATAAAGCCGGAACGTTCTGCTATGGCGCCTGTTAATATTGTCGCTACAGTGGAGGCAAAGGCCATCTGGAAAAATAAGAAAGAATACGACAACGTATTTGGATGCAATGTCAAATCGTTTACGAAGAACAGATCCGTCCCGATCAATCCCCTGTAGCTTTTGCCAAACATGAACCCGTAGCTGACACAAAAAAATGCGAGTGTTGAAATAAGGGTGACTACGAGATTTCTCAGTGCAATGCTAATGGCATTTTTAGACTGAGAAAATCCGGTTTCGTAGGAGGTAAACCCGACCTGCATAAAAAACACCATGCAGGCGGCAATAATTACCCAGAGGTGGTTAATATTTATTTGTATGTTTTCCATAAATATTTTCCAATATGTGAATGCACGTAACGCTTTAGTCTTTTGAAACTGGAAATAATCAACTGTGGTAAGACGAGGTTCGTTGCACCAAAAAAAAGCGTCATGCCACAAGTATTCTAATACAGGGTCGTGGTTTTTCACTCACGGATTATTACCTCAAAAAATATAGAATAGGGCTACAATCTCGTTTTTTCTAAAATTTCGATAAGGAGATGGTTCAAAACACACAAACATGTTCCCAACATGCCCTTTCTTTTTTTAACCTATTGAAATGTTAATTTCTAGTAAAATTGCCAACGGGAATTTAACATTAAGAGGTTAATGCAATATAAATTTTCGAAAACCAGATTTGCTTGACGATACATTACAAATTTATTTTTCTTTCCGTTCTTCTGATGCGTGTTTATTTGCTTGAAAGGGTTTATTGCTCTCATGGATGGGCTGCAAACTTAGGTTGTCGTACCAGCCGGCTACATACCCGTGTTCCCAGTCTTGTCTCGTTTCTGTAAAAACAGTAATGATATTTTTTGAGGGTATAATCGACAGGGAAAAATTGCTCCATGAGGAAATCGTATTGCCGCCGATATGATATTTATAAGGAGTTGTGAAGATGTGAGAAGGATTCCACTGCCCATCGAGAATGCCTATGGTGGTCGTATCACCGGTATTATCTCCGAAGAGTGCCATGCTTCCTGTAAGTACGTATGAAGAATTTATTGAAACATTCAGTTCCTGATAAATACCGCCGCGCGCTGTTCCTTCAGCGCTTACCTGTTGTGTTAGAGAGTATGTCCCGCTTATGGCAGCCGGCATGGGGACGCCAATTGTTCCCGGAACTATAATGGAAACGCTTGCGGGATGTTTCACCGGTATGCCGTCACCGTCCCATGGAAAAGTTTCCCAATATGTCCAACCGGAAACATCGCCAGTTTCAAAGTCGCCGTTTTTAAGTAATTCATCGGAAAGAGCAATTTTTGAAAAAAATAAAACCGGCAAAATAGAAAGGGAAAAAAGATAACGTATTATCGGAACCGTAATCATAAAGAAATATTTCCTTTCAAGAAGAAGGACAACGTACCGATAATTGAAGCGGCGATTCGTTCTGCATTACGTAAATGTCTGAATTATTATTTGTTTTGGTTTTTCAGCTTTTTATATATGGCAAATTCTTCATCCGCTTCCCTTTTTAAGCCCAATTTTTCATAGGTGATGCTGAGATTGAAATGAGAAAGCGCTTTATACGGATCAACTTCAATAGCTTTTTTGTACTCTTCTAATGCCTCACGGTACATTCCCTTCCGGAGAAAAAGATCGCCAATCTCGTTGTGCACATCGGCAGATTTCAATTCCGGTTTATTTATAGCCGGTTTGCCGGGAGTTGTTAATGAACTTGTTTCGTTTTGAGATGCTGCTTCTGTTGCAGGCGGCGACTGTTGGCTAAAATCCGCTGCGGGAATAAGCAAATTAATCGTTTTAATGCCGCCGGATCGCAGAATGGCAAGTTTTACCTCTTTGTTCATGGAGGTATTTGTTAACATGGCAAATTGTTTTTTTGTAGTGACTTTCTCTCCGTTCCATTCCATAATAAGATCTTCCGGTTTGATTCCGGCGTTTGAGGCGTTGCTTCCGTCCAAAACGCTGACAACAAGAACGCCGTTTTGGCTGCTTTTAAACCGAAACCATTCCTTGTTTTCCTTTGTTAAGCTGCACACTATTAAACCAACAGAATCATGTTTTTCAATAAAGGTGATGCCTGTTCCCTTCACCCATGATGTTTTATTTACACCCATGTCGGTGCCTCCAAGTTCTCCATATGCATTCCAGGTTTTTGCATATCCCGAATCATATTGGACATTTATTACAGCCTGAGCGCCGACAAGGAAAGCCTTTTCTTTTATTTTTTTCGCCAGTACATCGTGCCCGGAAAATCCGTATTCTCCAAGGCTCACCTGCCCCATTTTCTTGTAAGCGACATTAATATCTCCTGAACAGACGAATATATTTTCATATTTATCTGCCTCAGTAACTTTTGCGCCTTTTTTCGGTTCGAGCTCCTCTCCTTCGCTTTTAAAGGGAGATAATTTTTGTAAATATTCTTTCGAATTACTGCATCCGGCAAATAAAATCAGTACAACAAGAATTGCTAACGTTTTCGAATTCATCCCTACAGTTCTCTCTCTTTTCTTAAAATGGTGGAAATAAGCTTTGTTTACTATAATAATAAATCAGGCATTCGGCAACTTTTAATCGTAGGGTGGGCATTGCCCACCCTACGAAGATTGAAATTCCTTAACATAAAATTAACCGCATTTTCTCAATATAAAATATTTATGAACAGGTTTTGACATTTTTGCAAATATTTTTTGTCCGATATTCGCTACTTTTACCGGTTCGTTACATTCATTTTTCATATTCAGATTCGACACTTCAAAATCGTCATTTAATTTCTTCCCCATTATTTCAAGAGGAACATTTTCCCGAATAGTGTTTTTTACCAGAATTTCCGCCGTATTATCATGGGACACATTTTCGATAATTCCCAAAAATTCATACTCCTTGATATAAGAATGGCTATAATGGCTGACTTGCGGATTATTTTCCCGATATCCGAAAAAGAAACCGGTTCCGAATTCACGGTGGCTTGTTTTTTCCAGTTCAGACAGCCATTTTTCATCAAATACGTAATTTTCCGGGTCAGAACAATAAATATCCAATGCCTCACGATAGATTCTCGTCACCGCGGCCACATAGTATTGGCTCTTCATGCGTCCTTCAATCTTCCAGGCAGAAATGCCCGCGGACACTAATTCGGGAATGTATTCAATCATGCATAAATCTTTGGAACTCAAAATATATGTGCCAAATTCATCCTGAATAATAGGAAACGCTTCATCCGGCCTGTTTTCTTCTTTCAGCACGTATTTCCAGCGGCAGGAATGTGAGCAGTCCCCCAGGTTTGCATGCCGGTTTGACATGTAGCTGCTCAACAAACACCGTCCCGAATATGCCATGCACATGGCGCCGTGGACAAATGCTTCCGTCTCTAAAGGAGTTTGCTGAATAATCTCTTTAATTTCACCGATCGTTAATTCCCGTGCGAGAACAGCCCTTTTTATCCCGTGCAAACGCCAGAATTCGAGTGATTTATAGTTTGTGGTATTTGCCTGTGTGCTAAGATGGATATTTATGTGAGGGGCTATTTCTTTTACCGTTAACAAAATCCCGGGGTCCGATACGATTACCGCATCAATTGGGATATCCGCAAGTTTTTTCACATACGAACCGATGTGTTGGATATGATAATTTCGCGCATAAATATTTAACGCCACATATATTTTTTTCTTTTTTTTATGGACATAATCAGTGGCATTCTGAATTTCCTGCAAACTAAAATTTCCAGCGCCCATCCGGAGATTAAACCCTTCAGCGCCGATGTATACGGCGTCAGCGCCATATTCAATGGCTGTTTTTAATTTCTCCATATCGCCGGCAGGCGCAACCAATTCAGGTTTTTTAATATGCATAATAATTAAATGTTTAGGAATTTCAAAGCTGTAGAACGAAGCGATTGCTTCGTTCGAGCGAAGTGGCACTTCGCTCTACATCAAAAAAGCAGCCGCAATGCCTATTTAATGTTTAGGAATTTCAAAGTCGAGATTCTTCGTCACTCCGTTCCTCAGAATGACATGCTCAAAAGTCATTCTGAATGGAGCGAAGCGGAATGAAGAATCTAATTTAAAAAGAACCAAAACACAATAACACCAATCCCGTGCCAACAGGCATAAGTAAATTGTCTAACGCCCTTAGCGGCAACGATTCAATAAAGCATGCGATAAAAGCGGCAATTATTGCGGGGATGACAGGAAGATAAATGCATCCGCAAAATACGGCAACAATCAATGCAGCGAAAGACCCTTCAATGCTTTTTTGCCTGTTATAAGGTATCCGGAAATTTCCGATACTTTTCCCCACAAGCGTTGCTGCCGCATCAGAAAAGGCAACTATCCATATAACAACACTTGCTATTTCTTTGGGAAAAAACAATATGGATAACGATGCTCCCAGTATCAGCGTAACCGGCCCAAAAGCAATGCCGCGTTCTTCCCGTTTCCGTATGCTTGATTTTGTAACAATGCCGAACATAGGAAATGAAAACCCGTTGATCCTCAGAAATTCCGAAATCAAATAGAGCGCCACCAAAGAGAAAAGCACTGTTAAGGTTGTTGCAAACAGAAATTGGGAAAATACCGGCACAAGGGCAATGATAATATGTAAGGATTTTCTGCGGAGTTCCTGATACCATGAATGTGCAAATTGCTTACGCATCCCGGAAAACAGTGTTTTGTATGTATTTGCATCCGCTATATTCAGTATGTCCAGTGTTTCGGACAGATTTTTACTGTCGATTAAATAGTTTGCCCGTTTGCGGATGGAATATTGTGCGTTTACTCCGATACTTATATATGATTTTTCTAGAATTTCTAAATTATTGCGGTCATCAACAAGGACAATCACATCTTTCCAGCTAAGATTATACTGCTGTAATTCTTTTTCTACCATTGTTACTTTTCCGCCGGGCATAATAAGATGACCGGTTATTTCGCCCGTCAATTTGCCGTCTTTGATACCGGCAGTAATGCCATATCCGCTTATTGCGGACAACCGTTCCGCAAGGTCTTTGACAAACACATCAGGAACGCCGCTGCTTATGAGAACTACCGCATAACCATTATTGCGCAATACTTCAATTGTTTCCTTAGCATTCCGTATAAGCGGAATAGCTTCGTACACTTTCTTTGCTTGTTCAAGCGGAACGTTACGAAAAGACGAATACACCCTTTTTATAAACACATGGAAAGGTAATTTGCCGATATTGAATAGTATGCATAACAAAATAGTCCGAATATACATCAGAAAACCCAGATGCCTTGACATATAGATAAGAAAATGCCCTTGAAAAAGAACGCCGTCAACATCAAGGATAATAATTTTATTTTTTGGAGTATTTTGCATTCAAAAGGGGTTGTATGTGAAAGGTATGGGATTCCGCAAGAGAATGTCAACGAAGGATGTATAGTAAAAATACTTATTAAAATGAATGCTGCTCAAAACATATTAATGATAAATTTTTTAATAAACCATAATCCAAAGAGTACCGCCATAGGGGAAAAATCAATGCCCCTAAACGTTGGTATGTATCTGCGTACAGGATTTAATACAGGATCAGTAATTTTATATAAAAATTGTATTGCCTGGTTATAAGGATTATGCGGCACCCAGGAAAGTACTATTCTGATAATTAAAGCAATTTCATAAAGTCCTATGATTTTTCCCAAAAAATGTCCCATCTCATGACTCCTGTTCATGGTAAAAGTAAACGCATCGGTTTTTTATCATAATTTTTCTGATTGTATCAAACACATACAGAGAGAGCAATAAAAATATAACGGAATATGCCGTAATTTAAGTAATTATGGCGATATAGGTTAAATTAAATATTCACAACAACATTTGCCTGATTTTTGAGAAATGAAAGTTTGGTGATTCATGGGAATATTTTATTACTCTGCATGACAAAATTTTGTTAATATGTAGCCATTAATTTTGAACGGTCGTATTGAGGAATACGAAATATTTTTGGGAATACAAAATTGATAAAGAACGTTGATCATCAGGGAATAAAACCCACGACAAAAATAATATTGAGTGAAATTCATTCTGTCCTTGAAAAGATCAGTGAAAGGTCATATGAGCGATTTTTTTCGTCAATTCTTAGTGCAAGGAATATATTTGTAACGGGGCAGGGACGTTCCGGGCTGGTGTCGCGCACCTTTGCCATGAGGTTGACGCATATCGGTTTAAACGCATACTGTGTGGGAGATGCAACTACCCCGAATATCGACAAAGGAGATTTACTGGTTGCCTGCAGCAGTTCGGGAAGCACGCATATCACCTGCTACATAGCAGAACTGGCAAAAAAATCTTTAGCCACTGTCGTGGCGATCACCTCTCAGAAAAATTCTCAACTCACGGAATTTGCGGATATTATTGTCGAACTGCCCGTGCAGGAAATCCGCACTCATAATAAAATCAACGGTTCCATACAGTTCCGAAGCACACTTTTTGAACAGGCGTGTCTTGTGTATTTAGACGGAGTTATTCATTTGCTTGTGACAGAATTGAGAAGTTCTGAAAAAGAGATGAATAAGAGACATTCAAATCTGGAATGACTGAAATAGTGTTGTGATAGTCGATGCACTTCTTTTCGGAATTTGATGCTTCGACGGAGTTAATACTGAACGAAGTGAATGTGCTCAGCATGACCATTTGAAACGGTTTAAACCGTTTATTGCCACCCTGAGTCCTTCGCTTATGTCATCTGAGCGAAGTGGGTAGGGTGGATAAAGGCGCTGGTTTTTGCGCCGTATCCACCAACGATTATCGAATGAATGGTGGATTCGCTCCGCTTAATCCACCCTACTAAAACTGAGCCCTTCGCTTATGTCATCTATGAAAAAGCATGTCATGCTGAGCGAAGTCGAAGCATCTTTACCGCTCAGGATAAACTCCGCCGAAGGGTTATTTTTGAAATAAAACACCGAATTATTGCAGCAAGTATTTTGAGAGACAATTGAAAACTAAACGTATCGAGCAAAATCCCGCGATACGATTTTCTTCCCGAAACACTATCAAACAACGCTTTTTTTAACACCGGATTATTTTTTGCGATCTGAATGACAGCTCCCAGAAAACCATAATATGCGCCCCATATAACAAAATGACGGACTACTTTCGCATAGGGAAGATCCTTTATGACATCATTAAAACCGGTAAAATATGAAGTTTGAAACGCCCTTTTTGATATGCCGACATTCATCATGGTTTCTGCCGCTTTAATGCCCATTAAACATGCCGCATTGACTCCCTTTCCCTTAAAGGGACGGATAAGGCCGGCTGCGTCTCCGATAATCACATACCTGTCTCCAAACAGGTATTTTGCAGGTTTAATCGGAAAACATCCCCTGTGATAATCCAAACAATCGATATCTTTTATAAAATTATCGGGAAGCAGGTTTGTCACCTCAGGTTGTTGCAGGAAATTGTCCATAGATTTTGAAGAAATTTTAGCCCCTGCGATATTGATGGTATAGTGATCCGCCTTTGGAGTAATCGCTCCAAACTCTATTTCTTTTATTGATGATAGAAAGGCGTGGATATATCCATCGGTATCTTCTAAATCGTGATATTTTCCTTTGGGATGGAATTTTGTCAGCAGGGTCAATAAATATTTCGGAGATTTGTAGGGGGTATCGCTTTCAAATATTTTATGGGTGCCTTCTTCCAGACCAAAGGCGCCTACGACAACATCGGCTCTGGTGTGCCTGGTTTCACTATATATGGTAACCTTTTCCCTTCCTAATTCTATATCAGTAACCTTGCTTTTTATTATTTCAACTCCTGCCTCTTTTGCTTTTTGCAAAAGATAGGCATCAAACTGAATTCTGCGAAGGGCATACGATAGTTCACCCTCGCCTTCGAGTTTTATTGTTTGTCCGTTTGCGTGAAGATAATAACCGGGTATTTCCCTTTTTACCAGATGCCACGGGAACGGGGTTTTTAATTCATCCTCAAGGATGTGTTCAATGGGCTGTGAAAGCACTCCGGCGCATTCGTTGTGCTCGATTCCGCCTTCAAAATCTTTCATCTCATAGAGAATAATGTTTAATCTGATGTTTTTCTTTTTCGCAAGATTTTTCAAGGCAATTCCGCAACTGGCTCCGGCAGGCCCTCCTCCGATGATCACTACGGTGTTTCGGTCTTTCAGTGGTTCCAATCCTGATGTTTCTTTATGTTTTGCTATCCTTTTTGAATCCGGATGTATCAGGTTGACGAAATAATCAGTCATCATTTTTGCCACCGACCTGAAATTATGAGGCAACATAATTGCCTGAAGACGGAAATCAATGGCATGGTAGAATATTTCCCTGTAACCGGTATTGCCGGTAACCATGTTCCATAAAATAGCATTGATACGCTCTGATTCCCAGGCGTCCTTGTGTTTGCAGAGGTAATCGATTTGTGCGTTTACAAGGCGTTTTTTCGATGTTATGTAATTATGAATATTAAACATAAGTTTGCCGTAAAAATTATCACGCGCTAGTAATTGCAATGCCGGTTTGTAATATCCCTTCTTAAAATCTTTTCCGGAGATACCCTGATAAAAAGCGGTGGAAACGGCTAGCCGGGAGGTCTCGAAAGATGATTCGATTCCGTTTTTGTACGTGCGTGAGATACTTGCGTCTCCTACTATCACGAATCTGTCGGAGTACGGATGCGCGGCGTGAGAGATCGGTATCTTGGGGAAACAGATGCATAAATCTTTTGGCAGCGACCATCCTTCAGGCAAAAGCTCGCATATTCTGGGGTGTTTTATGAAATTTATTAAATGTTCTTTGGTGATATCTTTGCTGCCGACGAGGGAAACGGTAACATAGTCGTCTTTTGGAGTAAAAGCGGCAAATTTGATCGGTTTGATTCCCAGAGAAAACACGTATATTTTTTTCTGAAAACGGCTCTCAATAAAAGACCTTCCCAGCGGCAGCTCAGCATTGCATGTGCGTATGGAACGTGGTTCGCAGTATCCGTATTTCTTTCCCACAATTCTTTTTGTGAGCACGGTGTTAACACCGAACGCTCCAACGACAAGGTTCACCGCCATTTTTTTTCGTATGCCTGCCTCACGGTAGACGATGTTTGCCAACTGCTGAGGAACCTCCGGCAATTCGATTTCTTCAACAAAAGCAGAAAGTATTTTTGCTCCCAGTGAAGCGCTGTGATGTAACAGAAAATCATCAAAACTGATATTTGAAGCCGATTGAAAATCCCTGGGGCCGTTTCCGCGGAAAACGGTTACAATCCGTGGCGTATGGCCATGAACAGGATGATGGAGCGGAACGCCTCTTTCCTGCGACTGGAAGAAATATCCGTCAATCTCATTCTGTATGCGTGATTTTGGAAGCACAATTCCCTCCTGTTCCATTTTCATGAGCAGGGTTTCCGACAGGACTCCCGCACACATTTTGCAGCCAACAGGCCCTTTCTGGATAAAATCCTTTCCGCAGAAAATATAAATTTTAATTTTCTTCTCCAGTTTCCTTGCCAGTTTTAGTGCAAAATGGGCAAAAAAACTTCCCGCAGGCCCGCCGCCAATAATTGCAATCGTATCGTTGTCTTTTAAAGGGCCTAAATGTGTTTTCGTCATTCGATCTTTTTTATAGTTGTTTTTTTTAATGACATTGTATTAACTATACCATCTAAACAGTAAACAGGAGAAGACAATTTAGAAATAACATCAGGAATTAAAAAACGGTGTAAACAAAATGAAACTTCAATTGAGCATTGCTTTTTATTTTTTATGTGTTTTTTTAACAATAAACCTCTCTATAAGCAGCGCGGAAGATGTTGAAACGCCGGAATCAACAGAAAATATTTTAGACGCTGCGGAACAAGAGCATCATCAGATAGATGATGAGTTCGTTGAAAGTGCATTACACGCCGAGATTTTATGGTTTGATTACGGAGAGGAAACCTCAATCGCATCACGACATGAAACTCCGCTTACAAAAGCCCCGAGTATTGTAACTGTAATTACCGGCGAAGAAATTAAACACATGGGCTATCGCACTTTTGCTGAAGTATTAAGAACAGTGCCTGGGTTCGAGGTGCTAAAAATGTCTGATTTCGGAGATGTCATCCCTGCCGTTCGTGGTTTAAAAGCTTCAAACAGGGTAAGGTTGATGATTGATGGACATTTCGTAAACAATCCGCTGCGTGGAGACGCCTTTGGGAATTTTGACGATTTTCCTGTTCAAAATATAAAGAAAATTGAAATTATTCGTGGTCCGGGTTCTGCAATATATGGAGAAAATGCGTTTTTGTCCGCAATTAACATAATTACGAAAACGGGGAGTGAAATAAAGGGTGTCAGAGTAAACAGCGGTTTCGGAAGTTATGACACGGTGGAGGGAAACATTGTTTTTGGAGAGGTGATGGGCGATTTTGAAATATCAGGAATGATTAATTACCGGGATACAAACGGATACGACGGCACGATAGAAAGTGATAATCAGTCAATAATCGACAGTTCGCTTTCTCCTTTCGGTTTTGACGCCGCATCACAAGCGCCGGGAGAGGTGGAAGACTGGCGGCGTGAGTACGATTTGGATCTTAAAACCATGTATAAAGACTTGTATTTTCACGGCTGGTACAGCAATAAAAACAGAGGTCCGTTTGTGGGTCCGCAATATGCGCTGACCGATGAAACAAATCTGGAAAGCAATTACGTGTTTGGTGAGTTCGGGTATGAGAAAAAATTTGAGGATAGATTAGCCGTAAAACCGAGAGTGTATTATGACCAGTTTGATAATGATTCGTATGTTGAAGCCTTGCCGGATGGAACGACGTTCCCTTCGGATTCAAACGGCGACGGCAGTTATGATTTTTTTTATACCTATCCGGAGGGTTTTATCGGAAATGGAAAACAAACGCAAAGAATTGCCGGCGCTGAAATTCCGTTTGATTGCACTCTATTCGACGGAAATTTATTAACAGTGGGTTTTGAGTACCGTTTTATCAGCCAGACCAACGTTCAATATTATGCCAATTATGATCCTGAAACGTATGAACCTCTTGGTTCAGTCGAAGACTTTTCTGATTCGTATCCCTATATAAAAGACGCTATCAGAAGAATATGGTCTGTTTATTTGCAGGATTCCTGGGATATCACCGATACGCTAAACATTACCCTTGGAGCAAGATTCGATGAATATAGCGATTTTGGCGATGCGTTCAGCCCCAGATCAGGATTGACATGGCAATTCATGGAAAATACGTATGTAAAATTTCTCTACGGAGAGGCTTTCAGAGCCCCCAGTTTTGTGGAAATGTTTACGATAAATCAACCTGCTATTACCGGCAATGAAGATCTGGATGCCGAGGAGATACGCACATTCGAAGTTGAACTGGGACATAAATTTAATAATCACCTGAAAGGCAGTCTTACCTTCTTTGACAACGATATCGAAGACCTCATTGTTCTTGAAACACTTGAATCCGCGCAGGAATCTTCACGGTATGAAAACTTTGGCGATGCGCATATTCAGGGTATCGAGGCAGAAATAAAGATAGATATCCTGAACGGGAACTATATTTTTATGAATTACACGTTTCAGGACCCGCAGGACGATGACGGAAGCAATCTGCCGTTTGTTGCAAAGCATAAAGGTAATTTTGGAGTCAATACGAATCCATGGAAATATACCAACATTAACCTCAGCACCTTTTTCAGCGGGAAACGATACAGGGAAGCTGATGACGCAAGAGATGATATGCCTTCCTATGCCTTGCTGAATCTCTCGGTAATCGCCAAAGAATTTTTCAATACAATGGAAGTGCAGGGAACCATATTTAATCTCCTGGACAAGGACTATGATGACCCCGGCCCGGTTTCAATACAGGATGATCTTCCAAGACCGGGAAGAACGTTTTTTCTTGGCATGAGTTATCAATTCTGACGTATCAGACAGGCATATAATGAAAATAAAATTGTTATTATCATTATTTCAATCAAAAAAATACATCGCCGCACACGCATTGATTAAATTTATAGCAAGGAATTTCAATCTTTGCAGGGTGGGCATTGTCCACCGTCTCACGTTGCTTGCAGAGACGCATAGCAATGCGTCTCTACGTTTGGTGAAAAGTTGCCGAAGACCCAATTTTATTGCCGCGGCAACTGTGCTGATGCTTTACATTTGCACGCTTCCTTGTATTTGCGAAGCATTTGCAGGCGATAAAAATGTCATCATACTTCAGAGTCAGGATATCGCCGCATACAAAAAAGCAGTGGACGGATTTAAGGAAGGGTGCAAAATAAATAATATTTCCGTTGGTGAGACATATAATTTAAAGGGAGACATTGAGGAGGGGAAACGGGTTATGTATAAAATCAGGAAAAAAGAAGATAAACCGGATTTGATTTTTTCCGTGGGGATTCTTGCCGCCTCGCTTGCCAGGGAAGAGTTTTCGGATATTCCTACAATATTTTGTATGGTAATTAATCACGAGCGCTTCAATTTACACGGCGATAATATTACCGGTGTCGCTGCGGAGGTATCGGTAAATGATCAGTTTACCGTACTGAGGGATATTCTCGGGGAGAATGCAACAATAGGAGTTATCTATAATCCGGAGAATACGGGAAATTATGTGAAACAGGCAATTCCGGTAGCAAATAGACTGAATCTCACTATTTTGAAAAAGGAAGCACGGTTTGAAAACGAAGTTGTTCCGGCTTTTGATGAAATGATCGGCAAGATCGATGCGTTATGGATTGTGCCTGATGCTACGGTGCTGAACAAAAACCCGTTGCACCATATTTTTAAGACCGCCGAGAAAAAAAGACTCCCGACATTTTGCACCTCAAACACATTTATTAAAGCAGGCGCCTTGCTGGCAATATACCCTGATTATGAGAATATTGGATTGCAGTCATCGCAAATTGCTTATACGTGGTTGATGAGCCGGGAATCTTCTTTTACAACTATTGAGAAACCTCGAAAGCTGAATTTGACCATCAACACAAAAACAGCAGAAAAAATCGGAATTGACTTAAAACCCATCGAAGGGTATCCGAATGTGAACTATTATCCTTAATGTGCCGGTGTCAGGATGAGAATACGCACAAAACTTATTATTTATATTAGCGGATTAATTTTATTCGTGAATGTCCTCGGCTGTCTGGTATTTTTAAACAGTTCACGAAATCAGCATATTCAGGATTTAAAGAAACTTGGTTTTTCCCTTTCTATACATCTTGCACAGGACAGCGAAGTGATTCATGCCATCAATTGCAATCAGCCGGCATTTCTTGACGCGTCAATAAAGAAAATAAAACAACTTGATACTGAAGGTGAAATTGGATATTGGCGCATCTCCGGCAACAAAAAGACGCTTCGGGAAGACATTGCATTGACGGCGGACTTAAAATTCGAAGAAATACCTGTATATGCAGGTTTGCAGGAAATGAGCGAACCGATGGTTGCCAGTGTTCGCAGCTCCGCCGGAGAACGTTTTTTCAATTTTATTGTCCCCGTATTGGGAAAAAAACTCTTTTCCGAAGAGGTATTTGCATCTCAGATGTTTGATAATGAAGACGTCCCTTGTGTCTTAGGGTATGTGCAGATAGGGCTTAGCACATATGTCATGAACAAAAAAATATATCATGTGATCATTTACAACATTATCCCTATGGGATTAGGGTTTATTTTTGGGGGAATTTGCCTTGCGCTTTCTCTTTCGAAATATCTGGTTTCTCCCCTACAACATCTGACAAACATGACACGGGAAGTCGCAAAAGGGAATCTGGCATTGCGTGCCAAGGTCGGATCAAATGATGAAATCGGGATGTTGTCGGGGAATTTCAATAAAATGACAACGTACTTGGAAGAATCATATAGGGATTTGAAACGGGAGATTGGTGAGAAAAACAGGGCGATGGACGAATTGCGTAAATTATCCATGGCTGTGGAACAAAGCCCGTGCATTGTAATGATTACCGATATTCGCGGCAATATTGAATATGTTAACAAAAAATTTGAACAGATAACGGGCTATACATTTGAAGATGCGGTCGGGAAAAATCCACGCTTTTTAAAATCAGGAGATTTACCGGAGAAAGAATATAAATACATGTGGAAAACCATTATGTCGGGGAGAGAATGGAGGGGAGAATTTATAAACAAAAAGAAGGATGGGGAATTATATTATGAACATGCGTACATTACTCCCATCAGAGATTCGCACGATACTATTACCCATTTTCTCGGAGTAAAGGAAGATATCACGGAAAGAAAAAATTATGAAAAACAACTTCTTTATCTTGCTGATCATGATCCGCTCACCAGTCTTTATAACCGCAGGCGTTTTCAGAAAGATCTTGAATTCATTATCCTTCAATCAAAAAGATACAACATCATAGGCGCTTTATTATTCATTGATCTGGATAATTTTAAGTACATTAATGACTCTCTTGGCCATCAGTATGGCGATGAACTGCTCATTTCTATTGCCCATTCACTGAGAAATAATTTAAGAAAAGCAGATCTGATTTCAAGGCTTGGAGGGGATGAATTTGCCGTTATATTGCACAACACGAGTGAACAACAGGCCGTTGCCATTGCAAACCAGATTCTGGATCATATAAAACTGCATAATTCGTTTCGTGAAAAAGGCTCCGCAACTATAACCGCAAGCATAGGCATTGCACTCTATCCTCAACACGGCAACGATGCGAAAGAACTTCAGAAATGTGCTGATCTGGCAATGTACAAGGCAAAAGAGGAAGGAAGAAACCGCAGTTGTGTTTTTTCCATCGATCACAAAAAACAAATTGAAGTATGGCTGGAATGGGAAAAACAAATACGGGATGCTTTGAAAAATAATATGTTTGTATTGTATTATCAGCCGATTCGGAATATAAAAAAACGAAATCTGGTTGGCTATGAGGTATTATTGCGCATGATTGATAAAAATAACGAACTCATTCTTCCCTCAAATTTTATAAAAGTTGCGGAACGGATAGGTCTTATTCATGAAATTGATCGTTGGGTCGTTCGCAACACAATCAGGTATGCATCTCAATACAAACGTATTAATGAGACTATTCGTTTTGAAATAAATCTGTCGGGCAAGGCGCTGAATGATTATGAGTTGGTATCCATTGTAAAACAAGAACTGGAAGCAAACAACGTTGACCCGAAATCAATCGTTTTTGAGATTACGGAAACTTCCGCAGTGGAAAATATGCTGGAAGCGGAGCGGTTTATTTCGTCACTGAAAGAAATGGGCTGCTGCTTTGCCCTGGATGATTTTGGCATAGGATTTTCCTCTTTTCATTATCTTAAACACCTGCCCATCGATTATATAAAAATAGACGGCAGTTTTGTCCGAAACATAGCGCACAATACGAGCGATCAGCATCTGGTCAGGGCAATGGTGGAAGTTGCCAGAGGATTGGGGAAAAAGACCATTGCCGAATTTGTCGAATCTGAGGAAATATTGCAGAAATTACATGAAATCGGGGTTGATTATGCACAGGGCTACTTTATTGGAAGGCCTGTTTCGTTTTCCGATATTTTGTCATGAAGAATAGTGTATAAAAAATTTGGGGAAGTGGGGATTATTATGTATTGGAAGTGGATTCTATTTCGCTTGTTATTTTTCTTTGTAGTTTGCTTTATGCAATGTTTTGCAGCTTTTTCACTTTTATCGGCCCAGACAGGAAATGTGAGTCCGGAAACAAGGAAAGATGCATCGCAGGACAATGAGAACACTATTGACATTGATAAAGCATTGGAAGTGGAAAATATTTGGTTTAATGAAGATACCGTATCCATTGCATCACGTCAGGAAACGGCAATTAATAAAGCTCCCGGTGTTGTAAGTGTGATTACCGGCGAAGAGATAAAGAACATGGGGTTTCGTACCTTTGCCGACATTTTAAGAATTATCCCCGGTTTTGAGATTTTGAAAAACGGCTCGTTAGGCGATACGTTTCCAACGGTGCGCGGGCTTTCCGCTGCGAACAGGGTGCGTGTGATGATTGATGGTCATCTTGTAAACAACCCTTTGCGTGGAGATGCGTTTGTGAATTTTGACGGTTATCCGGTAGATAACATTAAAAAGATAGAAATTATCAGAGGACCCGGCTCTGCTCTTTACGGAGAAAACGCGTTTCTTTCCGTTATAAATATCGTTACCAGGAGCGCAGAAGATATTAATGGCGCTATACTAAACAGCGGTTACGGGAGTTATGATACTGTGTCAGGAAATGTTGTATTCGGACAGAAACTGGATAAGTTTGAGATATCAGGCATGGTGAATTATACCGATTCGAATGGATATGACGGCACGGTAACAAGCGACAGTCAGACAGTTGTCGATAACGAACTTTCTTCCCTGGGATATTCACCCTCTTCTCTTGCTCCCGGAAGCGTGGATGACTGGTGGCGTGAATATGATATGGATTTGTTGCTCAAATATGATGACGTATATTTAAGAGGGTTTTACAGTAACAAAAATCGTGGGCCGTTCATTGGTCAGCAATATGCCCTGAATGATGATACGAATATAGAAAATAATTATGTTTTCTGTGAAATCGGATATGAGAAAAAATTCGGGGAAAAGGGTGTCTTTAAGCCGAAGGCATATTACGATCAATTTGACCGGAATGCTCATTTTGATTCACTCCCGGAAGGCACTTCTGTCTATACAGACCCGGATGAGGATGGCATATACAACACATTAGAAACGTATACAGATGGCTACGAGATCGATAGTAAGGTAATAGAAAGAATAGCAGGAGCGGAAATTCCTGTTACGTATGAATTGTTTGACGGAAATATGTTTACCCTTGGCATGGAATACCGGTGGCTGGGTCAGGACAATATTCATCATATAAGCAATGTACATCCGGTTACCCTTGAATATGTTGGTTTTATGCAGAATTATTCCGACTCCTATCCTCAAATAGATGAGGCAAAGAGAAATATCTGGTCTGCATATATTCAGGACTCATGGGATATCACCGACACTATAAACATTACCTTGGGGGTGCGATATGATCATTATGATGATTTTGGCAGCACAGTTAATCCGAGAACAGGCATTACGTGGCAATTTTTGAAGAGTACTTCATTAAAAATCCTTTACGGCGAGGCATTTCGCCCGCCGGATTTTGCCGCAATGTACGCAAATCCTGAGCATCCTGTCATTCATGGAAATGAGAATCTGGATCCCGAAGAAATTAAAACGTATGAAATAGGAATCCAACACACATTTAACAAGTATGTTTCAAGCGCTGTTAATTACTTTTACAATGATATTGAAGATCTTATTTCCTTAAGAAGCGTAATGGAAGGAACAGACAGAATTCAAACGTATGATAATTACGGCAATGCCCATGTTCATGGAGTTGAATTTGAGACAAGAGTTGATATTTTCAGAGGAAACTATGTGTTTATGAATTATACGTTTCAGGATGCACAGGATGATAATGGAAAGAATCTTCCCTTTTCTGCAAAACACAAGGGGAATATCGGTTTTAATGCGCAGCCGTGGAAATACTTAAATGTGAATGCCAGCACGTTTGTGAGTGGAAAACGTTACCGGGAGGACGGCGACAGCAGGGACGATATGCCTTCATTTTCATTAGTAAATCTTTCGCTCATATCCAAAGAATTCTTTAAGACTATGGAAATACAGGGAACTGTCTATAACCTGCTGGATAAAGACTACGATGACCCGGGCCCAATAACAGTGGAAGATGATTTACCAAGACCGGGAAGGACGTATTTTATCGGAGTGAGTTACACGTTTTAATGCCTTTTTTGGTGGGCAATGCCCACCCTACTCTGTTAAAAGTTGCCGAATGCCTAATTAAACGTATAGGAATTTCAAAGTTTCTCATTATGCCTTTTACCCACCCCTAACCCCTCCCAGGAGGGGACTTTTAATATACTCTTCCCAAGAGGGAACTCCTAATATTTCCCTCTTGGGAGGGGTTAGGGGTGGGTAAAAAGAAAAGCCGTTGGGTTTTTGTCTTTTAAAACTCAACCTGATTAAATGTCAATGAATTTCAAAGTATAGAGACGCAATGCATTGCGTCTCTACAGACAAGGGTCGTCGGAGGCTTATTATATTCAAAATGCTTATAAAATGTGAATTTTTCATTGATAGCGTGGTGGCACGGATTGTAGAGACGCATAGCATGCGTCTCTATGTTTGTTCGTGTTGAACTTGTGCAACATTGGTTATAAATCATACATTGTGAACTTCCGGAGTATAACAAACTGAAATTTGCAAAATTTTAAAGATGCATAACAAAAATACTTATTTTAAATTTATACTATCTGTCATATGTTATGGGATTCTATGTATTTTTGTAACTCAGTTTTTGACTTACACACCGGAAACAAATGCAGGTGATAAATCAGTTATTGTCATTCAAGGTCAGGATATTGAAGCATATAATCAAGTAGTTAAGGGATTTAAAGAGGGATGCAAAAGAAACGGCATCACCATTGATAAAATCTATAACTTAAAAGGGTACCCCGATGAAGGAAAAGAAATAGTGAGCAATAGTGCAAAAAAAGAGGCACTGCCGGATTTAATTTTTACTACCGGTATCCTTGCCGCCTCACTTGCAAAAGAACATTTCCCGGAAACTCCCATTATTTTTTCAATGGTCATCAACTACGAGAGATTTAATTTGGTAGCGCCAAACATCTCAGGCATAGCGGCGGAAGCCTCGATAGAAAAGCAATTTCGCACATTAAGGGAAATACTGAGTGATGATCTGAAAATAGGCGTAATGTACGACCCAAACAAGACCGGCCATATTGTTTCATATGCACAGGATTATTTAAGAAATAGCAACCGCGCTCTTATTGCAGAAAAAGTACTTTCTCCGGATGAAGTGCCACATGCATTTGAAAATCTTAAGAAAAAACAAATGAATGCATTATGGCTGCTGCCGGATAGCACAATAATTACCCATGAATCTCTTAACACCATTTTTAACCTGGCAAGGGAAAATAATATTCCGGTATTTTGCACGTCGGATGCACTTGTAAAATACGGAGCGCTTTTTTCTGTTTCTGCCGATTATTTCAGCGCCGGCCTTCAGGCCGCTGAAATGGCTGATACTATCATAAAAGACCCAACAGGCAGTTCTGCGGGAATTGTTTACCCTGATAATGTTAAAATTACCGTTAATAAGAAACTGGCGGAAAAATATGGCGTCGGCATCCGGCAGTTACAATCACGTAAAGATGTAAAATGGTATCTGGATAATTAAAAAACGATGAGTATCAGAACAAAACTTACTCTTTTTATGAGTTTTCTTATTGTAACCGTTAGTGTTGTATGCTGTACGATATTTTATTTGCATGACAAGCGGGAACATTCCGAACAATTAATCAAATTCGGTTCTTCGCTTGTTTCATTATTATCGCAGGATAATGACATAAAACTTGCAATAACCGCAAATCAACCGGCATTCCTTGAAGCGCCGATTAAAAGCGCCTATTCATACGATATCGACAAAGAAGTTGCTTATTGGAAGGTCATGAACACAAGCAGCATTATAAAGGAAGAAAAATCTCCTCTGTATGATCTGCAATTGCATGATATTCCGGGAAGAATAACTCAGGAAGGCGATACTGCTGAAATAAAAATAAAGTTTTTCAAAACATCTGATGGAAAAACTTTTTATGATGTTTCATTGCCTGTTAAAGAAAAACGAATGCTGACGGAAGAAGAATTTGCCGCCCATGTATTCGGAGAAGAACATGGTAAAAGCATCATTGGATTTGTCCAAATAGGATTATCCACTCATGTATTAAATGAACGACTAAATCATTCATTCCTTTCTGTTATTATTCCGGTCGGTGTGTGTATTTTGTTCGGAGGTTTTTGTATCGTATTCTTTTTAAATAAATATTTTGTAAAACCGATCAAAAATATTGCTGATGTTTCATTGGAAATTGCGGAGGGGAATCTCGGCAAAAGGCTCAAGGTATATTCTCATGACGAAATTGGCACGCTGACGAAGAATTTTAATCAAATGACGTTGTCTCTCGAACAGTCGTATAGCGACTTGAAACAGGAAGTAACGGAACATAAACACACATCGCATTTATTACAGCATCAACTGAATGTTGAAGAGATTATAGCAACTGTTTCAACTAATTTTATTAGCTATGTTTCGGGTGATATTAATACCGCAATAAACAGCGCTTTACTCACTATTGGAGCATTCTTAGGGGTGGACAGGGTTTTTCTGTTTTTATATAAAGAAAATAATAATGCGTTTGTTGCCAATACAAATGAATGGCGCCGGGGCGGAGTTGCTTCGAGGGAGACCAAATCACACAGTATTTCAACCGACTCTCTTTCTTTTATTACAAAGACATTACAAAAAAATGAAGTGATCACAACAAAGACAATAAAGGAATTGCCTGTTGATCTGAAGTCAGAGCTGGAAGTTATTGGTTTTAACAATTCAGAATCCATAATAATTGTTTCTTTGATGTATGGAAACTCTTTTATGGGCTTTTTGGGATGTGATGTTGCCAATGAGGAGAAAGAATGGTCACATCACGACATTTCCCTTCTCAAAGTGATATCCGAGATATTTACCAATGCGTTTGAACATAAGAGAAAAGAAGAAATGTTGCAAAAGGCACATGATGAGCTGGAAAACAGGGTAAAAGAACGCACTATTGACCTTTTAAATACAAACGTGCAATTGGAAGATGCGAAGAATTTTGCGGAAAGTTTGATAGAAACGGCAAATGTGATGGTAATTGGTTTAAACAAAGAGGGAATTATTCATATTGTTAACAAAACAACGGAGGAATTGACGGGCTACACGAAAAAAGAACTTATCGGGCAAAATTTCTTTGACATTCTTGTGCCGAAGGGGCGGTATCATTATTTTTGGGACATATTTCGCAGGTGGAGTCGCGGAAAGGGAGATTTGTTAAAAATCATCGAAAACCCTATTGTCACAAAAACGGGACTTGAGCGATACATCTCCTGGCAAAATTCCGAAATAACCGAACATGAAATTGCCGTTGGATCAATTTCCTTTGGGGTTGACATTACCGATCAAAAACTGATGAATACCCTCGTAGAAAGAATGAGGCTGACTTCTATAGTAAAGGACATTAGTATGGTATTCAATCAGGGTATTCAATTGAAGGACAAATTAAAAAAATGTACCGAAACAATCGTTGCAAATTTACATGTCGATTGTGCCGGACTGTGGATGCTTAATGAAACGGATGACGTGTTGGAACTGAAGGCTTTTGAAGGTAATATCGTTGATATTGAAGATAAATACGGCCGAATACCGCTTGGCAGGACAAATATCGGGCTCATAGCAAAAAATACACTGCCGTACATTACCAATAATTTTATTGATGCTATACGAATTCGAAGTAATGAACTGGAAGAAAAAGAAGAACCTGTTTCATTTGCGGGATTTCCTCTTGCGACAGGAGGCAGAGTATTCGGGGTAGTTGCTCTGTTTACCAAAAATGAACTGAATAATTTTGTGGTGCGCGCATTGGCGTCTGTTGCGGACATCATTTCATTGGGTATTGACCGTGAAAGAAATGTTGATGCCTTGCGCACCAGTGAAAATAAATACAGGGTATTGCTGGAAAATCTTCCGCAAAAAATCTTTCATAAGGACAGAGAGTCTGTTTATGTGTCGTGCAACGAAAACTACGCCAGGGACATAGGAATTATGCCGGAGGAAATTAAAGGGAAAACCGATTATGACTTCTTTCCGAAGTCCCTTGCGGAGAAATACAGAAGGGATGATCAAAGAATTATGAAATCAGGTATGCCTGAAGAATTTGAAGAAAAATATGTAGTGGAAGGCAGAGAATATGTTATTCAAACCGCAAAGACCCCGGTGAAAGATGAAACAGGCAAAATAACGGGTATTTTAGGAATATTCTGGGACATTACGGAAAAAATACAACTTCAAATGGAGGCAACACGCTCACGGCACATGGCGTCATTGGGAGAACTGGCCGCAGGGGTCGCCCATGAGATCAATAATCCCATAAATGGAATTATTAATTACGCGCAGATATTGGCAAATAAGAGCGGTGAACAAAGCAAAGAAAAAGACATCGCAAACCGTATAAAAAAAGAAAGTATCAGAATCGCCAACATTGTGAAAAGCCTTCTTTCATTTGCCATGCCGGGTGAATATCATAATGTAAAGAAATCTGTTCATGTGGAGGAAATATTGACCGATACCTTCATACTTACGGAAGCACAAATATATAAAGAGGGAATAGAAATGAAACTGAATCTCCCGAAAACGCTTCCGGAAATTACCGTAAACGCACAACAGATTCAGCAGGTATTTTTAAATTTACTCAGCAATGCGCGGTATGCTTTAAATGAAAAATATAAGGAGGGACATGAGAATAAAGTTATTGAAATATCCGGGGAAAAAATAACACAGAAAGACATTCCCTGTGTAAGAATTACCTTTGCAGATCATGGAATCGGTATTCCGGCGAATATGTTAGATAAAGTCATGGATCCTTTTTTTACTTTGAAACCAAAAGGTATCGGCACAGGATTGGGGCTTAGTATTTGCCATAGGATTATAAGCGAACACGGCGGAAAACTTACTATCGAGAGCGTGGAAGGAGAATTCACAAAACTGATAATTGTGTTGCCGGCAGTTGTAGGGGGGAGCATTCCCGATTTTTTGTAACCGCTTATGGAATCGGTGTGGGTAGGGTGGATAAAGGCGCTGGTTTTTGCGCCGTATCCACCAACGATTATCTATCTGTCAATATACCGGCGGGAAACCGGAGTTTCTCGAACAAGTACATTCCCAAACCGGAGTTTGGGAACGAGCCGAAAAATGTTTCATCCAAAAAAATGCCGTAGTCACAATGTATAAATTTTGAATTAGCTTAAAATTCATAATCTAAAATTCAAAATTTCAATAAGAGGGTTAAAATGGGAGCAAAAATATTGGTTGTTGATGACGAAGAAAGCATACGATATACATTCAGGGAATTCCTTTCCGAAGAAGGATATGATGTGGACACTGCTGGGAATTATAGGGATGCGTTGTTAGCTTTGAAAAAGACAGACTACGATGTTGTGTTTACCGATATCATCTTAAAGGGGAAAACGGGGATAGAGATTCTTGATGCGATTAAAAATAAAAAAATTGACTGCCCGGTTATTATTATTACCGGTGTTCCGGAAATTGAAAGCGCCACATCAGCGCTGAGGCTGGGCGCCTTTGATTATATACCCAAGCCTGTAATGCAGGACCAACTGTTAAGCGTCACAAAGAAGGCATTAGAGAAAAAATTAACGCTTGAGAGGGAAAAAAGCAATTATTCCCATATGAAGGCAGTATTCAGAAGTGTAAATGATGCGATTATTACCATGAACAAAGACCTGACCATATTGGAAGTAAACGATTCGGCAAGAAGAATATGCGGGCTGCCTGAAACTGCAATAGGGAACAAATTTAACATCTATACGGAACATTGTGACGGAAAATGTCTTCCATCAATCGGCAAAACATTGAGAAAGAAACAAACAAGAGAAATGGTTCATGTGGAATGTCAAAAAAGCAGCAATATGGATCAAATAGTTAATATTACAACGTATCCGCTTCTTAATGAAAAAGGCGCTATTATCGGGATAGTGATGGTGGTGAAAGACAAATCCGTAGCGGAAGCAGAAAAAAAGAGCCGCAGCGAAACAAATAAATTTCATCGTATTATCAGCAGATCGGAAAAAATGCAATCGGTTTTGGCAACCATTAAAAATCTGGCAGATGTGCAAACCACAGTGCTGATTACCGGAGAAAGCGGCACCGGCAAAGAATTGGTCGCTGAAGCGATCCATTACGAAGGAGTTCGCAAAGACAAACCGTTAGTGAAGGTAAATTGTTCCGCTTTATCTGAAAGTTTGCTGGAAAGCGAACTTTTTGGCCACGTCAAAGGCGCATTTACGGGCGCTGTTCAGGATAAGACAGGACGGTTTCAAAAGGCAAACGGCGGCACTATATTCCTGGATGAAATAGGCGATTTGTCCCAGAATTTACAATTAAAACTTTTGAGAGTATTACAGGAAAGGGAATTTGAAAGGGTTGGGGATGCATCTCCGGTAAAGGTTGACGTCAGAGTTATTGCGGCGACCCATCACAATCTGAAAGATAAGATTAAAACTAAAGAATTCCGGGAAGATCTTTACTATCGCCTTAACGTTGTCGAAATTCACCTGCCTCCTTTACGGAACAGAAAAGAGGACATTCCCTTGCTCACACAATATTTCATCGATGAATTTAATAAAAAAATGCATAAGGAAATTGAATATGTTTCAGAGGAAGTAAATGAATTATTCATGAATTACCAATGGCCCGGCAATATCAGAGAATTGGAACACGCCATTGAACATGCGTTTGTCGTGTGCAGACAAAATGTCATTACCATCGATCACCTGCCTGATAATCTTAAAATAAAATCCAGTGGAATCAGCCCGATTTTAAAAAGTAATTGGCTTGAAACAGAACGTCAGTCAATTATTTTGGCGCTTGAAAAGGCGAATGGGAATAAGTCTGCTGCCGCAGAAATACTTGGTATGAGCCGTCGTACCATTTATCGTAAAATAAAGGAGCACAACATAGATATAAAAGAACAAACAGATGATTATTCAGTTGACACAGACGATGAAATTACTTGAGTAGTGCATGGCATTGCCTGCCGAATAAAACTTTGTAACACTTTAGCTTTTTGAAAAAGACTTCGATTTTCCTTGTTTTATAATGCACCTCTAATATTGGCGCATGGAGCAAATTTCGCATCCATTAACTCCGCACTATATCAACAATAAATACAGTGAAAGATATTGGGCTAAGTTTACCTCAGGGCTGAAGCCCATCATTGTTTTTCCATTAACCCCATGCTGAAGCATGGGGTTAAGATATGGGCAATTTTTCAAAAAACTAAAGTGTTACAGAAATTCACATCATAATTCACATCAGATAAACAGTATTTTTCTTCTCAAAAACCACAAAAAATTTATCACAATAAACCTCCAGGTGCAAAAACGTGTCACAGTGACACATGTGACACACAGTGTGTCATGACACACTTTTTCAGGATATTTTTTTAACAAATTTTCACATTTTTTTCAGTAAGAATAAATATTTAAAAGAAATAAATTTGCTGCTGCAAAAATAAGTAATCAATATATATTATTATAATACAAGTACTTATGATTTAGTATAAAATTTCTCTGCTATTTTTCTACGATGTGTAGACATATTCTTGATGCGTAAATTGTTATGCATGGCATACTTTTTGATCCTATAGGAAGGAAAAGAAATCAAATGTATTTCAGATTTCCCTTTTTTCGTTTGGCATGATACAGGGAAAAGTACAATACGATAACTATTCCGCGTAAATGTTACACGGTTCGTTCCCAAGCCGGAACTTTGGAACGAAAAGAAAATCACCAAAGGAGGAAAAATATTGAGAGAGGGAGAGGGAGAGGGAGAGGGAGAATTGTGTCCGCTCATAAAAACACCGCCAAGCAACTATTGTTACAGTGTAGAAATAAATAGTCTGAAAATTCCAGATTTTCTTAAATATTGTGGAAAAGAGTTCAGGAATTGTAAATTTTATGCAGATCATATCAAAAAGGAGCATGGGAGAAGCAATGTCAAAAAATATTTATCGGTTTATTGAAAGTGAAATGATGAGGTTATCTTTTTCCGAAGTAACTGACCTTACCTATGTGTCGGATACGATTGGGAATATTCTGTTTGTTAATAACATTGTTGAAAAATATACAGGCAGCAAACCTGAAGTTTTTTATGCGAAGCCTTTTACCAATTTATTTCACGATAAGGATAAAAATAAATTGGTGTATGCACACAGAGACGCCTTGTATGGGAAAAGTTGTAGGCACGAGTGTTCTTTATCCGGATCAGGAAGAAATATTTTGTGCGAAGTAAGAAACAATCCGTTAAAAGATGAGACAGGAAATATTATTGGTGTTATTGGGATTGCAAGGGACATTACTTCCCGTAAGCAGTCCGAGGACAAACTAAAGGTTCTCAATGAATCTCTGGAACAGCGGGTGGTTGAATATACAACGAAACTCGTGGAAATAAATAGGGAATTAACGGAAAAAATAGAAAATAGAGAACGTTTGAAGAACGATATTAGTAAAATACATAATGCTTTTACTAACTAATACTTTTTCAGGAGAAAACGGAAATGAAACTCAAAACAAGCGATTATGCAGAGAGAAAACATTTGTGTCCTTTAATAAAAGATCCGCCAAGCGCCGACTGTTATTGTATTAAAATGGACAGTATGAGTGTGCAGTCAGCAATTCATTATTGCGCGAAAAACTATCGAAATTGCGATATTTTTAAAGAAAGCGATGAAATCCGCCTGAATTTTTGAATAAAAACCCACAGGAAACATATCAGCGTTTATTTATTGAAACAAATAGCAGAGGGCCAATATTGGTAGTATTATACATATGCTCACAAATGATATAACAATAGATGAATTAACCGGTGTATACAATAAAAGTTTTATGTTTGAGATATTAGAAAAACTCATCGACCTGGAAAAAAATGACAATGGCCAATTGGGGATTATTATTGCAGAATTATTCGATCTGAAAGGCATTAATGATTTATACGGATTTAATGTGGGGAGCAAAGTTATACAACAAACAGCAATGCTGATACAAAGAAATATCAGGCCGACTGATATTTTGGCAAGATATAATGCCAATGCGTTTGGCATTATTCTCCCGCATACTGATAAAACAAAAGTTTTTGAACAGGCAGAAATAATTGAAAAATCAATTAATAGAAATGTAGTTAACAATATCCCGTTAAAAAAAAATATAACGGTAAAAACACGCATTGGAATATCGATATTCCCTGATCACGCAACAGAACCATGTTCCCTGATTGAGGCTGCAACGAAATCACTGAGTCAGGCAAAAAACGAGAGAAACAGTACTTCAGTTTTATTTAATGGTGAATTTGACAGATTAAATAAAGTTTCCCTCTGATAGTGTGCGTACACCCAATTCCTTTATTCATCAGTATCTATTCGGCGAAATTTACCATATTCCCCCTTATTAAAGGGGGTTAGGGGGTTGTCTTAAATTTTAATGTTTTATTACAACCCCCTGAGTCCCCCTTTTTTAAGGGGGATTCAGTCGATGATTATTTCGCTGAATAGTTACTATTCATCATAAAGCCGCTTGAACGGATAAGGCGGTTCATACATACCTATTGACTTTATTCGCTCATATTTGATTGATCTGCCCCTTCCACACTCTTACTTACACCTTGAAAGATACGAGATGTGCGATTATAATGCCTGAAAATCACTTCCTTTTTTAATCGGATTTTTAACGAGCACATACATCGATGAATAAAAAAACAATTCGTACCATTGACAACAACAAAATAGACGGTAAGGCAATTATTCTTGCCGGAGGGAAAGGAACCCGATTATGGCCTTTATCCAGAGAAGAGCATCCGAAGCAATTTGTTGAGTTTAAAGATGGATTATCATTATTTCAGTTAACGATCCAAAGACTTTTGCCCTGTTTTTCCGCAAAAGACATTTTTATCGTATTGCAGGAGAAATATAAATTTACCGTTTTGAATCAGATACAATTATTGCCTGGCGTAAAAAATGTAATCAAGAATTCATTGAAGAGAAATATTATTCTTGAGCCTGTTCCCAAAAATACACTCCCTGCCATAATGCTTTCGATAAAACATATTGAAAGTATAAATAACTTAAGGGACAACGAACTCATTTGTGTGTTGCCATCCGATCATATAATTGAGCCGGTAAGTAACTTTGAAAAATGCATACGGCAGGCAGAAACACTTGCCAATCGGGATAAAATTGTCGTATTCGGAGTAAAACCGGTATTTCCCAAAGAAGGGTATGGATATATCCTTCTGAAAAACAAATTTGGCGTGGGTTATCTTGTAGATAAATTTGTTGAAAAACCTTCGATAAAAAAGGCGGAACTGCTCATAAAAAAGGATGGTTTGTGGAATTCCGGAATATTTTGCTTTAATAAAAAAACATTTTCGGAAGAACTTGCAAAATGTAACCCTGTTATGAATAAATATTACCAGAGTCCTTACAATGAATTATGCAAAAATTTTGAAAATATACCGGCGGACTCTATTGATTACGGGATAATGCAAAAAACAAAAAATGCCGCTTTAATTAAATTTAACCTGAAATGGTCGGATTTGGGAAGCTGGGACAGTTATTTGCAATTTTATACGAACGGGAAGGGAAATTTTAATATCGGCGATGCTGAATTTCTTGATTCAAATAATTGCTTTGCTTACTCTGACAACAGGCTTGTGTGTCTTTTAGGCATGAATGACACGATGGCAATTGATTCTGCAGATTCATTATTAATTGTTAAAAGAGGCTATTCGGATAATGTAAAGGAACTGGTATCGGTAATAAACAAAAAAGGATTTAAACACACACAGAACGGAAGCACTGTATACAGGCCATGGGGCTATTATATGGTTTTGTATGAACAAGAGAATTACAAAGTGAAGGAGATCGGAGTATATCCCAAAAAAACTCTTTCGCTGCAGAAACATAAATACAGAAGTGAGCATTGGAATGTCGTTGAGGGGAAGGTTGATATATATATAGACGGGACAAAGAAACAGATAAAGAAAAATGAAAGTGTTTTTGTCCCACAAAATGCCAAACACAGAATTTTTAATCCGACAGATAAAATTGCGAAGATTATAGAGGTGCAGATTGGAAGTTATGTCGGCGAAGATGATATTGTTCGGTATACAACATATGAATAACTACAACCTAAATTCTGCAATTTGCCACGAATGAATACGAATATAACGTAAACCCTGACAGGGTTCGAACCCTGTCAGGGTTATTCATCTTTTCACGTAATGGCTTGTTTCCAAACTCCGGTTTGGGAGCACACTTGTTTGGGGAACTCCGGTTTCTCAGGGGGGGTGAACATGAACCCATCAATTCAATATTATAAAATGGTGCACTCATGAAAAAATCTTTAGGCGCAAAAACGATAGCATATCCAACGCCTGTATTTATTGTTTGTTCGTATGACAGAGAAGGCAATCCAAACGCAATGAATGTGGCATGGGGCGGCATATGCTGTTCAAATCCGCCGTGCGTTACTGTATCTCTGAGAAAGGCGACTTACTCGTACAATTGTATTATTGAAAGGAAAGCGTATACGATTAATATTCCTTCGGAAAAATATGCAAAACAAGCCGATTATTTCGGCGTTGTTTCCGGGAAGGATGTGAATAAATTTTCCGGAGCCGGACTTACCCCGGTGAAGGGAGAGTTTGTTGATGCGCCGTATATAAATGAATTTCCGGTAATACTGGAATGTAAACTGATCCATACATATGAAATAGGATTGCACACACAATTTGTTGGGGAAATCATTGATGTTAAGGTGGAGGAATCGGCTTTCAACATCGAGGCGTCCCTGATATCGAGAAGATTAAGCCCATAATATATGCGCCTGAAACACGGGCATATTATGGAATCGGAACGTGTCTTGGCAAGGCGTTTTCTATAGGAAAGAATATTTGAGTGTGGGTAGGGTGGATAAAGGCGCTGATTTTTGCGCCGTATCCACCAACGATTATCGCATGAATGGTGGATTCGCTCCGCTTAATCCACCCTACAAGTCTGTCACCCTGAGCCCTTCGCCAATGTCATGCTGAGCGGAGTCGAAGCATTGAAATTCCTAAACATATATTTATGCCGGTATAACCCGATTTCTGCCTTTTTCTTTAGCCTGGTACAAGGCCCTGTCTGCTGCACACACCAATTCTTCGTAATTGCTTCCGTGCAAAGGGAATGTTGCCACCCCAATGCTTAATGTAACTTTTACTGTTTTCCCGGAAACCAATGCATCAAAATTCCTTGTCTCAACAGAGGTTCTGATATATTCTGCTTTTTTTATTGCCTCGTCGGTATCAATTTCCGGCAATACAACGGCAAATTCTTCTCCGCCGTAACGCGCGACAAAATCAGACTCTCTGATTGATTTTGATAATATGCCGCCTAATTCCTTAAGCAGCAAATCTCCTGCTGTATGTCCGTACGTATCATTTACTTTTTTGAAATAATCGAGGTCTATAAGAAACAAGCTCAAATGCAAGTTTCTTCTTTTTGCTATAGTTAGTTGTTTTTTTGTCATTTCTTCGAAGAATCTCCTGTTATAAACGCCGGTCAATCCATCTGTTATTGCCGCCTTTTCTGCCGAATTCATCAATCGTATTTTATATAAAGATGATGCGGTTATGTTTGCATACGTGGAAATCAACTCGATCTGTTTCTCATTCCAGAACAAATTCCGTTCCCTGGTCAGCAAGATTACGCCTAAAGTCCTTGTACCTGCTATTAACGGAACACATACATATCCGAAATTTTCATTTAATTCTTTTATGCATTCGCAGGAAATATAGCTGTTGGTATTGTGTGCCACCAATTTTTGTCCTGTTCTTATAGCCCGGCATAATGCCGGATTCAAAATGGCATCTTCTTTAATCAATAGATTATCTTTCTTCATTGAAGAAATGGTGACAGGTTCTTCTAAAATGTTTTTGTTTTCATTCAACAATAGTATATGTAAAGAATTGGCGTCAAAGTGTTCTTTTAACGTATAGCCCATGTTTTTAATAAGCATATCTTCTTTTGTTTCATCCCGCATCATAGTTGAAAATACTATCAGGTGATTCAGCTCTGATATATTTTTGTCCCGTTCCAGCACTGCCTCTCTCAATTCGCTTTCCGCCTGTTTTGCCTTTGTGATATCTTCCTGTATGCCTACAAAATTTGAGATTATTCCTTCAGAATTTTTTACCGGAGATATTGTGGCAGAAATCCAATAATATGTGCCGTCTTTTCTTTTGTTGCAAAATTCTCCACGCCATTCCTTGCCGGAGGTGATTTTTTCCCATAATTCCTTATACAATTCTTTCGGCGCTGTTTCTGTTTTCAAAATACGTGGATTTTGTCCCACGACTTCTTTTTGTGAGTATCCTGTGACTTCGGTGAATTTCGGGTTTACATATACAATTGCGCCGTTTACGTCAGTAATAATAATGGCACATGGATTTTGTTCAACAGCGCAGGTTAATTTGTGTGTTTCCAAAGCAAGCTTATCTGCCATGGTATTAAAACTATCCGATAAGACCCCGATCTCGTCTTTCCGTGATATGTTAATTCTGCATTTGAAATCCCCCGCCATAAACCTTTCCATAGCATATTTTAAATGCATAATAAGTTCTGAAGTAGAGAAGGAAAAAACAATAACCGCGCAGATAACGATCGATGCGCATAAAAAGCTTACGATCATCGCAATAATTCCGAATGTTTTTATAGGGATAAAAGCTTCGGCCTTATCAATTTCCGCGAGGAGAAGTAAACTGTATTCATGTAAATATTGAGAAATTCCAACAACCGCAATGCCCCGATAATCCGGATAAATGCCGGATATTTCTCTGTTGTTTCCAAGGAAATTGCGCACGGGAGCAGTGTCCATTTTTAAATTAAACGGGGCATCATTTATATATCTTGAATGAGTGATCATCGTTCCTTCCCTGTTCAGGAGATACACCTCTCCTGTCTTTCCAAGCCCTTTGCGGTCGAGCATGATTTCATCCAGAAAACTCATATGAAAGAAAACAATCAAACTTCCTATTTCATTAAGTTTGCTCTTTGAGACAACCGGAGCAGATATAATGATCCCATTAATGTCGAGAAACGGGATTTTGCATGGACCGAAAACCCTGGCAGATGCCGATAGTGTCGTATTCGCAAATATTGAAAACTCTGATATGTTTTTCCAAAGCAGCGCTTTATTTGTTGCTGAGATTATGGTGCCTTTATTGTCTAATAAAGCGATAGCGGCAATATGAGGATCGAGAATTTTTTTTTGTGACGATAAATGTTTGTTTAAATTAGTGACTACGTTATGCGAATAAGCATTGTTGTGGCTCATTCTTTCCAGGCTGTTTTTAATTAACCCGTCAGAGGAAAAGTCTATTGTTCTTATTTTTTTTGCTTCGATGGATGATACGATATGCAGTTTTTTTGATTCTGCAACGGCGGTTAACCATTCCAGAGTTTGTTCTTTAATAGCCCTTTTTTCATTTAAAAAATAAACAAATGTAATGGTTACGATCGGCAGTAACGATATACAGAGTGAATAAATAAGAAGCTTGCTCTTAATAGACAATCCTGTGGTTTTATACTTAGGCGTAGACATTATTCTTTTGAGATAGTGTACGTATAAAAGTTTTTATGAAAGAATATAATTTACAAGTTGGCAATACAAGTGCCGTTTGCCGTGTGTGAAGGATATTGCCAGGAATATAAATGTTGTATCTTCTTGCTATGATAATATATAGAGAATTATTTATATTTGCTATAAAAAAATACGGCGATAGTATTTTCTAATAATTCTACTTGTTAAGAACAAAAAATGAGAAATACGTTCGGCTTTACACCGGAATATTAAGACGGTAAAATTTTAAATCCCACGTATCAGATGAAATTTGGAGTCTCTGTTTTTTATTTAGTTGAAGGATATGTATTTTGCAATTATACTGGATGCAGACACAGGCAGAAATGACCACGTATGAATAGTAATGCCATTACGAGAATTAATATGAAATATTTAATAGTCATATTCCTTTTTTTAGCTTCATTTCTTACAAAAAACAGCGCATTTGGAAATCAGGACACACTGGAGAAAATAAAAACAACCGGGGTGTTAACATGGGGTTTTGATGCGCAGGGGGGGGCTCCGTATGTATTTTCCGATCAAAAACATCCGAAAAAACTTATCGGGTTTGAACTGGAAATCGCAGAGGCCATCGCAAAAGAGCTTGGGGTAGCGGTGCATTATTTTCAAAATGAGTGGGATAGCATCCTCCTTTCATTACAACGGGGAGATTTCGATATGGCATTGAATGGCATCGAAATTACACCGGAAAGGCAGCATTCTGTGCTGTTTACCCGTCCCTATTTTGTATACAGCGAACAAATTGTTGTCCGTGCTTCTGATTTCAAAATCAATACATTTGAAGATCTTCACGGTAAGCGGGTCGGAACACTGTACAATACCGTTGCAAAGCAAATGTTAGAGGAAATGGGTGATGTGAGCATAAAGATATACAGCGGCCAGGTAGAGCCGTTCAAGGATTTATTGGACAACCGGTTAGATGCCGTTTTTGTAGACCTGCCTATTGCAGCGTATTATGCGAAACCAAATCCGCAGTTAAGGTTAGTGGGGGAGCCGGTAGGGGAAGGATATTATGGCATTGCCGTGCGAAAAGAAGATTCACTGTTTGCCGGGGAATTAAACCGCATTATTGAAAAACTTTTACGTTCAGGGGAAATTAAAAAAATATGTCAGAAGTGGGGTATTTGGAACGTGGCTCAGGAAAAGCTTTATTTGCATGAAGGGTTATTGCAAAAGTACGCCGAACATCCTCCGTCTCCTGAAGAACGTATTCCTTTGGTAGTAACTACGTTTTTGCCAACGTTATTAAAAGGGGCGTGCGTTACGATAGGAATTTCCGTTTTATCCATGATGGTGGCTGTTTCTTTAGGAATCGTACTGGCAATTATGCGATTGTACGGCAATAAATGGATAAAAAAAATCTCTACCGCATATGTCGAGGTTTACCGGGGCACGCCGCTGTTGATACAACTTTATATTTTATATTACGGACTTCCGAACATTGGCATTACACTGACGGCATTTACTGCGGCAATACTGGGTTTGGGGATGAATTATGCAGCGTATGAGGCAGAAATTTATCGCGCGGGAATACAGGCGATTCCGAAGGGACAAACAGAGGCGGCTTTCTCCCTGGGAATGTCAAGGCGGCTTACGTTGAAAAAAGTCATTTTACCTCAGGCATTGCGAATCACATTGCCGCCTATAACAAACGATTTTATATCGTTATTTAAAGATTCTTCTCTTGTGTCGGTAATCGCTTTGGTAGAACTTACAAAGATTTACGGTATCCTTGCGTCGTCTTCAATGAAATTTTTTCAGTTGGGAATCATTACTGCATTGCTGTATTTTGGCATGAGCTATCCGCTTTCTCTGTATTCAAGAAGACTGGAAAAAAGGTTGAAGGTATAATGATTAAAATTTATAGTCTGACGAAACAATATGATCATGAACCCCTTGTTAAAGACTTTCATCTTGAAGTTGCAAAAGGGGATGTCGTTTCGGTAATCGGCCCTTCGGGAAGCGGGAAAAGCACTATTTTGCGGTGTGTAAACGGGCTTGAATCTTTTCAAAAGGGATACATTTCTGTGGATGGCCATTTGATATGCGGTGTGCATGAACACGGTTATAATCAGGAAAAGAACAACCTTGCAATAAAAGATATACGGGGAAAAATCGGCATGGTTTTCCAACAGTTCAACCTTTTTCCGCATATGAACGTATTGCATAATCTAATGGTTGCGCCTGTTCATGTCATGGGAATCGGTCATTATGAAGCCGAATCAAGGGCAATAAGCATGCTCCGGAAGGTTCGCCTTGAAAAAAAGGCAATGAGCTACCCCGGGCAGTTATCGGGCGGAGAACAGCAGCGTGTTGCAATTGCGCGTGCTTTGGCAATGAAACCGGAAGCCATGCTTTTTGATGAGCCGACGTCATCGTTAGACCCGGAAATGATAGATGACGTTCTTAGTGTTATACGGGAGTTGGTATCGGAAGGAATGACGACGATCATCGCGACGCACGAGATGCGGTTTGCCAAAAACATTTCCCGGCAGGTGGTTTTTATGGAAAAAGGGAAGATTGTCGAGTCAGGAAGCCCCGAAATGATTTTTTATAATCCGAAATACAGTCGCACAAAAGAATTCCTCAGCCATTTCATGGTTTGACTGTTTTTTTATAACAATATAAAACCAATTCGTAGTAAAAAAAGTTGAAACTATATAAGAAATTTTGTTGTTTATATTACTAATCGTTGATTGTAACTATTACCTGTTATTTTTAAGAAAGGAGCAAATAAGTGAAACGTATTGGATTTCTTATTAGTGTTTTTGCTGTGGTATTTACTGTAGTTGCCTGTAGCACATTAAATACGACATTTGCATCAAGTTGCTGTGGATCAAAACAGGCTACTGCCGCTGATATCGCTAACGCAAAGTGCGCAGTGTGCGGCAAAACAAACGAACCGGGAAAAGCAGTTACCGTAAAATGCGAAGAAAAATCAGTTACTCTTTGTTGTGAAGGATGTGCGGCGGAATTTAAAAAAGATCCCTGCAAATACTGTAACGACGAAAAATGTGAAAAAAGGAAAGAGGCCAAACATCAGTGATCATTGCATTGTTTTTTAGATGCGAAACATAGTTCTCAATCAGGGCGCTCATTTCATAGTGAAATGAGCGCCTTTGTGTTTATGTATGGATTTAACGGCGCCACCTGTTTAATCAAGTATTTTATAATTTTGAATCTTTAAATTCTGATCGTGGGCGATCAATACTTTTTCGAGCATTTCGTAAATTTTCTTTGCTTCTGTTTCCCTGTCTTTTTCATCTTTTCCCTCTATTTGGTATGTTATTTTTGTAATGTATTTTGTTGTTCTCAGGTCTACCGCATTCGTCATTCCGAAATTCCAGCCGATGTCAACCGGCTTTTTGTCACATTCATCAAATTTTCTTAATAATTTATTTTTTATCGGTAAGGGAATATTATCCTGATTTCCCAATGATAGAGTAAATACAACCTTCTTTTTCTCCATAAAAACCCCTTTTTTTGTAAAATGTATGCGTATATAATTACTACATTAGCATATATAATATCCAATAGTGATTAAATACTGCCATATTATTTTCGATAAATACGATGTTATCCCATACAAACATCTGCATAAAAAGAACTTGCGTAAATTTTAAATAGATTGTAACATTGGAATTCGAAAATAAATCGCTTAATAAAATTCGTTTGTAAAATTTTTTTTGGGGAGAATGTGAATTATGGATCCGGGTGCACTGATAGGAATTATAATTGGTGCTGTGTTGATGTTGGTGTCCATTATAATGGGTGGCGGTGTGCAGGACGTGATTGCCTACATAGATATTCCTTCCATGATGATTGTTGTGGGGGGAACGGTAGCCGCACTTCTCGTACGATATCCGATACCGATGGTAATTAGCGCTATTGCCGTGGCGAAAAAAGCAGTGTTTGTTAAATTTGGACCGGTTGAAGAAGAAATCAAGCGGCTGGTCGAATTTTGCAAAGTGAGCCGCCGTGAAGGTCTTTTGGGATTGGAAAAAGAGGTTGAGAAAATAAATGATCCGTTTCTGGTGAAGGCAGTGCGATTGCTGGTAGATGGATCAGACTCTGATGCATTAGGGGATATTCTCGGAACGGAAATTGATAAAATCAAACAAAGGCATGCAATGGGCAAAGGGATCCTTGATTTTGCAGGAATGGTGGCGCCTGCGTTTGGCATGATCGGAACGTTATTAGGACTTGTTCAAATGTTAAAAAATCTCGATGATCCTTCAAAAATTGGAGGAGGTATGGCGGTTGCGCTTATTACCACATTATATGGGTGTGTTTTATCAAACCTTATTTTTATACCCATTGGAGGCAGGCTGGAAACATTAAGCGGCAAAGAAATTTTAGCGAAAGAAGTCATAATGCAGGGGGTTATTTCAATACAAAAAGGCGATGCCCCTATGATTACAGAGGATAAATTAAAGGCATTTTTACAACCGAAGGATGCAAGTAAAGTATCTGAAGAAAAGACAGAAAAAGCAAAGGAAGAGAAATAATGGCTGATGAAGCACCACCAAAGGGATATGAATGTCCTGCATGGTTACTAACATACGGCGACATGGTGACACTATTGGTCACGTTTTTTGTAATGTTAATAAGCCTTTCTACTATTAATGTTGACAAACATAAGGATGCTGCAAAAAAAATCAGGGAAAGTGCGGGTAAAGGGAGAGGTGGAGAACAGGTATTAGAAGGCACGAAGAAACCATTTGATGCTGATATCAAACCAAATATCAATATTAATGAAATGCAAATTCCTCCGATAAAGATGCAGGAACAGATTGAAACGGAAAAATTTGATAATGATGCGGAATGGTACCATTATTTAAATGACTTTATTACCAAAAAAGAATTAAAAAAATATATTGATATTGAAGAAATTAAAATAGGTTATGTGATGAAAATACCAATGGATATTTGTTTTGAGAGGGGCGAGTCTGTTTTGACATGGGAAGGAGATAATATTTTTAAAAAACTGTGCTATGCTATGGGAAAGGTGCGTGGAAAGATTATTGTAGATACGAATGTTGACGGCGTAGAATGGCAAAGGATTATAGCACAAAGAGATTTGCTCATTGATAGGGCAGAGAGCATTTGTAATTATTTATTGTCCTTTGAAGATATCAATCCTTCAAGAATTGCAATATCAGGCAGGCGTATGATCGAAACGAAAGATGCAGATAAAATTGCAATTATTGTATTAAAAAGAACGCTGTAATATTTTTAAAAATTTACGGAGAATATGCTTAAATGTCTTCCAAAAGAAGAAAATCTTTTCCCCCTGTAAAGCCGCCGGACATGTTTTTGCTTAGTTATGGGGCATTGGCGACATTGCTGTTGGCTTTTTTTATTATACTGAATACCTTTACTGAAGAAAAAAACAAGAAATTAATGGAATCGTTTCAGAAGGCATATAATGAAAATGTGGCAACATTGGGTATGGGTGGACTATTTTCAGGCAACAGTATTGAAGAGAGCAAAAGAATACATGATCTAAAGTATATCTCTGATGAAGATACCGATAATGTTCCGGCAAAAACAGGGGATAAAGAAATAGATAAAATGGAAGATGAGGCAGATTATATCCCTGCCGCGGTAGTAATATATTTTGAAGAGAATGACGCCACGTTATCGCTGGAGGGAATGAATTCATTAAATAATCTGGTTGATTTGGTTATAGACAGACCGGTTTTGCTGACAATAGAGGGACATACAAGAACCGATTTCCAATCTTCTAAAAAATACGATTCAAGCTGGAAATTGTCCGTATTAAGGGCAAAAACCGTTGCCGAGTATTTGCATGAACAGGGGAATATTTCACATAAAAGATTAATAACTGTGGGACACGGCAATAATAGTTCTTTTGTGAAAAGTCCCGGCGGTGACAGATACAACGACAGAGTATCTATTGTTATCAATAGATTGAGATGAAAGTGAAAGTTACAATATTTTTAAGTGTTTTTTTCAACCGGTTTGATGATATTACAAGGGAGGAGGGTTATTAATCCGTCATTTATGAAAAAAATTGCTTTGAACAAAACAGTATTGTTTTCCTTTTTATTAATTCCTTTACATAGTGGATTATTTTCGTATGGCAACACTTGTATTTATGCTGAATGGGAGTATGATGCACCCGTTTTGTTAGCAGGAAAAGATGATATTATATTGTTTAAAAAAGATATAATCATAAGTTCTGATGATCTGAAAAATAACAAAAAAGAAACGGCGCTGAGCAATGAGCATGTAAAGGGGAAAAACAATAAACTTAATATTGGCATAATTGAAGAATATTTAAAAGAGGGGAAGAATTACGAGGTCAGAAATTATCTTTCAGAAATTTTTCTGAATAAAAAAATTCCCGAAAAACAGAATGAAATAAAAGAATTACTGGATGAATTAAACAGAGAACTGATATTTTCTTCAAAACCTTCAGAAGATGCAGTAATGTATGCCGTTCAGGCAGGGGATACATTGACGCGGATTGCAAAGCAATTTAATACAAATTATGAACTTATTATGCGAATAAACAAAAAATCTGATGCACGGTTGAATATCGGGGAAAACCTCAAAATTTTAAAAGGCAAAACAAAGGTTTTGGTGAGCAAAAATGAATTTACCTTAACGGTGTTAATGGATGATCATTATGTAAAACAATATCGCATTGGCACCGGCAAGAATGATAAAACGCCGGAAGGCGTGTTTGAAGTAAAAAATAAAATGGCAAACCCAACATGGTATTCACCCCAGGGAGGTGTTTATCCTTACGGAGACGAGAATAATATATTGGGAACTCGATGGATCGGTTTTAAGGAAAAAGAGAATCTTGTCGGATTCGGAATACATGGCACAACCTTGCCGGAGACGATTGGCACTGCATCTTCAGATGGTTGTGTCCGGATGAAAAATGAAGACGTTGAAGAAATGTATGATTTTGTCACATCTGATACAGAAATCGTCATTCAGAAATAATATTCTATGTACCTGCGTGAGTCCGTTGAAAAGTATTTAAATGATTCTGCCGCAGATATTCCCGCTCCCGGAGGGGGAAGTGTGTCCGCTTTGGTTGGCGCATTGGCTTCAGCAATGGCATTGATGTCAATTAATTTTACTGCTGGAAAAGAAGGATTTGGGGAAAACACTGCCCGGTTAAAGGAACTGCTGAATGAATGTAAAAAGAGCAAAGAGGTATTAGCATCATTGATACAGGAAGATGTTAATGTTTTCAATGAAGTTGATAAGGCGCTTCGAATGCCGAACTTTAGTGATAGCGAAAAAAAACTGAGATCTGAATCCATTAGAAGGGCAACGATATTTGCGATGATAGTTCCGTTAAAAACTGCAATGGCATCTCTTTATGTGTTAAGGCTGACTCATGAACTGGCGGATATTGCCAATCCAAGCCTTATATCTGAAGTGTGTGTGGCCGCAATACTCGCGGATGCAGCGTTTAAAAGCGGAAAGGTAAATGTTGATATTAATCTTTCGCATATTAAGAATCGGGAAATTGTTCAAAAGGTGCAAAATGAGATGCATCGTGCTGACAAAAAAGCTAAAGAGTATTATGATGATATTTATAGTGTCGTACAAAAAAAATTATATAAGGGGAAAAACCCATAACGGCTATGGAATGGAAAATAAGTAAAGGAAATACCGAATGTAGCGCTTGTGAAAAAAAATTCGAGGAAGAAGAGGAGTATTATTCAGCCCTTTTTGATGAAAACGAAAGCTTTTCTCGAAAAGATTTTTGCGCTGTCTGCTGGAAAAAGGACGCCCTTGCTCATCTTTTTTCTTTCTGGAAAACAAGGGTGCTCAGACAAGACAAACCGGTTCAAAGACTTGTTAATATCAGTGTGATTCTGGATATATTTTGCCGGTTGGAAGGGAGCGAAGAGACCCACAAAAAAAATCTGCGATATGTTTTAGCATTGTATCTGATGAGGAAAAAGATATTTAAATTCAAAGACCTGCAAAAACAGGAAGGCGCAGAATGTATCGTTGTTCAATATCCGAAAGAAAACAAAGAATATTTTGTTTTTAACCCGAATATCAACGAAGCGGAAATCGAATCACTCACTTCCGAGATGTCACAACTTCTTGAATATCCCTATATGGAACACGGCATGTTAAATAATGCATAACGCATCAACAGCCTGGAAATTAACGAGTGTTATAGATACAGGTTTCGCATTCAGCCGCTATACCCTGAGTTCTTCTTGCCTTTAGGGAATTTCTGAGATTTTCAATTTGTACGGGATCGGCATTCTTCTGCCTTTGCGCAATCATTAATTGCGTATGTAGTTGCCTTGTTTTTTTAATGCTCGGACATATTGCTTTTTTAATTCCTACGGGACAAATGCCAACTATTTTCTTTTTATTCAATTGTCTCACCATAAATTGTCTCCTTTAATCGTTTATAACAAAAAGAATTACGTGTTCATGCAGAAAAATGAATCGGGTGTTAGGATTTTCAATGCCTCTTTTGCTGCAGATTGTTCTGCTTCTTTTTTACTTTTTCCCCATCCCCTGCCGTATTCGTTACCCTTAATTGACACCACTATTTCGAAAGATTTGCCGTGATCAGGCCCTATTTGTTGCAATAACCGGTAATTCGGCGTAATGCCATATTCTTTCTGGCTGTATTGCTGCAATATTGATTTATAATTTTTCTTGTGCTGGTTTTTACAGACGAGATCAATTTCCTTCTTTAAAAATTTTAAGGTAAATTCACCTGCGGCATCTATTCCGCTATCAAGGTAAATTGCGGCAATTAACGCCTCAAAAACATTGGCAAGTAATGATTCCGGAAAAATGTCTTTGACATTGAGTCCTCTTCCTACCGATAGAAATTCTTTTAAACCAGCCTCCATACCAACTTTTGCAAGCGTTGATTGACTTACGACAACGGACTTTACATTCGTGAGTTCTCCTTCGGTGTAATGGGGCATTGTTTTGTAAAGATAGTCTGAAATGATCATTCCAAGCACCGCATCGCCCAGGAATTCTAATCGCTCGTTTGAAAAATTATTTTCAACCCTGCACGAGGTATGCGTTAATGCCTTTTCGAGTAATACTGTTTTTTTAAAAGAGTAGCCAATAACGTTCTGACACGCAATAAGTTTTTCCGGCTGTATATGCGGGTTAGTTTGTAGAATCATTTTTCTGAAACTTTTTTTCTTTGAATAACATAGATTCTTCAATAGCAGTATATTTCGTAGAAGCATTTATGAGTTCAATAGCAGTGCTGCGTCTGAATGAAACGGTTTCAACCCTGCAACCGTGATATTTCAATAATTCTACCAGAGGTACAAAATCCCCGTCCCCGGTAACTAATACAACCGTATCTAATTTGCATGCAATCGATATGGTATCAATTGCTATGCCCATATCCCAATCACCTTTCGCAGTGCCATCGGGCCTTAATCGCAATTCCTTTGTTTTAATTTCATAACCTAATCGGCACAACGCATCTGTAAAGCTGGATTGATCAACGTCTGGTTTTTGTACGATGTATGCTATTGCCCGAACTAAAATTCTCCCTGCAACTATTTCTATAAGAAGTTTACTATAGTCAATCTTAGACTGATGTAACGCCTTTGCAGAATAAAACATATTTTGAACATCAACAAATATTCCAATCCTTTGTTGAGAGTTTCTTATTTTCCCTCCTACCATAAATATACAATCCTTTCTGAACTTTTTAATATAAATTCATATAATACAAATACTTAAAAAATACAAATACCAATAGTAAAAATTGGGCAGGAAAATAATAAATCAATCATAAAAATAATATTCCAAAGAACAATGGCATTGTTACAATTTAAATCATAACATGCCTTAATGCAAAATATTAGAGCTATACCTTATTTTTATTTCACTGATTTTAACAATGTTTTGTCTACAGTCAATTAAAAAAATGGAAATAACTTAATTTTATTGACTCTCACGAAGAATTGTGATAAATTTACATAAAATTTTACCTATAAATGCTTTGTAATCAATAACTAACCATTAAATAAGCAATGTGGTTAATCAGTTAAAATAAACATGAACATAGATGATTTAAGGAATGAAATTGACAGAATTGATGATAAGATTGTGGATTTACTCAACGAAAGGGCAAAATTTGTTTTAAAGATCGGTGAAATTAAACAACAGAATCGTGCGCAGGTTTACGTTCCCAAGAGAGAGCAGGAAGTTTACTTACGAATAACATCGAAAAATAAAGGGCCTTTATCAAATGAATGTTTAAAGGCAGTATACCGTGAGCTGATGGCAGGTTCATTGGTGCTGGAGAAAGCAATTAAAGTTTCTTATCTTGGTCCGGAAGGAACATTTAGTTACTTTGCAGCAAAACGGAAATTTGGTTCATCTGTTGAGTACGTGCCTGCCAGAGGAATTGATGGTGTATTTAGGGATGTAGCCGGCAACAGAAGCGATTATGGCATTGTACCCGTTGAGAATACTATTGAGGGTGGCATTCGTGAAACATTAAATATGTTTGTTGAATATGAGGTAAAGGTCTGTTCTGAGATAATTCTGCCCATCCATCACTTTTTGATGGCAAACTGCAAAAAAGAGGAAATAAAAAAGGTATTTTCTAAACCACAAATCCTGACACAATGTAAAAATTGGCTGGCAAAGAACCTTCCTTGTGTTGAACTTGTTGAAATGAGTAGTAGCGCTGAGGCTGCGAGAATTGTTGAGGATGCACAGAAATCGAATACAGGCCAACATTTTGCCGTGATTGGCAATGCTGAAATTTCTCATAAGTACGGCTTAAAAATTCTTTTTGAAAATATTGAAGACGAGCCGAATAATACCACACGGTTTTTTATTCTTGGGAAAGAGTATAGTGGTCCCAGTGGGAAAGACAAAACGGCGATAATGTGTTATGTGAAAAATCGTCCGGGGGCATTATTTGAGATTTTAGAGCCTTTTAAAACGTACGATATTAATCTTACAAATATTGAATCCTTGCCTACACGAAAAAAGGCATGGGAATACTGCTTTTATTTGGATTTTGAGGGACATGTATCAGACAAAAATGTGCAAAAGGCGCTTGAAGATATATCAAAAAAATGTTTTGATGTAAAAATTCTCGGATCTTTTCCCAAGGGAGATTAAGAGGCATTGAATTCAAACGGTAAGAAGAACAGGCCTATTATTCTCGGAAATTGGAAAATGAACAAATCGTTAAAAGACGGGGTGCAGTATGCCCGGTCTTTGAAAACTGTTCTGGATGGGAAAAATGAGGTTTTGTGTGGCATCTGTCCGCCTTATGTTTTTTTAAAGGATATTTGTGTTGTTTTGGAAGGAAGTACGATTTGTGTTGCTGCACAAAATATGCACAGTGAAAATTGTGGAGCATTTACAGGAGAAGTTGCCGCCCCGATGTTGAAGGAAGTAGGGTGTTCTCACGTACTTGTTGGCCATTCAGAGAGAAGGCACATTTTTGGAGAAGACGATTTTTTTATAAATGGAAAAGTTAAAAAAGCTTTGTCCTGCGGATTGACTCCGGTACTTTGTGTTGGTGAAACGTTAGAAGAAAGAGAAACCGGGAGAACGAAAGATGTTGTTTTGCGGCAACTGAAAAATGGATTGCATGCTGTAAATACTGAAATGGTGAAGGAGGTTGTTATTGCCTATGAACCGGTTTGGGCTATTGGCACAGGAAAAACAGCATCTCCTGCACAGGCGAATGAAGTTCATTCGTTTATAAGAACAATCTTGTCTGGAGACTATGGCGACGATATTGCAAAGAAATTAAGTATTTTATATGGAGGAAGTGTAAAAGCAGATAATACCGGTGCATTAATAAATCAGTCGGAAATTAATGGTCTTCTGGTTGGTGGTGCAAGCCTCGAACTGGAATCTTTTTTAAAAATTATTGAAGTAGTTGCAGGTTGTTGATTTTTAGTTTGATAGGGTGATTTTATTATGAATAGGTGGGAGAGTTAGATGGTTAAGGCTGAAAAAGCGTTTAAATGGGGAATTGCTATTGTTGTTATCTTTGGCATTCTGAATGCATTCTTTTTTTTAAATTGGGCAGTCGCATTTAAGATAATATTGCCGATTTTATGCGTGTTTCTAATTGGAGCGATATTATTACAGTCTGGCAAAGGGGGAGGATTGGCTGCTATTGGAGGATTAGGAGACCAGGCTGCATTTGGCACGAGAACAAGTTCTTTTCTTACACAAGTAACCTATTTAATCGGAGCCGCCTTTATTGTAGCTACAATTTTCCTGTTTAAACTTTCTTCCCCTGCAAGAGACTTAAATACAATGATTACTCATGAACATCATGAACATGCACATCATGAACATGGGGAAGAGTGCGATCACGATCATGACCATAGCTCACATACGGATAAAGACAGTAGCAATGTCAAAAATGTCGGATTGAAAGAAGTGACGGGAGTATCTCAAAAAGGACAAACACATGGTCATAGTGAAGCAAGCAATGTCCAGTCATCGCATAGTAACACAACGGGCATGAATTCCGTTGAGAAAACAGAGCAAACAGCGAATGCTCAGACAGTTGAAGATAAAGGAACAAATCCAGGCGCAAACAAGCAATGATTTATCGGTTGCTTCTTTTTTTTACAAATGATGGAGCCTTATTATGCTTAAGAGTATGACAGGATTTGGGATGGCCGAATATACAGATGATGAGGTTTCAATACGGGCAGAGATTCGTTCCGAGAATAACAAATTTTTAAAAATAATCACACGTTTGCCGGAACAATTTCAGTCTTTTGAAAGTGAGTTTGATCGTGCGATAAGAAAAAAGATTGTTCGCGGTTCCGTTGTTTTGTCTCTGAATTATAAATCACTTCAGCAAGAAAATGAATTTACGCTGAGCACGGATAGAATAAAAGAGTATTATCATTTACTAAACGAAGTAAAAAGAGAAATTGGCAGCGTAGATGAAATTTCCATCAATTCACTGGTATTATTACCCGGTGTTTTGCAGAAAAACAAGAATGGCGAGAATGGAAGAGAATCATTGTTGAGCATTTGCCATACTCTCATTGATGAAGCTTTGGAAAAATTAACGGAAATGCGAATAAACGAAGGTGTCCACATTAAAAATGATATACTGCAAAGAAAAGATTTTATAATGTCAATGATGGATAAATTCGAGGTGCGAATGCCCGTAATAATTCAGGAATATGCGAAACGGCTGCATAACAGAGTGACAATGTTGCTTTCCGAAACTGATGCTGAGTTGACTGACAGCAATTTGTGCCGTGAAGTTGCCATATTTGCCGAAAGAAGCGATATTGCAGAAGAAATAAACAGACTTAAAAGTCATATACATCAACTGCAGGAAACAATGGATTCAAATGAACCTATTGGGCGGAAACTTGATTTTATAATTCAGGAAATGTTTCGCGAGACGAATACGATGTGTTCCAAGGCAAACGATACTATATTACTGAAAGACTTAATAGATATTAAAATGGAAATTGAAAAAATTCGTGAACAATCATTTAATATTGAATAAATGTTTTAACGGTCAAATTATATTTTGATGGGGAAAATTGTAATTATTTCAGGACCTTCAGGATCTGGCAAGACAACAGTTTGTAAATTATTAAAGCAACATTCCAATATTGAAGAATCAATTTCTGTAACAACACGCTCACCCAGAATAAATGAAAAGGATGGTGAATCATATCATTTCGTTTCTGACGCCAGATTTAAGGAAATGATTAAGAACGGAGAATTTGCCGAATATGCTGAATATTGTGGTTATTATTACGGCACACCTTTAAAAGCGCTGAAAGATGCGATAAAAAGAGAAGTTTTTTATATTCTTGAAATTGATGTGCAGGGGGCTATGCAAATTAAAGAAAAATTTCCCGACGCTATTTCAGTTTTTTTATTGCCACCAAATCGATTAACGTTAAGCCAGCGCCTGATTAACAGGAATGCCAATAAAGAACAGGACATGGCAAATCGCTTAAAAATAGCAGAAAAAGAGCTGGAATATAAAGATAAATATGATTATTGCGTCGTTAACGACGATTTGGATGCTACGGTAAATACAATTCGTAAAATACTAAACTTGGCATAATTATGCAGAAATGTATTGTTGTTGGGGTAACTGGCAGTATAGCTGTTTACAAGGCTGTTGAAATCGTATCGGGTCTGGTTAAAAAAGGCAATAGCGTGCTGGTGATAATGACGGCAAATGCGCAACGTTTTGTTCATCCGGTAACTTTTAGCTCTATTTCCCATAACAGAGTTATTACAGATCTATTTGTTGAAAATGAAAATTATGATCCGAATCATGTGTCTTTGGCGGAAAAAGCGGATTTAATAGTAATAGCGCCGGCTACCGCGAATTTTATAGGAAAAGTAGCTTCGGGAATATCAGATGACGCCTTAACCTGTACCGTTATGGCTGCGAAAGTTCCCGTGATTATTGCTCCGGCAATGAATGACAGCATGTATTCAAACCCGATAGTACAGCAGAATATTAAAAAATTAAAGGATTACGGTTACGTAATAATTGAACCCGAAGAAGGGAGATTGTGTACAGGGAAAATTGGGAAGGGGAGGCTTGCTTCGAACGAAGTAATTGTTTCTGTAATATCAGAAACACTGGGAAAAAATAAAAAACTATGAAAACGGTCAAGGTAAAAATAAAGAAAAAAGAAGGAACAGATGATTTGCCATTGCCTCAATACATGAGTGACGCTGCAAGCGGCATGGATCTTTACGCCGCGGTGGAAAATGATGTAATATTAAAGCATAACGAAATTAAACTTGTTCCTACCGGGTTATATATTGAAATACCTTTTGGATACGAGGCGCAAGTAAGACCAAGAAGCGGTTTGGCATTGAAACATGGTCTGACGCTTTTAAATACTCCCGGCACAATAGATAGTGATTACCGTGGTGAAGTAGGAATCATATTGTGTAATTTTGGAAAAGAGCAGTTTATTGTAAAACGCGGTTTACGGATTGCTCAGATGGTAATTCAACCTGTAGTGAGAGCTGAGTTGGTAGTAGTCAACCAGTTAGAAGAATCATGTCGTGGTGAAGGGGGTTTCGGCCATACGGGGCATTAGTCTTTGAGACATTTTTAGTAATGAAAGAATTTCCTGAATTATCAGATATCAAAAAATAATAATCATGGTAATACAATGCTTTCTATCTGCTTGCATCGCATCATTGCGATTTCCTTTTTAGCCTCGACGTTATTCATCTTATTAAGTTTTCTTAGTTATTCCCATAATGACCCGCCGTTTGCTGACTATCCTCCTAATATTCCAATTGCAAATATCTGTGGTTTAGTTGGCGCTCAGATATCTGGTTACGCAATGGAAATACTGGGCAAGACGTCATATGTAATGGTGATTATTTTGGGATGGTTTGGCATACAATATCTTTTCACCGGAACGATAAAATATTTATTTGTAAAATTGTTGGGGGCGTTTCTTTTGCTTTTTACGGTATCGCCATTAGTGACAATCGCGGTATATACGTATAAACAATCTTTTTTATCCATGAATTTGGGGGGGATGTTCGGTCTTGTAATAACATCAAGATTGTGCACTTACTTTAACGTTACGGGCACTATTGTTGTGTTAGCATCCGGTATGGCAATTTCTATAATGCTTTTGATAAATCGAACCCCTTTTTCCCCGTTCATACATTCCTCAAAAACAAAACACGAAAATGAAAAGAATCCATCCTTGCAGAAGGGGAAGAATAAGAATTCTCCCGTAACAGTATCATCAAAAAAAGTTGAGAAAAATTTTGAAAATGTTATGGAGATAACGAAGGAAGAAAAGAATGAATCGGAGCATCAGGAATATAAACGTGCTAACATAAGTGAGGCAGATGATGATGAAGCATATAAAGAAAACGATGAAACAGAGAGCAATACTCCTGTAAAAAAAGAAGATGAAGGTTATTACAGATTACCTTCCATTGAGTTTCTGACAAAACCTGCCGAAAGGCATTATAAGGATGATTTGGATCAAATTACCCAGGGATCTCATGTATTACGTGACACTCTCGTGCAATTTAATGTAAATTCTGAAATTGTTGATATACAGAGAGGACCTGTTGTTACAATGTATGAAATTGAACTGGCTCCCGGCACAAAAGTCGGAAAGGTGATAGGACTCTCTGACGACCTTGCAATCGCTTTGAAGGCGCCGAGCGTAAGGATCGTTGCGCCATTGGAAGGAAAGTCTTCTATTGGCATTGAAGTTCCGAATGCGCAGAGAAAGATGGTATCGTTAAGGGAATTGCTGGAAACTTCTGAAGAAATGAAAAAAAAGATGGCTATTCCGCTTTTAATAGGCAAAGATGTTGCGGGTAAACCCCTTATTGCAGATTTGGCGGCAATGCCTCATTTACTCATAGCCGGCACGACAGGATCGGGAAAATCAATATGCCTGAATTCCATAATTTTAAGTATTCTGTATACCCGATTTCCCACCGATGTTCAACTACTGCTGGTTGATCCTAAAATGGTAGAATTTTCATTATTTTCAGAAATACCGCATCTTATAAGCCCTGTTGTGACTGATATGAAAAAGGCTGCGGCGGTTCTTGAGTGGGCGGTGAATAAGATGGAAGAACGATATGCACTGCTTGCCAGTGTTGGCGTTAAGAATATTAACGGATACAACAAGTTATCCTCATCAGAAATAAAAAGACGATTAGATGTTGAAGAAGATGTTAAATTAGATGATGTTCCTATTCATCTTCCTCATATTGTTATTGTCGTAGATGAATTGGCAGATTTAATGATGGTTGCGTCAAAAGAGGTGGAATCTTCAGTGATACGCCTTTCACAGAAATCGCGTGCTGTTGGAATACATCTTATCCTTGCCACACAAAGACCTTCTGTGGATGTTATTACAGGGCTGATTAAATCAAATCTTCCTTCAAGGATATCATTTTATGTGGCTTCAAAAGTTGATTCCAGGACCATATTAGATCAAAATGGCGCCGAAAAGCTTTTGGGAAGCGGCGACATGCTCTTTTCGCCACCGGGAACTTCAAAATTAGTTCGTGTTCAGGGAGCATATGTGAGTGAAGAAGACGTTAAAAATGTCGTTGACTATCTTAAAAAGTGTGCCGAACCAAAATTTAACAAAGAACTAAAAAAATGGAAAGATGTGTCGGATAATGAAAATGGAGGCAAAGACTCGTTATTTAATGAAGCAGTGAGAATTGTATTAGAAACGCAAAGAGGCTCTGTATCTCTTTTGCAAAGGAGATTGGAAATCGGATATTCTCGTGCGGCACGACTGATAGAGCTTATGGCAGAGGCTGGAATTGTCGGTGAATATAAAGGGAGTCAGGCAAGAGAAGTGTTTATAACTTTGGAAGAATGGGATTCGCAAGTATCTTCCGAGGACAGAGAAGAAGATAAATATGAATAATAAATCAAAAACGGTGGCATTAATTAATTTAGGTTGCACTAAAAATTTGGTGGATGCGGAGGAAATGCTGGGCAGAATTGCGGCTGGCGGAAGCACTATATGCCAATATCCCGAAGATGCGGAGGTTCTTGTTGTAAATACCTGCGGTTTTATTGACGATTCAAAAAAGGAATCGATTGATATGATTTTCAAAATGGCAAAGCTTAAAGAAAACGCACGATGCAAAAAACTGATTGTGACTGGCTGTCTGGCACAACGTTATTCTATTGAATTGAAAAGCGATATTCCTGAAATAGATGATGTTGTCGGGTTAAAAGACTTTGAAAAAATAACTACTCTAACGGGTGGACATAAGAAAAAGAAACACGATGACAATAATTTTTATCATGGCGATGATTGGAGAAACAGAATCAGACTTACCCCAAAACATTATTCATATTTGAGAATTTCAGACGGTTGTGATAACAGATGCACCTATTGTGCCATTCCGGGCATACGCGGAAATTTTATGAGCAGAACTATTGAGAATATTGTTGAAGAAGCCAGGCAAATGGCTGTTGAAGGGGTAAAGGAAATTAATATTATTTCGCAGGATACCACTTCATATGGTGTAGACGTGTATGGGAAACAGATGTTGCATATATTACTGGAAAAAATTGCTGAGATTGAAGGTGTTCAGTGGATACGATTGTTATATACACATCCCGGACATTTTTATCCGGAATTAATCAGGACGATGAATGCACTGGACAAAATATGCAAATATGTCGATGTGCCGATACAACATAGTAATGATGCTATCCTTGAAAGAATGGGAAGAAGAGGTTCCCGTAAAAGTATTGATGCGCTCATAAATAATTTAAGAAAATTAATGCCATCTGTAATCCTAAGGACTTCAGTAATTGCTGGTTTTCCGGGAGAAACAGACGAACAGTTTCAGGAATTATTGGAATTTGTAAAAAAAACCAGGTTTGAAAAACTTGGGGCATTTGCATATTCTAAAGAAGAAAACACACCTGCCGCTCAGTTTAAAAAACAGATAAACAAAAAAGTAAAAGAACAACGGGTAAAAGAAATAATGCTGGCGCAGCGCGATATTGTCTGGGAAAACAACAAAAATCTCATCGGAAAGAAAATTTCCGTGATTATCGATGAAAAGAATGCGGTTACCGGAGAATTAACAGGGAGGACGTACGGAGATGCGCCTGAAGTGGATGGAAAAGTATTTATTAAAAACGCTCAAATAAACGTGGGTGAAATAGGAGAGGTTGTTATAACCGGTGTAACCGGCTATGATTTAGTGGCGTGATTATTTTTAATAACAAAAAATAATTTTATATAAGAGTGAGTTATTCATTATGAGCTTCCATAAGTCTACCATGTTTAACCTGCCGAACAGCCTGACGATGTTCCGGTTGTTGTTAGCGATTATATTTTTTATTTTCTTGTCATATCATTGTTACACAATATCCCTTTTATCATTTTTAGTGGCATCATTAACAGATTGGTTAGATGGCTATTTGGCGCGGAAGAAAGGTCTTTTGACCGATTTTGGACGCATTGCAGATCCCTTTGTGGATAAAATTATTGTCTGTGGCGGTTTTATCTTATTAATAAAACATGGGCATGAAAATATCCCGCCCTGGATGGTAGTTGTGATTGTCGCCAGAGAATTTTTTGTCAGCAGTATAAGGAGCTACTCGGAAGCAAGAGGTATTGAATTCGGCGCTACAATGTGGGGGAAAGCCAAAATGTTTATCCAGGCATTGACAATCAGTTTGATGTTACTTTTTTCCGCTTATTTGCAACATGTGGGAAGTATAAGAAATATAATCGTTGCAATGTTATGGCTGACGGTGATTATAACGGTGGTTTCCGGTATAAAATATATGGTAAAAGCAAGTCCCGCGTTGTTAGAAAGATGATCTTATTTTATCCCTGACTTCATTGAGTCATTTAGATCCTTTAACAAATCTTCAAGATTAACCGGCACAATTTGAACTGCTTGCCCCAAACTAATTGTTCTTGCCAGCGTATTTCTTAATACGGGATTTCTTAACTGTTTGAAGCCGTATCCAATTAAAATGTCTAATGTTTGTGGGTATTGTTTGATTAATTGGTAGACATTCGTGGCGGCGGATGCCGAAATTATTTGTTCGGCGCTTTCCTCTCGTTCCGATTTCAGTGTTCTCCATACATTGATGCTGAAAAAGAAAATTGCGGCATATTCTATAAAACCGCTGACCCCCAGCATGGAATAAAATTGCGGGTTAAGATGGAATGAGACCGGTTGCGTGACAACCCTGAAAATGCATCCCAGCATAATGAGAAAAAAAGTTACGTTTAGCAGTTTTTGGCTATAGAGTTTTACTCCTTTGCTTAACGGAATCATTTTAGAAGCACATCCGATAATCATCATACTGATGAATCCCACAAAAATCGCATGCCGGTATGCGCCGAAAAAGGCATGAGAAACTTCCTCTCCTGCCAATGTTTCATAAATAGTAAAGGTTAAAAACGAGGTTTCAGAAACAAATAACCAGAATAATGCCGCGCGTATGTATTTTCTGAATCCGGTTGGAATTTTAACCTTACTCTGAACAAGCTTCCGTTTGTCGAATAAGTTTAAATTATAGATAAACAGGAAAATACCGAAAGCTTCCAAAAGACCGGAAATGCAGGATATTGCGGTAAAGAAACCGTAAAAACTATGGGTATAGCCCGTGTAAAATTCGGAGATGACTCGTAATGCTATTGAGAAATTCAGCAGATACAACACATAAGCGCTATTTTTTTTATTGGGAACTTGTATGCCAAGAAATATGGGAAGCGTTTTAGTAAAAATGCCAATTATTACCAGACAGGAAAACCCCACGATTTGAATGTGCCGGATAGGGTCTTTAAAATATTCGGGAATTTCTGAATTATTTACTATACAGTAATGAAAATTGAGGACGGCAAATGCAAATGCCTGAAAGAAAAACCAGAGAAAACTGGATAATATAAAACCTTCGTATACTTCGTAGTCTCGTTTTTCAGATGAAAAGTATGTTCTGCAGAGCACATAAATAAAAATAGCGATAGAAGCCGCTTGAAGAGACAATCCGATAAATACAGGTATCCTTAAGATAAATACTCCTGAATAATAGGAAAGTGTTTTAAAAACAAAAGATAAGGTAATTCCTGCCACCATAAGGAAAAATGACTTATATGCAAGCTGAGTGCAGTATAAAATAGAATTCCAGAACCTGGGTAACGCAAAGAAAGAAATTCCCATTATAAATAACCCCACCCATCCATAGACCTGTGTGTCTCCGTGTGTTTCTAATAAGACCCAGGGAACAGAAAGGAACGATCTTTTGTAAGCCATATACGCCAGCATTGAAGCCCCGTACAGACAACCGGTAGTCAGCACAATAATAATTGATGTCTTTATAAAAAATTCATAGATATGTTCTGTTTGCGGTTTAATTAACGATACTTCATCATTTTCTACTTCTTTGCCATCGATAAGTTTTTGAAGGTCTTCAATTAATATTGCTGGATTAACGTTGTGCATCTTGGCAAAAAAAGAAATAGGCTTATTGGGAAGCGAATCACCTCCGCACATTATTCCATAGGTGTCAAATATCTTTCGGGTGACCGGAAATTTTTCTGCTATTTCTTTTACTGTGCTGTCTTCCCGGATCTTATTCATAAAAAAATAATCCTAAAAATTCTAAATATACAAATTAAGGCGAAAACAATAAAACACGACTACTATATCAGGCAAAAAAAGTAGTGTCAATGACTAACTTGTAATAAAACCAGAGAGCAGGAAAAGATTGGGTAAAATCAATGGAGAAAGTTTTTTGTTTTGATTATGGGTATTCATTGTGCTATTTTTATTCAGATTGGTTTTGTATTATGAAAATATTTTAGACTGAAAAAATGCGTAGCATTGCGCTGACAAATCAAAAGGGCGGGGTTGCCAAAACAACGACAACAGTAAATCTGGGAGCCTGTCTTTCAGATATGGGAAAGAAGGTATTAGTGGTTGATTTGGATCCCCAGGGAAACATGAGTTCATGGTTTGGATTAGATATACATTCACTGGAAAAATCCATGTACAATGTTTTTCTGGAAGAGGTCTATTTTGAAGAGATACTCAAGGAGACCTGTGTTAAAAATCTTACTCTTGCGCCTTCGAATGTTGCATTGGCAGGCGTGGAAAGAATTTTAGCAAATGAAAAGGAACGCGATCTTATATTACGGAAAAGAATTTCTCCTGTTGCGAATAATTATGATTATATTTTGCTGGATTGTCCGCCATCATTGGGTTTGATAACGATAAATGCGCTTACTTTTGTGAAAGAAGTGTTTATTCCTTTAGAGACGAAAGTGCTGGCATTGAATGGACTCGTAACACTTGTAAACACAGTGCAAGTAGTAAAGGAACGGCTGAATCATAAACTGGAAGTCACCGGAATTATTGCATGCAGATTTGATAGCAGGACGAACCTGAGCAATGAGGTGTATAAACAAGTTAAGGAGCGTTTTCACGAGAAGGTTTTTAATACAATAATTCGTGAGAACGTACGTTTGGCAGAATGTCCGATTTCTGCAAAACCCATTACGCTGTATGCTCCGGATAGTTCCGGCGCAAAAGATTATATAGATTTGGCAAAAGAAGTGCTCGAATTGGAAAAAACCATGAAAAAAGATATACCTGAATGATATATATTTGTCAATCGGGCGTGAAATAGTGAAATATTTAACAAAGCTGGTATCGATCATTGTACAATGATTTTTGAAAATAGTGATTAATGTGTGCCTTATGATTTGTAAAATTGCATTTTTTGTATGAAGATGTTTGTATTTGTAACTTTTTTGCCTTGACTTCATTGATTTTTTATATATTATGCATACGAAACTATACGTTGAGGCAGAAACGAGAGGGGTGATATTTATATCGTCTGTTAAGTTATAGGCCGCACAATGAAAAATAATAATCGTTGTGTGGCTTTTTTTGTTTCGAGATGATTTCAGCCATAGTCTCGAATGGTTTAAATAGGTTATCTTCGTTTACAGGTTTGTTGCGCCATAGTAGTATTAATTTATAAAAAATCCGGTTTTTGCGTGTAAAATTATTTTCTTTTTATTATTATAAAAGTAAGCACGACATTAAGTTTTTATCTGCTTTGTGGTAATGAAGCTTTTTTAACTTCAGTGAAGTATTGAGTAACTGGAAATAAATATATCTGCAAGGAGAAAGGAATGAATCGTAGGACAGTAACAGTCGATGGTTGTACCGCATGTGCGCATGTAGTACATGCTACAAATGAAATAATTACAATCTATCCAATAACCCCTTCTTCACCAATTGCTGAAATTTGTGATGCTAAGTCGGCGAAGGGACAAGTAAACATATGGGGCACAGTTCCCAAAGTCAGCGAGATGCAATCAGAAGCAGGTGTTGCTGGCGCTGTGCATGGATCTTTAACAACAGGGGCATTGGCTACGACTATTTCCGCTTCTCAGGGACTCTTACTTATCCTGCCGAATATGTATAAAATAGCGGGAGAACTGACGCCTACCGTTTTTCACATAACGGCTCGTTCATTGGCATGTCAGGGATTATCAATATTTGGCGACCATTCCGATGTTATGGCTGCACGGGCGACAGGGTTTGCGATGTTATGTTCTCAAAATGTTCAGGAATCCATGGATTTTGCCCTCATAGCTCAGGCGGCGACCCTCGAATCAAGAATTCCATTTGTTCATTTCTTCGATGGTTTTAGAACCTCTCATGAAGTTCAGAAAATCGAAGAGTTGAGTTTTGATGACATGCGCGCAATGATAAATGATGACGTAGTTATTGCTCACCGACAGAGAGGGCTTTCTCCTGACCGGCCTGCCATTAGGGGTACATCACAAAATCCTGATGTTTATTTTCAGGGCAGGGAAACTGTTAACAAGTACTACAGCGCCACTCCGTCGGTTGTGCAAAAAGCAATGGACAAGTTTGCAGGTGTTGTTGGTCGTAAATATAAACTATTTGATTATTACGGAGCGCCTGATGCGGAAAATATTATTGTTGTCATGGGTTCTGCCGGGGAAACAATTGCTAATACTATTAAAGCACTCAATAAAAGCGGGAAAAAACTGGGGCTTGTGCAGGTTAGATTGTTCAGGCCGTTTGATATTGATGCGTTTGTAAAAACATTGCCTGCAACGGTAAAGTTTATCACAGTGCTTGACAGGACAAAAGAACCTGGCTCTATCGGAGAACCGCTTTATCTTGATGTAAGGACTGCGCTTGGCGAGGCGATGGAAAAAGGAACTGTAACGTTTAAAGAATATCCGAAGATTGTTGGGGGAAGGTACGGTCTTGGTTCAAAAGATTTTACCCCTGCAATGGTAAAGGCGGTATATGATAATATTTCACAGAAAACACCGAAGAATCACTTTACAGTTGGAATTAACGATGATGTCTGCAAAACAAGCCTGGAATATGATGAACACTTCAACGTTGATGAAAGTCATGAATACCGCGCATTATTCTATGGATTAGGTTCTGATGGTACTGTTGGAGCCAATAAGAATACGATAAAAATCATCGGAGACGAGACGGAAAATTATTCACAGGCGTATTTTGTTTATGATTCGAAAAAAGCAGGCGCTACAACGGTATCACATCTTAGGTTTGGTAAGGATAGAATTAATAAACCATATCTTATTACAAAAGCGAATTTTATTGCATGTCACAATCCGGCTTTCCCTGAAAAAATTGATATGTTATCCAATGCGGAACAAGGCGCGACATTTCTTCTTACCACTTCACACGGTAAGAATGAAGTCTGGGATACCTTGCCAATGGAGGTTCAGGAACAACTCATTAAGAAAAAAATGAAATTTTACATAATTGACGCCATCTCACTTGCTGAAGAAATTGGTCTTGGCGCCCGAATAAATATGATAATGCAAACTGCCTTTTTTGTTATTTCAGGAATTATTCCAAAAGATACAGCAATCGAGGCAATCAAAAAAGAAATCAAAAAAACGTATGATAAAAAGGGTGAAGATGTTGTAAAGCTGAATTACGAAGCAGTTGACAAAGCATTGCAAAATATAGTGGAGGTGCGTGTTCCTGACAAGGCTACGAGCAAGGTAAGGAGAATTAATCCTATACCGAAAAATGCGCCTGAATTCGTCAGAAATGTGACGGCAACATTGCTTGAAAACAAAGGGGATTCATTGCCGGTATCGGCAATTCCCGCTGACGGAACATGGCCAACCGGAACCACACAATACGAGAAGAGAAACATTGGCGTTCATATTCCGGAATGGGAGCCTGATGCCTGTATACAATGCGGCCAGTGCTCATTTGTGTGTCCTCATGCGTCTATCAGAATTAAAGCATATGATCCTTCGCTGCTTAAAAATGCGCCTTCTGCTTTTAAATCCATAGATGCTACGGGAAAAGATCTTCAGGGTCTCAAATTTACCGTTCAGGTTGCTCCTGAAGATTGTACCGGTTGCGCATCCTGCGTGTTCAACTGTCCCGGTCAGAAAAAGGATGCCGACGGTAATAAAATACCTGATGTAAAGGCAATAAATATGAAATTGCAGGAACCTTTGCGGTGCCTGGAAGCGGAGAATTATGAATTCTTTTTAAATCTGCCGGAAACCGACCCGTCAAGGTATAGTGTTTCGAACGTAAAAGGCAGTCAGTTTGTAAAACCACTTTTTGAATATAGCGGCGCATGCGTTGGTTGCGGGGAAACTCCTTATATCAAATTGCTGACACAGCTATTCGGTGACCGGTTATTAATTGCGAATGCCACCGGCTGCAGTTCTATCTATGGTGGAAACCTGCCAACCACCCCTTACACAAAAAGGGGCGATGGAAGAGGGCCTGCGTGGTCAAATTCATTATTTGAAGATACGGCGGAATTCGGTCTTGGTATGAGACAAACCGTAGACAGTTTTTACAAACAAGCCGTTGAATTGACTATTAAATTTTCGAAAAAAGATGCCTATGCAGGTTCGAAAGAATTATTTGATTCATTGGTGAATGCAGATCAATCAACTCAGGAAACAATTGAGGAACAAAGAAAACGGGTTGAAAAACTTAAACAGACGCTAAAAAATGACATTTCTCCGGAAGCAAAACACCTGCTTTCTCTTGCGGATTATCTGGTAAAAAAATCCGTATGGTCTGTAGGAGGTGATGGATGGGGATATGATATCGGATATAGCGGGGTTGATCATGTTTTGGCGTCTGGAGAAAATATTAAACTTCTCATCTTAGATACGGAGGTGTATTCAAATACCGGCGGCCAGATGTCGAAAGCTACTCCTTTGGGAGCTGTTGCCCAGTTTGCCGCCGGGGGAAAAAGGACGCCGAAAAAGAATATCGGTATGATTATGTCCACGTACGGCAATGTATATATTGCGCAAGTGGCTTTTGGTGCGAATCAGGCGCAAACGCTGAAGGCTTTTTTAGAGGCGGATGCATATAATGGACCTGCTCTGATTGTGGCGTATTCTACCTGCATTGCCCACGGTATGGATATGAGCAAGGGAATAGAGGCGCAAAAGAAGGCTGTGGCATGCGGATATTGGCCTCTGTACCGTTACAATCCCGATCTTGAAGCAGAAGGGAAAAATCCTTTGGTAATAAATAGTAAAGATCCTTCAATCCCGTTTGAGGAATATGCCTATCGGGAAAACAGGTATAAGGCATTAAGGGCAAGCAATCCTGAGGCGGCAAGCAAACTGATGAAACGTGCGGAAGCGGATATTCAGAGAAGGTGGAAGATTTTAAAACATATGGCGGAATGGAAACCATAAACTCACCGTGCGTTTAAAATCTATTTCAGCATATACGTTCCGAGAGTAAAGTACGAAGTTAATGATACAACATCGGCAATTGCCAATACCAGCGGACATGAGGCATGTGTTGGATTCATGCCGATCTTTTTAAAGAGGATCGGCAGGCTGCATCCGAAAAAAGAGGCATTAATAAGTGTTAATGAAATCGTTAAAAACAGGATTAATGAGAAGTTTTTGTCGCCGATCCAGAAAAGGGATATAATATAGAGCAATCCGCCGCATAATAAGCCTATTTTAGTCCCAACCAGAATTTCATAAAGTATGAATCTTTTCATATTAACGGTCTTTTCGATATAGGAAAGGGTGACAGCAACAGCCTGTGTTCCTATACTTTCGGCAAGTCCCAGGATAATCGTTATAAAAAAGGCCATAAAAATAAATTCCTCTATTGTCCTGTCGAACAACCTTGTAATAAGGGCACATATAAGTCCGCTTGAAATGTTAAAGAGGAGATAGGGAAACCTTAAAAAGGTGCTTTTGAAAACCGTAGGTTTTCTGAATTCCTCCAATCGAATACCGATGATTCTGAGGAAATCATCGTATTCGTGTTTTATTTTATCTTCCATCGTAACACTGTCTTCTATAAAATCATTCGCCCTTGCAATACCAATGAGTTTTCCATTATTATCAACAACTGGAAAAGCAATAAATTTATAAAACAAAAAAAATTCCAATGCGGTTTCGGTAGGGGTATCAATGGTTAAACGGATTGGATTTTTCACCATAATATCAGAAATTTTTGTTTCCCTCCGGGCAGTTATCAGCTTTCTAATAGGAACAACGCCTATCAGTTTTCCTTTCTCAGCAGTAGCATAACAATAAAAAATATTTCCGCTAAGATTGCTGTTGCGAATTAATTCAAGTGCGGCCTCTGCCGTATCATTTGCCGAAACAGCGAGCATTTCGGTGCTAAATTTGAATTCGAGTTTATTTTTATTTGTTTTTTTTCTAAAAAGCACGAATTTTTCTCCTTTAACCCTGACAGGGTTCAGAACCCTGTCAGGGTTAATTACAAATCTGAACCTGCCGGAAAATCATGGTAAAAATGTTTTTTGCTGAAAAATGTAAAAAATTATTTCTTAAATTGCCAAAACGGCAAAATATGTAATACTTTAGCTTTTTGAAACAGACTTCGATTTCCCTTATTTTATAACGTACTTCTAATATTGGCGCATGGAGCACATTTCACATCCATTAACTCCGCACTTTAGTGTGGAGATATCCACACTAAATACACCGGCTTTAGCCATGACCTTCTGGTACAGTAAAAGATATTGGGCTAACTATATACCTCAGGGCTGAAGCCCATGATTACTTCCCCCTTAGCCCCATGCTGAAGCATGGGGGTTAAGACATGGGTGATTTTTCAAAAAACTAAATTGTTACAAAATATTCATCTCTTCATCGCAAGTGTCAGTCCATCTCCGATAGGCAACATGCTCAAATCAATTCTCTGATCGTTATGGAGTTTTTTGTTGAGATATTGAATAGCATTGGTATCTTCATCGATGATTTTATGATTTGTTACCTTTCCAAGCCAAAATACATTATCAATGACGATAATTCCTCCCGGACGCAGTAAATTAATGGCCCGTTCGTAATAGCTGTCGTAATTTTTCTTATCAGCATCAATAAAGATAAAATCATAGGAATTTGCGCCGCCATTTAAAATGAGATGATCCAATGTTTCTATCCCTGGCGCAAGATGCAGATCTATCTTTTCTGAAACCCCTGCTTTTCCCCAATAGCGCCGCGCAATCGACGTCCAGTCTTCATTTACATCACAGGCAATTAACTTTCCGTTTGGGGGAAGCGCAAGAGCAATACAAAGCGAACTATATCCGGTATATACGCCGATTTCAATGGCCTTTGTTGCCTTGAGTAATTTTATCAATAATGCCATGAATTGTCCCTGTTCCGGCGATATCTGCATGGCGGACATCGGGTCGTGTGCGGTTTCCCTTCGTAATTGGTTTAAAACATCCGGCTCGCGCACGGAAGATGAGATCATGTATTTGTATAATTCATTGGTAAGGAATAATGTTCTGTTTGACATCGTTTTCCGTAAAATTATTTTCTTTAATATTTTTTTCAAAAATGGGGGAAATAGAGAAATCATTGGTTTAAAAACAAAAGTAAACACTGTTTGGTTTCCGTTTTAATTTTTTTTAACCATAAGAAATAAATATACTTATTTCAAGCAGTTTTTATAAATAAAAGAAAACGTAACAGTTCACCCCTTTAGGATTGTCCCGGTATTTGAAAATGACCCACCCCTAGCCCCTCCCGGGAGGGGAATACAAGAAGTCTATTTCCAGGAGAGGAAAGCAAGAAGTCCCAGTCCCCTCCTGGGAGGGGATTTAGGGGTGGGTGAACTGTTACAAGAAAACAAATTTTTATAAAAAATAAATATAGGAATAAAATACCTTTAAAATGTTCTGTCAAATTGCTAGAATTTCTCACATTGAGTTGGAATCTGTTTTTCTCTGTACTAAGATAATTTTTCTAAAAATATACCACATGATCTTTTCATGTTCAACACAATGAAATGATACGGGACCCCATAACACATATATACAAACGTTTTGTTTGGGCAGGAGTTAGTTTTTCCGTTATTTTGTGTATTGGTACGGTAGGTTATTGGCTTATAGGAAGAAAGCAAATTTCTGTCCTGGATTCCATATACATGACCGTTATCACCATATTTACCATAGGCTTCGAAGAAGTTATTGATTTTTCAGACAAACCTATGGGGAAAATATTTACCATCTTTCTTGCTTTTTTTGGCATAGGCACCATTACCTATATTTTGTCAAATGTGACAGCCCTGATAGTGGAAGGAGATATAAGAGAAACCTTTAAGAGGCGAAAAATGGAAAAAGTAATTGAAAACTTGAAAAATCATTATATTGTTTGCGGTCTGGGAAGGGTTGGTTTTCATATTGTTAAAGAGCTCCGGATTGCGCAAAAATATCACATTGCTATCGATACGAATGAAAAGGCTATTGACGAAACAGCAAGGGCATTTCCCGAATTAATATGTATAAGAGACGATGCCACGGACGACAGTGTGCTCTTACGGGCAGGAATTTTGAGGGCTGCTGGTATTTTTGCCGCTACGGATAATGATAACTGGAATCTTGTCATAAGTATGTCAGCGAAGCACTTAAATCCTAAAATAAAGGTTGTTTCGCGCTGCTACGAACAGAAGAATGTTGATAAGATGAAGAAGGCTGGAGCAGACTCGATTATTTTACCTGCATTTATAGGCGGTATACGCATGTGCACTGAGATGATAAAACCCAATATCGTTTCTTTTTTTGATAGTTTATTGCATGAGACAAACGATACTCTTGTTATTGAAGAGATCATTGTGCCGGAGAAAATGACCGGGAAGCCGATTTCAGAGTTAGGGCTGGAACATCTGTCCCGTACGATCCTCCTTGCATTAAAAACAAACGAAGGATGGCTCTATAATCCTTCTCATAACTTTGTTATCCATAGTCAGGTAACAATGATATTTATGACAATACCACATGAGAAAAAGCTGTTGAGAAAATTATTTGAATAATAGGGGGTGTATATTTATTTTTATAATGCTGTTTTACGTTAAAAAACATTATGAATACAGATGAAATGGCATCGGAAGAATTTACCCTTGATGAAAAAGAACGTCAGGCTCGTATGGATTATCTCGATTTTGCAGAGCATGATGTTTGTTTGTTAAAAGAACTCAGTGAAATCATACAGCAGCATGCCGATGAGATTGTTGATAAATTTTACCAGCATCTTCTCCGTTTTAAAGGGACACGCGCGTTTTTGCCGGATAAAGAAATCATACAGCGATTAGTGCACTCACAAAAAGACTATCTCATTACTCTCACTCAGGGGAATTACGATGAAAAATATTTTGAACAGAGACTAAACATCGGCAAGGTTCATTACAAGATAAATTTATTTCCAAAGTGGTATATCGGAGCGTATTGCCTCTATCACCGGCTGCTCTTTTCTCTCATAATCGATAAATATGTAACACAGCCGGATAAGATGAAGGATTATATACTGGTATTGGATAAGATTACCAATCTCGATATGCAGCTTGCTATAGATGCCTATATCAATAGTTACCATGCTGCCTTACAGGAAAAAGTCCGGCTTACGGAGGAACAAAACAAAGAGATCATTGCCGCAAACAGGGCAAAGAGTGAATTTTTAGCTAATATGTCGCACGAACTGAGAACACCGCTGAATGCCATCATCGGCTTTTCCGAAGTATTGCGCGACAAAGTATGTGGCGAACTGAACGAAGAACAAATAGATTTTGTAAAAGATATACACCAGAGCGGACAACATCTGTTACAGATGATAAATGACATTCTTGATCTTACAAAAATCGAATCGGGAAAGCTGGAATTAAAATATGAAGAGTTTGAAATGGGGCAGTTGATAAGTGATGTGATAGTTACGCTCAAAACCCTTGCAGACAAAAAGAGGCTTATTTTAAACACGAACATCCACAATCACAACGAACGAATCTGCGCGGACCCTGTAAAATTCAAGCAAATCCTCTATAATTTGTTGTCAAATTCAATTAAATTTACCCCTGAAAACGGAACCGTTTCAATCAAAACAACTGCGATAAACCAGGGAATGGATTGTATAAAAGTGGAAGTGAGCGATACGGGAATAGGAATAAAAGAAGAAGACTACTCAAAAATTTTCCAGGCTTTTAAACAAATAGACAGCTCCTTTTCCCGGAAATATGAAGGCACCGGACTTGGATTGAATCTTACAAAACGATTGGTGGAAATGCACGGGGGTAAAATAGATTTTGTAAGCAAAGCAGGGGCCGGCAGCACCTTCACTTTTACCATACCACTGAAACAGCCCGGGAAGACAACATAATCACACAAAGACACAGGGGGGAGCGTAAAGAATTAAAATGGAATAGATACGTGAGGGGTATTTATAAAATGTTAATTGTAAATTGATAATAGAGTGGTACGAACTATAGAGACGCATAGCAATGCGTCTCTACGTTTATCCGTATCGGACTTGAGTTGTATTGTCTGTATATTACGAATCATCCCTCTGTGTCCCGGAATTTTTGTGTGATAAAACAAGAAGACCTTCTCTTTCCGAACCATTCAAACCGAACATATTTTCCTGTTGATTTTCAATATTATTCGCTCTATAGTGTTGATTCGCCTGGGGAGGTATCAGGAGGGTGGTGTTTATTTCTCAAAAGACTTTTCAGTTTTGGAAATTTTAATGCCCTTCTCATTTCGTTTGGCAAAATTCAGATTCACCGTGTGTGCAAAAGACCATATACGCTTCCCTGCATATAAGGGAGCGGTATTCCGCGGCGGGTTCGGATATGCCTTCAAAAAAGTCGTCTGTGTGGTAAGGGGAAAACCATGCGATACCTGCATGCTGAAGCAAAAATGCATCTACGCATACATCTTTGAAACCCCTCCCCCGGAAGATGCCGAAATACTTCGCCTCTACCCGAAAGTTCCCCATCCTTTTGTCATAGAACCCCCGGCAGACGAAAAGCTCCTTTATTCTCCCGGCGAATCATTCTCCTTCAGCCTTATTCTCATTGGCAGGGCAATAGAGTATTTGCCGTATTTTATCTATACCTTTACCGAACTGGGAAAACAGGGAATCGGGCAGGGGAGGGGGAAATACGACCTGTTGCAGGTTGAGGGAATTAGTTTGGGAAATGAAGCTATACAAGTTTACGACAATAAAACACAAACCCTCGCCAACCACTATCCCATCATAACGCAGCAAGGCTGTAACCGAAAAGATTTTAACCACGAAGCACACGAAGGGCACGAAGAAAAAACTTGTGGTGGGAAAGGCACAACAAACGGTATTCACTCCTCTGCTGCCATTTCCGCCCTTTATGAAGGGGAGGACAAAGGAGGGGTTAAAAACATGCTGCAAAAAGACACTCCTCAGGGAAATAACCCTGATAACAAAATAACCATTTCACTGGTTACCCCTTTAAGACTTCGTTTTGACGGTCACATAACCGATAAGATCGAATTCCATATCCTTGTCAGAAATCTTTTAAGACGTATTTCTTCTTTATCGTATTTTCATTGTGACGAAAGGTTTCAGGCAGACTTTAAAGGTCTCATTGAAAAGGCAAAACTGGTAAAGCAAACAGAGTCGGACATCAAGTGGTATGACTGGAATCGGTATTCAACAAGACAGGAGCAGTGGATGTCCCTTGGAGGTGTCACCGGCGCTGTTACTTATGAAGGCGATATATCGGATTTCATAACGTTATTACGGCTGGGCGAGTACGTCCACGTGGGGAAGGGGACGTCGTTTGGGTTGGGGAAGTATGAAATTTTATAGAACTTATAACCACCCCTCAATCCCCTCCTTCGCAAGGAGGGGACAAAGGGGAGGTAATGATAAAAGGTTTCCTTGTTCCTCCTTCGCAAGGAGGGGATGAAGGGGAGGTTTTCCATAGACTATTTACCATGCCATATTGGTTATGGACTCGAAATCGCTTAAATAAAATAAAAATCCTATACGGTACACTTATTTTTACCACAAATGACACGGCGGAAGTGGTTAAAATGGGGAGCATTCCCGTTTTTTGTAACTCATCATTTACCGCTCAGGATAGACTCCGTCGAAGGGTTGAGCTTCTCAGTGAGATGAGGAACTTTTCATATTCGGCAGAATTGTTTTATTTACAAAAAATCGGGAATGCTCCCTTAAAATGCCCGGAGGGCAGAAAGAATATAGCCAGGGGTGAAGCCCCTGGAAGCGAAGGTAACATAGGATCAACCCCAAAGGGGTGAAAGAAAAAGGAGTTTTGCTTTGATCAAATTTGAAAGTCTGTTTTTTGCGCTGAATAACGCCAAGGTTCGTTATTTGGTAGTTGGCGGTATAGCGGTCAATCTCTATGGCATCGAAAGGGCCACAGCAGATATTGACCTCGTTGTGGATTTGGAAGAAAATAACCTAAACAGGTTTATTGCAGTCATGAAGGAACTCAATTTCAAGCCAAAAATTCCAGTAAGACTTGAAGACTTTATGAAAAAAGAAACAAGAGAAAGCTGGATTAGAGAAAAAGGAATGACGGTTTTCAGCCTTTTTGACCCTAAGAATCCCTTTTTCCTTCTCGATATTTTTGTAGAAATGCCCTTCAATTTTGATGTGGTCTATGAAGCGAGGGAGGAAATCCATGCTGAAAAAACGATCATTCCGGTAGCGCCGATACAATATCTCATTGAGATGAAAGAGAAAGCGGGCAGACCCCAGGATATTGCAGACGTATTTTACCTGAGGAAGATACGGGAGGAATGGAATAATGAAAGCTGAACAGCCGTTACTTTACTACAAAACAAAAGAGCAAATAGAAGAATATCAAAAAAAACCTGTGCGGGAAAAACTCATGTGGCTGGAAGCACAGATGGAATTCTTTCACACAGCTATGCCGGAAAAGGCAAAGAGGATAAGGGAGAAATTTTTCTCGTGAGACGTATAAAACAATTCTTACAAAGGATTTTGTATGGACAGAAGCATATTAGCTAAACTACATGACATCTTAAAGTTAACAGGAGATAGTAAGATACATTATTGTCCTGAATATTGTGATGGACTTAGTTCAATAAATTCAGACATTAAAAAGGCACTTAAACATCATTGCGTCAGTCGGTATTGGACAAGTGCTCATAAGAGCGGATGCAACCCATTTCCTTTAGATAAAGAAATGTTGTGCATTCATCTAGCTGACGTAAAGGCAGCCACTATATCAAGAAAACTCCGTACTTCTAAATATCGTTCCTACAAAACATTCAGGATTTGGAGAGATATCATAAAAGATAATAATATCCTTAAGCAAGAGAAGGACGCGCTTTCACAGTATCCCGGAGTTATAGAGGAAGTTAAAAAATCAACTAATCTTGAAGAGCTTTATAAAAGATTTGAACAGGACTTTTTAATCAGGTCTGAGGATGCAGGCCATTGTCCTTTCGCTTCCCTTCATACCCATAATGAGCTTACGGCATTATGGTATACCTTCTTTTTGGGGAATTGTAGTTATCTTGGCATACAAGAAAAGATGGACGAATCTAAAGAATATAGAAAAGTTGTAAATTCGTTTGCTAAAAAGAAGGTCGCTATGGTTCGCCTGAAACTAACTACCCATGGTAAGTTATCGAGACTAAGGGATACGAAACTTATTCAAGACGTTACAACAATATTGAAGGAAATCGCCGGTAAAATAAAAGGAATTATTATTTACGAATTGGCGGAAGAAATTTTAGTCATTACTATTCCAGATGATGTCAAGGATATTAAAGGGAAAGTTGAAGATGTCTTGAGGCTAAGGACAAATTATTACTTTGAATCAACCATTGTGGAGACACTTTTGAGCAACAAAGAATTTCTCCATATTTATAATAGTCTTTTTGGACCATATCAGCAAAATTTATATCCAAAACTAGACACAGAAATAATCCCAAGAGAAGATAACGAAGCCAGTCATAGGGCTATTATATGTGATATGTGTCAGATGGCACCAGCAAGCAAGGTATATCCGCGCGAGAGATATCCAGATGTTATGGGAATCGAACCTGTGGAGGAGTTTTTATGTGATGGGTGTCTAATGGTAAGAGAAGAGGCTGATAAGGCCAAAACATTAGCAAAATGGGAAGATGAAGAAGATGTTAGTGTTGCCTTTTTTAAGATTACCCTTAATATGGGTGAATTGGTGAGTTTACTCAAAAATATGTTCAAAAAGGAATTTGATTTTAAAGATGTTTTAGATGGGGATTTGGGATTTTCCATAATAAAAGAATTCTTATACGATTATGATAAATTCTTGGATTCTTTTAGGGAACGGGTTTTTAGTTATAAAGATTACAATGGAGAAAACAATCACGAATCCATTTTACCAAATATGTTCTGTATAAAAATTAAGAATGATAGTGAAATAAAGCCACTGCTCAATGAATATACAAAACTTTTTAAATACCAAGATTATTTCCCGAAATTTGTAAGTTTTACAGAAAAAGAAAAGGCAATTTTACCCATAAGGCTTTCAGTGACTATTTCCAATGTTAAATATCCTTTTATGGAACATTGGCAGGTTTTGAATAATCCAAAAGAGGCAATAAATGTCTATGCTGTTCCGCATACCAAATTGGAAATTAGCTTCGGCAAATATATATGTCTTAGAGATGCCGGAATAGAAGATAAGAAGATTAGTACCGCCTTGCACAAACTTGCAGAGATCGAAGAGAAAACAAAAAATCAATTTTTAGTAAAAGTAACAATGTTTGATATGAAAAATGAATTAGGAGGGCTTGCAAAACATTTAATTACCACTGGAGAATTATCAATTCAAGAAACTTTAGCTTATTACAAAATAATGCGGGACTGAGGTTTGATATGTCAAAATATATTAAGTATGAACTGACATCGGATATTCTTTGCATTGGAGAAAGAGTTAAAAAAGGGACTTATAAGCCTTGTATTAAGACTATTCCCTTTTCTACTATTACTGGTGCTTTGCGCGATACTTTTAACTTTCCAGGAATCTATGCACTGGGTAAGCTTGATTCGGATTACCTAAAAAATATTGATCAATACAGACAAATTCATATTTATTCCCCAAGATATGTTTTTGAAGATGTTTCTAAAGTTCCGTTGCAAATAGAATTTATTACGGACGTTAAAGCACTGGTTTATGTTTTTCTAAAGGACATGATGCCAGAACATTTTATTGAAAAGAAAGAAAATCAGAATTTTGATATAACAATGGGGGCATTTAAGTCTAAAGGTTTTGGTAAGTGTCATCTTCATTTTACTGAGATTATAGAAAATCCAGAAATCAAATTAGGGACATTACAGTCTCGCATACCGGAAACGGCCAATTGTATGGAATACTTTGGAATTAAAAGTATAAAGAAATATGTTTATGGTTATCTTTTTGAGCCCACTACAAAAATTTCAGGAAAGTATATTAAATCGTTGTTTGAAGGTAGTGTGATAGAAGGCTGTGAATTTTTACTCGAGGAGGATAAATGATGAAAGGACCTAAAGCACTTTTTGAAAGGGATACCTTAATAAATAACACAATTCAAAAAATTGTCGAAATCGTGAAGCGAAAGCGATTAGAAAAAGATAGGCGAGAACAATGGTTTGCGAACAATCAATTAGATAATTTAAGGCAATTATTGGAAAGAGAAGGCTATCAAACCGCGAAAACATTTCAAATGGGAAAGGTTGAGAAGCGGGACAAGAGACAAGAATTCGCAAGATGGGAGATCGTAAGAAACGAAACCTTGCTTGATATTTTAAATACCCTGGGAAATAGCGATTTGGATGTAATGATCTGCTCTTATATATTGGGAAAACTAAATTCGATTATAGATGAGTCTTTAAAAAAGGAGAAGAAAAATGAGTAAAATAATCAGAGCTTTTAACGTTACATTAGTTACAAAAGAACCTTTCAGGATAGGTGCCAAACAAAATATTATGTCCGGTATTGATAATCCAATAACAACCGTTGGTGGAAGGGCTGTTATACAAGGTTCGAGTCTTAAAGGCGCTTTGAGAGCTAGTATTGAGGAATATCTAATAAGCATATTTGCTGGTAATTCTGCTATGAAACCATGCATTCCTAGCGCTTACAATACACTTTCATCTGATGAAAAAAAATTAATTGAACAAGGTAAATTTCTCGATGGCGGAGGGTGTTCTTATTCTCCTAATCCCAGACATAGATCCGAAAGTATCTGCCCTGCATGTTATCTTCTTGGTGCTCAAGGATTGGTCGGATTTGTCAGGGTGCCTTATCTTTATGCCGATGCCACGCCCGAAGAAATGTATGCTGTAAGAATAGATAGGGCAACAGGTGTAGTATCAGATAAAACAAATAGAGACTTTCAAATAATAGCAGATGGTATCGAATTTAAAGGAACACTGGAGATTATAGAAAAAGATATTGTTAAGGGGTGGATACTCGGCCAGTCCAGAGTTATTGATGAAAAATTGGGAATAGGAGCTAATGATTCATGGCTTAAAAATGGAACTTGGAATGCGGATACAATCATAGACGAATTTATTATAAAAAGATTGAAAGCTATTAAATTACTCGGAGGGTTTAAATCGAGAGGATGCGGAAAAGTAGAAATTAATATTAAGAAGGATGAAATCAAACAAGGATAACAAATGTCACTGGAAGATGAGAAAGTAGAAACTCTAAATCGTCTTAAAAGAGAAAAAGATATTATTTCTCTTTTAAAAGAGTATCATTTTTTGCCTGATACACCGGAAGGTGATATAAGCCCATTCCTTCGAACACATGCCTTTAATCTCATAAAAGACTGCTTAGATCAAATAGAGCATGCCTGGAAGAACTTTGAATTATCTTTAAAAGAATATGCTATAGAATTCTTAAAGGAGTTAAATAATAGGGAAAGTCTTTTGATTTTAACAAAATGCCTTCTTAAAGAAGACATTAATGACATTCAATTACAAATAATAGCAGTTCTTAAAGGTTCAGAGCAACTGGACGAAATAAAAGATTTCTTTTATGAGTCTATTGAGAGTATTTCTGGAAGAAAATTTGAACTTTTGTCAGATGTTGTTAGTTGTTTTGAGGAACCCCCCATATTAAAAACAATTTTACTTAAACTAAAAAATAAATGCCCTACAGGACATCCATCATGTGCAGAAGATGTTATTCCGGAAAATTCTGTTTTCATAGGGCATTGCTTTTCCAGGAAAAAGAAAGATAAAATGCGACCTCATATAAATAATGCCATATTAGTATTTGATAAAGAATGCAAACCTTATTATGCAGACCTTGATATGCCAGGAGGCGACTTCTTTTGCAAAATATGCAGAAAAATACAATCTGCAAGGTTTGGGATTTATGATCTTTCGAGGGATTGCAAAAATATATTTATAAAAATATTATTTAAAAAACATTGCCAACCAAATCCAAATGTAATGTTAGAACTTGGTATGTCTTTAGCTTTTGGGAAGAAAACAATTATAATCATGGAGTGTGGTGAAGAATTACCTTCTGATTTAATTCGTACAGAAACCATATTCTATAGAGACTACAAAGATCTTGAAGAACAATTGAAAGTAAAAATTCCACAAGTGCTAAAAAGAAACTAGAATCTATCGCAGTTTGAATATATTGCACAAAGGTTTGCCAGGAGATAAATCGTTGACCTATAAAGAGAGCGGTTGCGTACATTGCGCGAAGGTGGTGATCATGTGTGCCCAAAAGGGGTAAAATGCTACGTAACAAATGATGCGGTAATATGTTAGGGCGAACAGAGAAAAAAGGCGGTTCGCGGAAAATTGTAAGTGGCTTGTGATTCAAATCATACAACTTTTTTTCTAAAGTTTTTAAGGGGGTGATAATAAAAATTGATGCCTAAAAAATGGGATAACAGGAAATGGCCTTGTAAGTGCTTGTGTATGGGCTGGTTGCAAAGGGTGCTGTGGAAATCATTGACCTGATGTAGAAGGGATTGAGACCCGTTATTGAAAATCTCAAAATCGACAAATATATGTGGAAATCATTGACCTGATGTAGAAGGGATTGAGACAAAGCAGGCAAGGTATCGGATAAAAGACTGGCTGGTGGAAATCATTGACCTGATGTAGAAGGGATTGAGACAGTCTCCCATCAATTTCATATTTCTTCGGATTCTTGTGGAAATCATTGACCTGATGTAGAAGGGATTGAGACAATTCCTCTATCTTTATTTGTAGGTGCAGCTTTGTGGAAATCATTGACCTGATGTAGAAGGGATTGAGACTGATGTAAGTTTACGCAGGTCGCCTGTTATTGTAGTGGAAATCATTGACCTGATGTAGAAGGGATTGAGACATAATTTCGCATTTTGGATTAATCTGACTTTCATCAAAAACGTGGAAATCATTGACCTGATGTAGAAGGGATTGAGACCGGGCAAACTAAGATTGAGTAGCACCCGCTGTCTTTGTGGAAATCATTGACCTGATGTAGAAGGGATTGAGACTGTAACAATATCACTACATGACACATTATCTTCAATAATGTGGAAATCATTGACCTGATGTAGAAGGGATTGAGACACCGGTACTTTCCGGCATGCCAAGAATGAACTTTTTTATTGCCGTGGAAATCATTGACCTGATGTAGAAGGGATTGAGACGGGAGAGGCCGTGAGGCGTGTCCGTTGAGCGTGTCCGTAAAAAGACGGAGAATTGTTTGTTCACGGTCACGGATAACGGTCACGGTTCCCGGTTTCCCCTGATGTAGAAGGGATTGAGACTCGATACCTTTGGCTACTATTTTTTCCAGCCAGGCATGTAGTAATCATTGACCTGATGTAGAAGGGATGTGAAAAAATCGTGCGACGTGTCCGTTTGGCGTGACCGTAAAAAGGTGTAGAATTATTCATTCACGGACACGGATAACGGGCACGATTCCCGGTTTCCCCTGATGTAGAAGGGATTGAGACTGAACAAGCTCCGTCGCGTTTTGTTTGGCTTTCGAGTAGTAATCATTGACCTGATGTAGAAGGGATTGCGACAGCTTACCATCCGTACCTAAGCTATTCGCCGTCGTGGAAATCATTGACCTGATGTAGAAGGGATTGAGACCTGAAAAAGTTTAATGGATTTAAAGATCAAAAAAGTGGAAATCATTGACCTGATGTAGAAGGGATTGAGACGGGAGAGGCCGTGAGGCGTGTCCGTTGAGCGTGTCCGTAAAAAGACGGAGAATTGTTTGTTCACGGTCACGGGTAACGGACACGGTTCCCGGTTTCCCCCTGATGCATAAGGGACGAGAGACGAAGGATGAAAGAAGATGGACAAGGGGGGAGAAAGGAGGGGGGCCGAAGGATGAGAATCGAGAAGGATAAATCGCGTGAGAGATTTAGAAGTCTGTAAGTTGGCGTTTGAATCTGCAAAGGGATTGAGATATGAACCCGGATAATCTATCAAAGGGACAGGTTATCGTTTATAAAAATACCGTGGAAGTCAGACTAGAGAAGGAAACTGTTTGGCTTACCCAGAAGCAGATGGCGGAACTCTTTGACACGGAAAGGAGTGTTATTACCAAGCACCTGCGCAATATCTTTGAATCAAAAGAGCTAGAAGAAAAAAGCAATGTGCAAAAAATGCACCTTGCTCATTCTGACAAGCCGGTTTTGTTTTACAATTTAGATGCCATCATATCCGTTGGATACAGAGTTAATTCAAAGCAGGGAACGCAATTCCGTATCTGGGCAACGAATGTCTTGCGAAAACATCTGGTTGATGGATACACCATTAATGAAAACCGGCTCAAATCTGCGGCGCACAAGTATCTGGAATTACAGAAGACATTGAAACTTTTAGGCAATGTCATTCATTTCAAAGGCGTTTCTGATGAGGCAAAAGGCCTCATCCGGGAAGATTAAGAACGGTCTTCAGGTAATACGGCAATTTTCATACAACCATCCGGAGATAATCTTTGAAACTGAAATTATCGCCCTGAAAACAAGGCGCGCTGAATAATGAGTTTATTCACCCGGAAATAAAGGAAAAAACCACCTACAGGAAGTGCTTTCGTTTACAGGCGGAAAAACTTGCCGCAACCCTTCAGGATGACAGTCCGTACGTCCCCTTTTGAACCGGAACTATAGCGTATGTTGTATCTCGTCTCTTATGATATACCGGATACGAAGCGGAGAACCAGGCTGGCAAAGACGCTGGAGGATTTTGGCGACAGGGTGCAATACAGTGTATTTGAATGCATACTGGACGGCGACCTTCTTGATAAAATGATAGCCAGGATAAACAAAATTATTTCCGCAGATGAGGATAGTGTGCGTATCTATGCGCTCTGCGCAAAATGTGAGGGGATTATCAGGGTTATCGGTCAGGGAAAAGTGACAAAAAACGAGGATGTCTATATCGTGTAATCCCTATTTTCAGATGGACAAAATTGGCTGAACAAAATACAATAAAACACGGCCTGAAAACATCAACCACAGAGGTCTCAGAGACCACAGAGGTGTAAAAATGAGAAGATAGTATTGAAAAGTACAGAAATGTGGCAAATGCGTAGGTAAGCATTTATATTTCAATAGGTTAGCGGAGCTTAGAAAAGAGGCAAAAAAGGGGGGAGGTTACAGGAAAATCATAAGATTTGTGCATGTTTGTAGTTGCGTGTATTATTTTGGAATTTTGAGAAAAGATTGGAGGTGAAATGATTACCGATTGGATAGGTTACAGGAAATGGCCTTGCACGTGGTTGTGCATGAATAGGTTAAAAGGGGTGCCGTAGGAAACATTGACCTGATGAATAAGGGATGTGGTAACCGTGAGACGTGTCCGTTGAGCGTGTCCGTAGGAAGACGGAGAATTGTTTGTTCACGGTCACGGATAACGGACACGGTTCCCGGTTTCCCCTGATGAATAAGGGATGTGGTAACCGTGAGACGTGTCCGTTGAGCGTGTCCGTAGGAAGACGGAGAATTGCGTTGTTCACGGTCACGGATAACGGGCACGGTTCACGGATTTCCCCTGATGTAGAAGGGATGTGGTAACCGTGAGGCGTGTCCGTTGAGCGTGTCCGTAAAAAGACGGAGAATTGTTTGTTCACGGTCACGGATAACGGACACGGTTCCCGGTTTCCCCTGATGTAGAAGGGATTGAGACACTTGGGCGATCAATCCACCCATTGAGTGGCCGATAATTGTGGAAATCATTGACCTGATGTAGAAGGGATGTGAAAAAATCGTGCGACGTGTCCGTTTGGCGTGACCGTAAAAAGGTGTAGAATTATTCATTCACGGACACGGATAACGGTCACGGACAACGGCTTCCCCTGATGAATAAGGGATTGCGACACAGTAATGGTTCCCAATTTTACAGCATTTGAAGGTTGGAATAATTGACCTGATGAATAAGGGATTGCGACGTTAATAACATTTGCCTGCCAATTTTGTAAGAATTTGTTGGAATAATTGACCTGATGAATAAGGGATTGCGACCAGGCGACCCCGTTCCTTTGTATCCTCCCGGAGGGGAGTTGGAATAATTGACCTGATGAATAAGGGATTGCGACGTACATAAACTACATTCAGAGTAATACCCTGCCAGAACGTTGGAATAATTGACCTGATGAATAAGGGATTGCGACTCAAATGGCGGCCATAAGAAGAATAAAGCCAGTGTCAGTTGGAATAATTGACCTGATGAATAAGGGATGTGGTAACCGTGAGGCGTGTCCGTTGAGCGTGTCCGTAGGAAGACGGAGAATTGTTTGTTCACGGTCACGGATAACGGACATGGTTCCCGGAGTTGAGTTCCGTGTTACATTATGAAGAATAGTTACTGAGAGGGAAGTACGTAGGAGGAGTCGTGGATAAGAAGTCAAAAATTCTCTACTGGATGGAGTCTTCCGAAGATGATTGGAAGGTAGCAAACCATCTCTTTGAGAAAGGCGACTATTCCTACTCGTTGTTATATTTTAAAGATTAAGGAATTAAGAATATGGCTACTACTCCAAATGAAATTATAAAGATAGTGAAAAGGTATGTAGTGGAACTGGAAAAGAACCACATTACGATTCGAGATGCAATAATTTTCGGGTCACATACAAAGGGTGCTGCCCAGGAATGGAGTGATATTGACGTTGCGCTTGTATCACCTGCTTTTACCGGCGACAGGTTTGATGACCGAAGGCGGATTGTTCCTCTGAGAAGAAAAATAGACAACAGAATCGAACCGATACCGTTCAGGCCGGAAGATTTTGATAACGGAGAAACGCTTGCTGAAGAAATAAAGAGGACGGGAACGAGGATTGCGCTTCCGTGAACCGTGTCCGTATAGTTCTGAGTTTTAGAGTTTAGGAGTTTGGGAGTTAACGAGGAATTATTGAGATGATTAAGGCACGAATATACCTGGACAACTGTTGTTATAACCGTCCGTACGATAATCAGTCGCTCAAGGCAATCAGCCTTGAAGCCGAAGCAAAGCTTTATGTCCAAGTGAAAAAAGCATCACGGTTAAAAGAAATCTCGGTCATAAATCCTGTAGATTTTATTTTACTTTGGGAGGAAAAATGAAAACAGATACCATGATACGATATGAGGGTATGAAAGCCCTTCGCGAGAAACCGGGCATTTGTAGAGGCGGAACGGTTTATCTGTCTCATACTCAGAGAAGGCTTTGATTACACAGAATGGCAGCGCGGTCTATGGAAAGATAAGAGCATTGATGAGTTATTTGATGCCGCAAAATCTTTTACCGCAGGAAAGGAGTAATTTTACGATTTTTACTACAGAGCCAAACAAATCTGGTTTTTGAAATTTAGGTAACACTTTAGTTTTTTGAAAAACTGTCTATGTCTTAACCCCATGCTTCAGCATGGGGTTAAGGGAAGAAATAATCATGGGCTTTAGCCCTGATGTAAAGTTAGCCCGATATCTTTCACTATACCAGGTTGTAGAGACAGGTTTCAAACCTGTCTCTACCAAAGCCGGTGTATTTATTGTGGATATCTCCGCACTAAAGTGCGGAGTTAATGGATGTGAAATTTGTTCCATGCGCCAATATTAGAGGTGCATTATAAAATAAGGGAAATCGAAGTCTTTTTCAAAAAACTAAAGTGTTACAAATTTAGAGGTAATTTGGTTTTGTAAAAAGTAGTGTGGGTAGGGTGGATAAAGGCGCTGGTTTTTGCGCCGTATCCACCAACGATTATCGCATGAATGGTGGATTCGCTCCGCTTAATCCACTGATGGAGGTAATCGTTAACCGTGTCCGTAGTTGCGTTGTTCACGGTCACGGATAACGGTCACGGATAACGGTTAAGGTTTTCTCCCGATGTTTATGAAACGAAAGGGCGAGAAATATTGAGCGATGGAGGAAGGGAGAGGAATGACGGGTGAATTATGAACCCGTTGGGCATAAATTGCCAGGAAATTTTATTTGATCATGGTATGGGGGGGGAGGGAGTGGTTTTTCGATGTATGATACAAAACGTTTTATCTTTATCGGGATAAGTAGTCTTTTGCTTTTACTCGTCATTGCCGGGCTGGCGGTAAATGTTTCGAAAACAATGCCGGGGAATGCTTTGGTGTATGTTAATGATAAAGACAAGGAGTATTATGCCCCGAACTGTGTCAGGGATGTTCAACCATTACGGTTGATCACTATCCGGGAGGCGCTGTCGTTAGGGTATGTTCCGGAAAAGAATTGTGAGAAATCGGGGGAGTTTCTTCAGAAGGGCAGATCGCTGGCAGGATTATTGCTGGAAAGGATTGGCATATTGAAAGAGGTTTCCCCACGGTGGAATAAAGACGGATCGTGGAATTATTGAAATTTTTCAGAGTATTGTTGCATTAAGGAGAAAATATATGAGGTGGCATCTTGTTTGTGGTATAGTGTTGGTATGTTCCGGTTTTTTCTCCACGATGAATGTGGAATCTGCTCCCTTTACTTCCGGCAATGAGCTGGTGGATCATATGAAGGAAAATGACAAGGCAGTGGCAGGGCAGAAGGAGGTCGATTGGCTGAAAACAGGTCTTTATATCGGTTTTGTCGGGGGTGTTTATGATGCGTGTGACGGGGCTTTTTTTTGCGCAAGTCCCTCGGAACCCACCCAGGGAGAAATAACGGCGGTTGTCTCAAAATATCTGAAGGAACATCCTGAGAGATGGAATGAGCCGGCGGTTGTGTTGATTGTCGATGCCTTAAAAGCCGCATATCCCTGTCCGCAGCAAAACAACCAATAAGTTTTACTATGATTTTTTAAATGGAGGCGCTTCATATAATGAAACGAATTTTCGAATCTGTTCTATTTGTATTCATATTAAATGTGATATTTTCATCGGGTCTTTTTGCATTGGACAAGGCAATTGTGGAGTCCGTAACTGACGGCGATATATTAAAAGTAATTTACAAAAACAACGAAGAAAGATTCAGGCTGGCAGGAATAGATACGCCTGAAACAAAGATGACCGATGCGGTGAGAGCCAATGCAGAAAAATATGAGAAAACGGTTAGTGATATCTTACTCATGGGAAAACGCGCTATGGAATATACGAAAAGCCTGGTAAAGCCCAACGACAAAATATCCATAGAGTTTGACGTGCAGTTTTTAGATAAGGACGGCAAGTATCTTGGATACGTGTATCTTGAGGATGGGAGGATGCTCAACGAAGAACTGGTCAGGGAGGGTTTCGCAAGCCCTTCATCGTCGCGTCTCAATGTCAAATACAAAAAAAGATTCCTGCAGGCATTTACCGAGGCAAGGAAAAATAAAAAAGGATTATGGAGTCCGGCGGAGGATAGTAAATAACATATCTATTTAGCGAAATAATCATCGACTGAATCCCCCTTAAAAAAGGGGGACTCACAGGGGGTTGTAATAAAACATTAAAATGTAAGACAACCCCCTAACCCCATTTATTAAGGGGGAATATGGTAAATTTCTCTGAATAGATACTAAATAACAATTATTATGAAGCTTCCCGTTATTTCACTTAAAGCAAAAAGGAATTCCCTTCATCCCTGGATATTCAACCGGATGATTCGTCACCCACAAAAACCTGTAAAACCGGGGGCATTGGTTGAGGTGTTGTCCAAAGAAGGTGAGTTTATCGGAAGGGGCATTTACAATAAAAAGAGCAATATCGGCATCCGCCTTTTGACCGAAAATGCATCGGAACCCCTGTGCCGGGAATTTATTTTCAGGAAACTGGAACAAGCCAAATCACTGCGTGAAGATATTCTGGGGATACATAAGACTTCAGATTGCTACAGGCTCGTTCATGGAGAAGCTGACGGGCTATCCGGTCTGATTATTGATAAATTTGCCAGCGTGATCGTAGTGGAACCCTATTCCGCCGGTTATATTGACATTATGAACTGGATAGTTTCTTCATTACAGATTCTTTATCCCGGCAGCAATGTGGCAGTACGGCCCGATGCCCGGAATGCGGAAAAAGAAGGGGTGGATTTCTCAAAAGTGGCAAAGGATTACCCGTGTCCGGATTCGGTGACTGTCTGTGAAAACAATTTGCGGATGAAGATAAATTTCAGATCAGGGCACAAAACAGGCTTTTTTCTCGATCAAAGGGAGAACCGTTTTGATTTGTCACGTTTATGCCGGGACAAAGAAGTGCTCGATTGTTTCTGTTACACGGGAGGGTTTGGAATAGCGGCAATGCTGGCAGGCGCAAGGTCTGTAACCGGCGCTGACCTTGACGAAACAGCTTTGGAAACCGCACAGGAAAACGCACGGCTGAATGCCGTTACTATCTCATATGTTCATATTGATGTGTTTGATTTCTTAAGAAAAATGCATACAAACGGAACACGGGCGGATGTGGTGATACTTGATCCCGCAAAACTTGCCGGATGCGCGGCAGAAATAAAAAGAGCGCAAAGAACGTATGGCGATATCAACAGACTCGGCATGCAGGTGATCAGGCCGGGGGGGATATTGCTGACATGTTCATGTTCCGGCCTTATTTCAGAAAAGGATTTTCTCTCGATACTTACCCGTTCAGCCGCCGAAGCCGGCGTGGTATTGCAGATATTTAAAATTACCGGGGCTGCGCCGGATCACCCGTTCAGCACCATATTCCCCGAAGGAAGGTATCTCAAGGCGGTGTTTGCAAGGGTTTTCCCGTACTCGGGAAGGAAACTATCTCTTCAAAATTTTTTAGAAGATTGAAATTGTTTTTATCAATCCGTATTTCGAAAAAGCAGTCTGCTTAATGAAGGAGGATAAAAAGTATGGCATTAATCACTGATTTAAAAAAAAGAAAGGGTTGGAATAAATTATTAGCGGGTCTTATTATGCTTATTATGTGGTACGTTTTATTTGGAAACCATAAATATTCAATTTATGGCAAAAAAAGCACAGAACCAAAGGAAACACCGGCTGCAAGTGATGAATACAAGAAACCTGAACTGGAAGCGGAAACGCCGTAACTTCCATTATCATGCTGTCCGAATGTTGGATTTATGGAATATTTTTGTGAATAAATTCGTAGTAAATACTGTTTTTTTTCACTGTAAAGCCGATATTACTATTTGAATCCTGGCATAATAATTGATTCTGATTGATTAGATTATAGAACTCATCACTTTGTTTACACTTAAAGAATTATGCTCCATACAGCAATAAAAACTATTGGCAGATTATTTATCCCTCTCATTTGTTCCGGTGTCTTATGGTATTCGCAGGAAAATATAAGCATGGGCACGGAAGTAAAAAATGATCCGGCAGGTCAGCAATGGGACCAATTGCTGCTCCAAATAAAGGACGTATATACCCGTTTAGAAGCTATGGATACGAGTGATATACCAAGCAGCGATAAAATAACGGGTTGGGAAAATTTTCTGAATTCAGATGCAGTGCGGATTGATAACCCACATTCGGATGAGGACGATTTGATACGGAAAAAGATAAAAGAAAGAATCGAATTCTGGAGACGTATTGAAACGCAAACATCTGCCGGTTTGAATGAAGAATCAAATAAACAACCGGAAATAAACGCTGCGGCAAACACCGGCTGGCAAAAAGAGATACTGGCAAACGAATATCTTTCAAACGCAAAAAAGTATCTGGAAAATGGCGATTATAACAAGGCGGATGCCTGTTTTGAAAAATTCATGTCATTAGGGAGAGATCTCTCACCCGATGAATATTATCTTCGCAGCGCTATTCAGGTCGGCAAGGGAAATTATGAAGGCGCGGTGAAGACGTTAAGCGATTATTTGGCCAAAACGGGCAGAGCGTCGTATAAAGGTGAGTTAGCTACATTATCCGGCGATGAGCAGGTGAAAGAGACGGAAGAACGGAGAAAAGAAATCGAACACCTCCGGAGCGAAGCGGATGATTGCAGAGAAGAAGCAAAAAACGCACTGATGGCCTATCTGGAACAGTTAAAGTGCAGGGAAGGTGTGTATCGCGAAGAGCTTGAATTGTTGTCTGCCGGGGAGAAAGAGGCGCATAAAGAAAAAAGAGCGGACTATGAAAAAGAAGAAATGCCCCATAAACCGGAAGAGAAAAACAGGATTGAAGATGCTAAAAAAATGCTGATTACGTATCTGAAACAAAAAGAGCAAAAACCAAAGGCATATCAGGAGGTACTGGATTTACTTTTAAATGAAGATAAAGATTGAGAAGGTAAAAATGAAGACACGGGATAATAATTGAATATTTATGCTCCAATGACAAAAATAAAAAAAAGGACACATTTTGTGTCCTTTTTTATTGATAAAGAAATATTTTCGGAAGACGGGTTTTGTCATATACCCAAAAGGGTGTATAGATTGAAAATGAAATTGATGTATAATTATTGATAGTTCTTGATCAGAGGATGCGAATAGCAGGATTTTTCCATTTTTAATTAATTAGAATCTTTTTAATACTCTGATTTACCGAATGAAACAAAAAAACTCTTTTGCGGAAAAAAGACTACATACCCGTGTAAACACAGACCTTCCCATTATCATCAAAACATCTGACACTCGTATTAAAGTCATAGGAACGAACCTGTGTTGCACAGGAATACATTGCGACTCATATGTTCACTTTCCATGCAACACGAAAGTTCAACTGTCATTTAAACTGCCGAACAAACAAAATGAATTTGAATATTTGATGTTTAATGGAGTGGTCATTCGTGTTAAAGAAGCATGCCTTAATTTGAAAGAGAGAAAAATATACAAGATTGCCATTTATTTTGAGAACCTGTTGCCTTTTGAAAGCAACATATTAAAACAGTATCTCAATGAAGAAGTATCTGATACGTGAGAGAGAAAGTAATTCATACCCCCAAAAGTGGGTATTGCAAAATTCCGATTTCGGGGTATTATTAACGTCGTTCCATATCCCAACAGGGTGTACCGCGGTACATCTGATTCTCCGATAATGTCAAATATACCGCAGGTACACCCTCCTACTATCGTGCCGGATTATTACTGAGTGAGCTCCGGCAATGAATGAAGCAGTCGTCCTTCTCCGTAAACCGTAACAGGATAGCTGGTCATATCAAAAGGATCGCCATTCCAGCAGACAAATGACGCCCATTTGTTTGGTTCCAGAGTGCCCAGGATTGCATCAATTCCCAAAATTTTAGCATTTCGAGCGGTAATTATTTCTATTGCCTGTTGTTTGCTGAGTCCGTAACGAATAAACCATCGTAGCTGCAACAAAAGCATTCTCTGCAACAGTACGGGATGGTCTGACATGAGTCCAAACGATACGTTTGATTCCAAAAGATATCGCACGTTTTTCCAGTTTTCGTGTTTTAGCTCCACCTTATATGCCAGCGAATCCATAGGTCCGTAAATGACAGATATATTCCTTTCCTTTAATTTAATGAATACGTCTGCTTTGTGAACATCGCAGGCGTGATCAATGGTAAACTTAATGGCATAATCAGTGTGAACTGCCCTGAATTCATCCACAAATCGCAGAAAGGATTCAATGTCGTCGATCTTATGCACATGCACCCTCAATACTATTCTTCCCTGAAGAATATCACGCAGTATTTCATCCTCGCGGGTAAAATCCACCTCTTTATTTTCAGCATCTTTTGCCAGCTTTTCCATTTTTTTGATTACAGCATATAATTTTTCCCTGAAAAGCGCCAGGGCTCCCATTCGTGTATAGGGGCGTTTTCCCTTCCATTCGCGCGTTGACATGGGATTATATCCCAGAGCAACCTTTATGCTTAAGGGCGCTTCTTCAATGAGAGCGTCTGAAGTGGTGTTTCCGTAATTACGAATAACCGCAGATCCTCCCCCAAGGGTATTTCCGCTGCCGGGCAAAGCGCATGAATAAAGAATGCCCGCTTCTATTGAATCCTGGAAAGAAACATCATCCATCTGAACGGAATCAAGGGCATTGGCAAGCGCCAGAAAGTTATCCATTTTTTCATTTGTTTCTTCTTCACTTGAAGGTTCTCCGGCCCTGCACATGCCAATATGGCAATGGGGATCAATAAAGGCGGGAGTGATTACGGGATATTCTCCAAGAATTTCCCCCTGACTGGTATTAGATACGTTCACTATTTCTTTGTGGTTAAAATTGATAAAGGCATCATTTATGATCTTTTTGCCTGTATAAATCACAGTACCTTTAATTGAGAGCATTATTGTTTCTCCCTGATGAAATTGTTAAGAGCATACTATCGTGTTTTCAGTAACAGAAATTATAATCCTAACCCATGTGAATTCAAGCAATTAATGTATAGTCAAACAAAGCTGGTTTTCGAAATATCAAATAAGCTTTACTCAGGAACACCCCTTCAACGGAGTTTCCACTGAGTGTGCGAATGTGCTCAGGGTGACAGATTTGTCATGCTGAGCGGAGTCGAAGCATTAAGAGGCTAATCGAAAACAAGATTTGTTTTGACTCTATTTTTGTGCAAATTACACTTGATATTTTTAAAAGAAAGAGGTAATTTTTTACGCGCTTTGCACGCATTTCTGGAAATATTTTAAATAATTGATTGTAATAAATAAGAGGAATGTAAAAAGGCCGATTTTAATATGGTATTGCCGATAGATACTATTCATAATCCAAACGATCAAATTAACGCAGCGATCACGCTTCATTTGTCGGGTAACCTTGAAGGAGCAGAAAAGGGCTACAGAAGTCTTATTGCGCAGAAAATAAACGATCATGTTGTATACGGGAATTTAGCCGCAATCTGCCTTTTAACTAACAGAAGGCAGGAGGCGGTGGAATTTTTAAGAAAAGCGTTAAAAATTAATCCGCGATATCCCGAAGCCTATAACAACTTTGGCATTGCTTTTGAGGAACAAGGCAAAATTGATGGCGCCATAAAAAGCTATCGTAGGGCGATTGAATTGAATCCTTGCCATATGGTTGCATACAGCAATCTGGGAAGCATTCTTCAAAAACAAGGAAAAGCGGATGAAGCGATCGCTGTTTATCACAAATTGCTGAAATTAAAAATATCTGACAAAGAAAAAGAGCCGGAAAACATTCTGTATCTTGCAAAACTTCTCCTTGAACTTGAGAAAATACCTGAAATATACGCAAACTCCTCAGAAATAGATGATTTCCGGTTGCATGTGGAAAAATGTTTGGATGAAGCAATAAAACACTTCGAACAGAAAATGAAAAATATTGACGTTTCCCGATGTGAAGCATTGATCTGGACATTATTTCGGATTGTTCCCTTTTATCTTGCTTATCAGCAAAAAAATGACAGGGACTTTATGGTGAGGTATTCGAATCTTTTCAGCCATATCCTGAAAACGGATATGTTTGAAAGGCCACATTCATCAGGACGTTCATCAAAGATACGGATTGGTATTGCGTCTGAACTTCTTAAAAACCATAACGGAGCAATTTGGGCGTATGAAATGGTTGCCAACCTGCCAAAAGAGAACTATGAATTTTATTCATATTCACTAAATGGCAAAACAGACAGGATGACTGCTAAATTTGCCGAATTGGGCACATACCGATGGTTGCCATTCACAGAAACAACATTTCTATCTTCATTAGAAATTATCAGAAATGACAACTTAGATATTCTGATCATTCCGGATATCGGAATGACGGCAACAAGCAGAATACTATGTTTATACAGACTCGCAAGATTTCAATGCACAGGTTTGGGACATCCCGTTACTTCGGGGTCTAAAAATATTGATTACTACTTAAGCTGTGAATTGATGGAGTCCGAACAGTCCGATACCCATTATTCAGAAAAATTAATCAGATTGCCGAATATCGGCATATATTATGAAATTCCCACGGTCATTTTAAAGACAACCTCACCTGTTTCTGCGTCCGGAATACCGGGAAAGAGAAATATTTATGGATCGGTACAGTCCCTGTTTAAGTATCTTCCCGAGTACGATTTTGTATTCCCCGAAATTGCAAAAAAAGATAAAAATGCGTTTTTTTTGTTCATTCAGGGGATGCAGAATTGCGGAACAGATATTTTCAAAGCAAGGCTGAAACATATTTTTCATACCACCGGTCTTAATGTTGAAGATTATGTAAAATTCCTTCCGAGAATGAGTGAAAACGATTTCATGCTTTTATTTGAACGGATTGATGTGAATCTTGATTCCATAGGCTGGAATGGAGGATATACCACTATAAGGTCATTATATATGAACTGTCCTGTTGTAACTATTTCAGGAACGTTTATGAGAGGAAAGCATAGTTCCGCAATGTTAAAGAGGATAGGAGCAGAAGAGTTAATTGCAAAAACGTTAAACGACTATATTGATATTGCAGTAAAACTTGCCACAGAAAGAGGCTTTAAAAACAAAGTTGTTGATAAAATAAAGATGAATAAACATCTCTTATTTCATGATGTAAAAAGCATTCAATTTATCGACTCTTTTTTCCATAGCCTGATGAAATCTTCTTAAACAACCTGTTCTGTAGTCAGTTTAAACAAATCAATTTCATGGCAAAATAAATGAATCGTTTGTGCAAATTCCGGCAAACGTTTACTGTGGTTCCCTGATGGCAAACGTGCCTTCCGGCGGTTGTAAAAGAATAATCTTTACCCGTTCCTGCATTAAATTGCCGAATAATTTTGCCTGCTCCTCTGTCGCCTTGCCGGAAAGCGCCAAAGGCATCAGTTTTTCCATGCGTTCATCCGAATGGGCTATTGCCGCATTGTAAGTGATTTCAACTTTTTTCCCCGTGTCTTGCCGCTGAAACAGCAGTGTGCACGTAGTTTGGGGGACTGTTTTTTGTTCGGGAGCAAAAGACATCAAATTGTATCGTCCGTATTTCCCGGCAGGGCCGAATCCTTTAAAACCGCTATCCGCCGCTGCACCGGTAATCATAGTCACAATCTGCGAAACAGGCCCGTTTACATTCGAATCGATGCTGCCCATAACGGTAACATGGATATTTCCCCTTACCGGCGTTTCGTTTCCATACAATTTCTTTAATGCCAGTTGCGTGGATTTATAAGCTCCGGCAACGGCAGGACAGGAGTGTCCGGCAAATTTGACTGCATCGGCATACGTAAAAACAAAAACTCCCTCATTATCCATTGCGCCAAGCAAAACTGCCAACGGGTCTTTAAGGGTAATCGGTTCGGCCGTATTAAAAAAATCCTGAGAAAATTTCGTTTGTCCTTCCGCAAATGCTGAATTGCAATAAAGTACCTTGAATAAGGGAATCAGCATTACAAAACAAAAAAAGAATTGTTTGATCTTCGGGGTAATACTATGTGTTTTACTCATGGGTTATGGGGGCTCCTTTTAAAAACAGCGTTAACGCAATTCTCTATTGAAGAAAATATAAGAGTCATATAAAATAATTTTCATGAAAAGTATTCAGAATTCCTCGAATACCATACAAAAACAGTTTATCCAAGAATGTGGATTTAGGCAAGGGTAATATGACGGAAAAGATTAAAATAGGTGTCGTTCCTTATATGAACGCGAAACCTTTGGTATATGGGTTGGAACAGCAAAAAAGTTCTGTTGAATTGCTGCTTGAAGTGCCTGCTCTTTTACCTGATATGCTGAATAATGATCTTATTGATGTTGCGCTTATTCCCTCCATCGAATATTTCCGGAACGGAAACTTTGCAATTGTGCCTGATGTGGCTATTGCATCGCATGGAATGGTGGAAAGCGTCAAGATATTTTCCAAAGTTCCGATTCCGGATATTCAAACAGCGGCATTGGATAAAAGTTCATTAACTTCCCGCGCTCTTACGAAGATTATTTTACGCGGTCAATACCACATTACCCCCAGGTACACTCAATGCAATGATCAATATAATATTTCCGCAACAGATGCCGATGCGGTATTGATTATCGGAGATAATGCCATCAAAGTGGCAGATAACGGATATGTTACTATAGACCTTGGACAGGCATGGTATGAATACACAAAATTGCCCTTTGTATATGCCGTATGGGTGGTAAAAAGAGGCAGACGGATTCCCGGAGTAAACGAAATGCTGTTGAATTCAAAAAAAACGGGCATTCAACACGTAAAGGAAATTGCCTTGTCCGAAGCAAAACGACTGAATCTGCCCTACGATACATGCTTGCATTATCTCACCAAAGCAATTCAATATGATTTAGGCAAGGAGGAGATCAGAGGTCTCAAAAAATTTTATCAGTGTGCTGTGTCAATGGAATTGGCGCCCAAAGGAGAAAGGGTGATATTTAATGACGTATGATGTTTGCCCGGGAGATAAAAATCTGAAAGAAACACTGAGTAAACCAACACAGAATAAAAGAATAACGGCGGAGGAAGGTTCGCGGCTCTTTGATTATAAAGAGCTTCTAATAATGGGGATTGCCGCAGATGGGGTTTGCAGGAGAAAGCATCCTGAGGATTATCGCACATATATCATTGACAGAAATATAAATTATACGAATATTTGCACATCGGGATGTAAATTTTGCGCATTTTATAAAAACATTGAACATAGCGACGGTTATATAATCCCGAAAGAGGAACTTTACAAAAAAATAGAAGAAACCATCGAATTAGGCGGAAGACAAATACTCATGCAAGGGGGGTTGCATCCGACTCTGAAAATGGATTTTTATACAGAATTATTGCGTTCCATAAAAGCTAAATTTGATATACACATCCATGCCTTTTCTCCCCCGGAAATAATGCATTTTTCCCTTTTAAACACCATTCCGATGCCGGAGATAATCCGCATTCTGAAAGATGCAGGCCTTGATTCCATTCCTGGCGGCGGAGCCGAGATATTAACAGACCGCTGCAGACAACTCATCAGCCCAAACAAATGTTCCGCGCAGGAATGGCTGAATGTGATGCAATCAGCACATGAACAGGGCATGAAAACAACCGCAACTATGATGTTTGGCCATATCGAGACGACGGATGAACGCATTGAACATTTTGAAAAAATCCGGCAGCTTCAGGATAAAACGAATGGGTTTACCGCCTTTATTGCATGGACGTTTCAGCCGAAAAACACCCAATTGGAAAATGCGTTGCTCGGAAGTTATGATTATTTAAAAACCCTTGCCATTGCCAGATTGTATCTGGATAACATAATGAATATACAGGCATCATGGGTGACCCAAGGCGCTAAAATTGCGCAACTCTCTTTAAAATTCGGCGCGAATGACATGGGGAGCACAATGATTGAAGAAAATGTTGTTAAGGCTGCGGGAGTGAGCTATACCATGGAAAAAGAAGAAATTGAATTCCTGATTAACGATGCCGGCTTCCTGGCAAAGCAGCGCGATTTATATTATAACCTGGTGTAATTTTTTATATCCATGGAGAATTCCCGAATTGGAAATGCGGTAGGTAGAGGCGCACTGCCGTGCGTCTCCCGATGTGGCGTGCAAAATGATGCGATTGATTATTGAGACGCATGGAAATGCGTCTCTACGGTGAATAGTATGACGTTATATAAGGATAAATATCGCACTGAATCTGTTCGTCTGGCGGAATGGGATTATTCTAAGGCAGGATATTATTTTGTGACTATCTGTACCTTACAGGGAGAATGTGCATTCGGAGAAGTGATAGGAGATCAGATGCATTTATCCTCCATTGGTAAAATTGTGTCTGAAGAGTGGGTAAAAGCAGAAACAATACGCAATAATGTATTGCTGGATAGATGGGTTGTTATGCCAAACCATCTACACGGTATTATCATTATCAAAAATGATGATGGTGTAGAGACGCACTGCCGTGCGTCTCTCAATTTTGCGTCTTCCAATATAGCGATGCATGACAATGCAATGACAAAGGCGCATGGCAATGCGTCTCTACCACCGTACAAAAACAAATTTGGTCCGCAGAGAAATAATTTGTCATCCATTATCCGCGGATTTAAATCTGCTACAACTGGTCGTATCCGAAGAATAAAACGTAATTTTTCATGGCAAAGACGTTTTTATGATCATATTATCCGTAACGAAAAATCTTTAAACAAAATCCGGGAATATATTCTAAACAACCCCTTAAAATGGGAGTTAGACAAGAATAAACCTGAAAATTTATACATGTAAACACACGCTGTCACGCGTCTGTACCTGCAAAAAACACAGGGGGCACCACAACCACTGTAGAGACGCACTGCCGTGCGTCTCTGAATATAAATATGCATGGAATGTCATCAGTGAAAGTTTTTTTAAACCACTCAGTTAATGAAAGGAAGCACGGAGATGTTATACGAAAAACCTTCTTTTAAATCACGGTATGAAAACTATATCGGCGGGAAGTGGGCGCCGCCGCTGAATGGGAAATATTTTGATAATGTTTCTCCCATTGACGGCAAGGCATTTACCAGGGTGCCTCGTTCGACAGTGGAGGATATAAATCTTGCTATTGACGCTGCTGAAAAAGCGGCTCCGGCATGGGGAAGAACATCTGTTGCGGAAAGAAGCAATCTTTTGTTAAAAATTGCCGACCGTGTGGAACAAAACAGTGAGCTGCTGGCAAGAACGGAAACATGGGAAAATGGCAAGAGTATCCGTGAATCTATGGCGGCGGATTTGCCGCTCGTTATCGATCATTTTCGCTATTTTGCCGGTATTATACGGGCGGAGACCGGGGAGATTACAGATTTAGACGCAAATACCGTTTCAATGGAGGTGCATGAACCTCTCGGTGTTGTCGCGCAAATTATTCCGTGGAATTTTCCTGTTTTAATGGCGGCATGGAAACTGGCGCCTGCGCTTGCCGCGGGGAATTGTGTTGTATTGAAACCAGCGGAACAAACCCCTGCTTCTATATTGGTTTTCATGGAACTCATTGAAGACCTCATTCCGGATGGAGTCATAAATATCGTTAATGGATTCGGGCCCGAAGCCGGTAAACCTCTGGCATCTTCTCCAAGAGTGAAAAAGGTCGCTTTTACCGGTGAAACAACCACAGGACGGCTCATTTTGCAATATGCGTCGGAAAATATCATTCCTGTTACATTGGAACTGGGGGGAAAATCTCCCAATATTTTTTTTGAAAGTGTGCTGGAGAAAGATGACGAATTTTTTGATAAAGCAATAGAAGGTTTTGTGATGTTTGCGCTGAATCAGGGAGAAGTTTGTACGTGTCCATCGAGGGCATTAATACAAGAATCTATCTACGATAAATTCATCAAAAGGGCGCTTGAAAGGGTAGCGAAAATAAAAGTGGGAAATCCTCTTGATAGTGAAACAATGATGGGCGCTCAAGCCTCAAAAGATCAATACGAAAAGATCAAAAATTATCTCGATATTGGCAAAAAAGAAGGGGCCGAAGTGCTGGCAGGGGGATCGGCTGCATCGGTAAAAGAATATCCGGATGGGTATTTTATACAACCAACCGTGTTTAAAGGCAATAACAAGATGCGGATATTTCAGGAAGAGATATTCGGGCCGGTGGTGAGCGTTGCCACATTTAAAAATGAAGCGGAAGCCGTTGATCTCGCCAATGACACTATCTATGGGTTGGGGGCAGGCATATGGTCGAGAGATATACATCAGATACAAACGGTTTCGAGACAGATTAAAGCAGGGCGCGTGTGGGTAAATTGCTATCATCTTTATCCCGCACACGCTTCATTTGGCGGCTATAAGAAATCGGGCATCGGGCGGGAAACACACAAAATGATGCTTAACCATTACCGTCATACAAAAAACATATTGATTTCCTATGACAAGAAACCATTGGGGTTTTTTTAGATCATGAACCGTTTTCGTATAATTATTTAAAAAATCAGATACTACAATTAAGCTATGGTTAATCAGAACATGCGTCGCAAATCAGTTCGATATTCACACGGAAATCTGTGCGTGGTCGTCAAACGTACGGGACTTTCAGGATTTGTGCAAAAACCGCAAATAGTCAACTGGATGGATTTCTGCCGGAACGGAATAGCGTTTGTCACCAATCTTAAATTTAATCTGGGAAACAAGCTGTGCATTATGTTGACGATTGATGATGTAAAACAGGAGATTATCGAGGATATAATCGGCGTCGTAAAAAATACAAAGAGAGTGCAGGACGGACAATATCGATATGGCATAGAATTTGATTTTGAGGCAAACGATTATATGAAATCCGATGTTGTTCGGAACGGGTTAATGTCTATTGAAGAATCACTTAAAAATATCATTCAACGATTAGGTAAAAGGAACAAGTCAGCGGCAAAAAATTCATCGTAGTATACCATGATGGCAAAGTATCGCCGATTTCATTTGGCAGAAAAGTATTAAGAAGTGATAAAAGTAGCAGCAGTATGTATTTTGTTATGTTCTCATTTTACAGGAATTTTATTATCAACAACAAGCTTGCCTTTTTTTATAACGGTTTGCACGTGATTTATGCCGAAATAATATGATAATTGCTGATAATCGTCTATATCCAGAATAATCATATCCGCTTGTTTTCCCTCCTCAATACTTCCGATCAGGTGCGCCATAGAGAGGGCGTGTGCGGCGTTTATTGTTGCGGCGTTAATAGACTGAGAGGGAGTCATCGACATTGTAAGACTTGCCAGCGTAATCATTATTTGCATATTAAGACATGGACATGTTCCGGGGTTAAAATCAGTCGCCAAGGCAATGGCTAATCCGTTATCGAGCATTTCTTTTGCCGGAGCATATGTATTGTTCATAAGAAATAACGGTACGCCAGGCAGCAATACACAAACGACGGCGCTGCCGGATAATGTATCTATTTCCTGCGAAGTAATGTGGTCGAGGTGTTCTACCGATACGGCGTCGTATTTTACTGCAATTTGTACTCCTCCAATATTCTTGAATTCATTGGAATGTAATTTTAATTGAAAACCCAGGTTTTTTGCAGTTTGCAAAACCTTTTCCGTTTGTTGTGCGTTGAATGCGCCTTCATCGCAGAAAACATCGCAAAATACCGCATATTCCCTGGCAAATGGCAGCATATTACAAACAAGGTTAACATAGACATCGGGATCATACTTATACTCAACAGGGATTGTGTGGGCGCCTAAAAAAGTAGGAACGATATCCATGCAATGCGTCTTCTTAAGCTTTTGAATTGATTTAAGGATTTTTATTTCGTTCATTAAGTCGAGTCCGTATCCGCTTTTGATTTCAACGGTGGTAGTGCCGTGCAGCAGCATAGTATCAAGATGGTTTTTAGTTAATATGGTAAGTTCTTCTGAGGTTAATTTGCGGGTACTGTTCACGGTATTTAGTATCCCGCCGCCTTTTTTTAAAATCTCATGGTAAGTGGTTCCCTTTATACGCTCAACAAATTCAGCGGTACGATTTCCTCCGAAAATTGCATGGGTATGGCAATCGATAAACCCGGGCAATGCCACCTTTCCTGAAGCGTCTAATGTCTTTGTTATGCCGAATTCGTAGCGATTTCTCATTTCTTCCGTAGTAGATACATGGATGAAATTGCCATCTTTTATTGCGACAGCGCCATCCTCAATGATTCCCAAATCATCCATTTGCCCCGAAATTTTTGGTTTTTGCGTCGCTCCCCGAATGGTAAGCAATTGGCCAATATGGTAAATGATGATATCCGGTTTGTTCTCCATGTGTTCTTTAGAAAATGATGTAGTTTAATTACGAACAATACTTTTCATATTCCTGATACGTGTTGAGATTAATAAAAGATTTTATATCTGCGCCCGATTTCATAAGTTCCTCAACATTAACGTGGCGCACATTTACTTTTTTCAGGAAATCAGTCATTCGCAAATTTCCTTCTTCAAGACATTGCTGCATGGTCGCAATGCATTTTTTTGAATAAAATGCATGAAGCGGTTCCGGTCCGCGTACGGTATGCGGCACAATTACATCATAATCGTCACTTTTGACAAGTCCTTTCATGTATACTATTACATCTTTGTTGATAAATGGCATATCACAGGCGATTACAAATGCGTATGAATGTTTCGAATGCATCAATCCCGCACAAATACCGCTGATAGGGCCTTTTCCGGGAAATACATCCGGTACGATCGGCAGTTTCAAATGTTCATAGAAAGATGCATCATTTGCGGAAATAATAATATCACGGAATAAGCGCTTTAATGTTTCTATTTGAATTTCGATGAATGGAATGTTCCTGTATGTAAGGAACGCTTTATTCGTTCCCATCCTGATGCTTTTCCCGCCCGCCAATATAATTGCAGTCACCTGACAAATCTCCATTTTGCCGATTTAAAAGCATTGACACGTCAATTTTAACTGTGTTATAATTCTACCTCAATTTTATCTGCTATTTTAAGTAATTAATTTTTATTCTGCAAAAAATAATATTTATGAATACAAAATACCTCTTTTCCTTCGTAACGTTAGTGTTTTTTTCCGGTAGTTTTGTTGTAAACCATTACGTGTATGCAAAAGCCGATCCTGAAAGCGATATTGTGCTGATAAGCAAAGAATCAAAAAATGAAGACAAGGATGTTGTTGCTATTGTTAACGGGCAAAAGATTACCAACAATGAATTGTATGAAATATTATTAAGCACATACGGAAACGATGCGCTTGACGTTCTTATCAGAAGAACCCTCATTAACCAGGAGGCAAGAAAGCACGGTATTTCCATTACCAGCGAAGAGGTTGAAAACAGGTTAAATACTCTGGTTCAGCGGGAAGTAAACGCGTTAATGCAATCATACAAAATAGAAAAAGAAAGTGATCTTGAAAAAGAACTGGAAAAAATTGGCGCAAGTTTAAAGGAATTCAGGGATAAAGTAGCAAAGAAATTAAGAAAACAAAAACAGGCAGAGATTGAATTACGGGCTGAAAAGGTGGTATTGAAATCAATCACCGTATCGGAAGAAGATTTGCACGAGGCGTATAATAGTGTTTACGGAGAAAAAATCGAGGCTCAGCAAGTTGTTTTAAAAACGAAAAGAGAGGCGGAAGAAGTCCTTGAAAAACTGCGTTTGGGGGCTGATTTTGCCAAAATTGCAAAGACCCAGTCGATTGACCGGGCTTCAGCGTCAAGAGACGGAAAGATGCTGCCATTTAGTCCGCAGGATGACATAGGCAAATCAGTGGCACATTTGAAACCTGGAGAACTAAGCGATATTATAAGTACCGATTACGGTTATCACATAATTAAAATAATAGAAAAAAAAGCCGGAAATGGTAAGGATTTTAACAGTGTTAAAGAAGATTTGGATAAATTAGTGCGAGAGAAGAAATATAGAGAAAGATTAAGGCCATGGCTTATTAGCCTTATAGAAAACGCTTCCATTACAAAAAATATAAATCTGGATTAAATAATAGCATTCGTTATTTGTTTACATTTCTCTCTATCCATTTATCGAGAGGTCGCAATTTTCTTATTATAAAATAAATGAGAATCCCCTATATAGTCGTTTTCCTGTTGGTATCTCACGCCCCCATGTGCTATTGAACAAAAGTGAAGTTTATTCACATTTTTGGGCCATTCTATCTGAATATGGACAATTTCATTTTTTGCATTTTCTCATTTGATTTTGCAGAATTGGAAGTTAAAGTAGAGTAGTTTTTTATTATACCGAAATAATATTAGACAAGAAATGTGGAATGTACGCATCAATGAAATCGAAGTTTAATTCTTTTTTAGGAGGAATTCATCCCAAAGATGACGGGAAAATACTTACTTCCGGGATGAAAGAAGTAATTGCCCCGATTCCCAAAAAAGTATATTTGCTTATGAACCAGCACATTGGCGCTCCGGCAAAACCAATAGTAAACAAAGGAGACGTGGTAAAAATTGGACAGATTATCGGAGAGGCACAAGGGTTCATTTCCTCTAATGTACATGCTTCTGTTGGTGGTAAAGTCGTTGATGTGTCACCCTATCCGCATCCTGTAACGGGAATAAAATCTCAGGCAGTAGTTATTGAAAATTCCGGTGATGAAGGATGGGCTGAAGCGTTAAATGTTGAACAGGATATTGAGAATATCACGCCTGAAGAAATCAAACAAAGAGTTTTGTCTGCGGGTATTGTAGGGCTTGGCGGCGCTACATTTCCCACTCACGTAAAATTGACTCCCCCAAAAGATAAAATAATCGATACCATAGTGATGAACGGGGCGGAATGCGAACCATACCTTACCTGTGATCATCACGTTATGCGCAGCAATACAAACGAAGTTCTTCAGGGGTTGCGGCTTGTTATGAAATGCATCGGGTGCAAAAAAGCGCATATCGGCATTGAGTCAAATAAACAAGACGTTTACACTACATTTAAAAATATCCTGGCAAATGATCATGCCATAAAAATTGACTTACTTGAGGTAAAATACCCTCAGGGCGCGGAACACCAGCTTATTAAAGCATTATTAAATCGTGAATTCAAACCTACTCAGCTTCCCATGGAAGTTGGTGTTGTTGTTATAAATGTCGCAACCGCGGTAGCAATCTATAATGCGGTGAAATTCAACCGTCCTTTGATCGAAAGAATTGTCACTGTTACGGGAAATGGGGTAAATAAACCTCAAAATCTGCTTGTGCGCATTGGAACTCCCGTTCGTGATCTATTGGAAATAGCAGAGCCTTCTGCCGATATCAATAAAATCATTTTTGGCGGGCCTATGATGGGCATTGCACAGGGAAATGTTGATAATGCAGTGACGGTAAAAGGGACGGGCGGAATACTTGCTCTTAAAAACCAGCCGCAATATACATCTCACGCATGTATACGGTGCGGCCGGTGTGTGAGTAGTTGTCCGTACGGGCTTAATCCCAGCGAGTTAAGTATTATCGGTGAATCCAGGAATGTTTCCCTTGCATTGGAAAATAACGTCCTTGAGTGCAAAGAGTGTGGTTGCTGCAGTTATATTTGTCCTGCAAAACGACCCATCGTGCACCATATTAAATTTGCAAAAGCCCTTATCGCAAAGCAAAAAACAAAGAAATAGTCTCGTTTTATTTTTAAAATAAAAATGATTCATAATAAGCAAAAACCATGGTAAATAATACTCAGAGCGGCACACCTTTAATTGTCAGCGCTTCACCTCATATAAGGGACGGTGATAGTATACCCCGCATTATGTGGACTGTTAATCTCTCTCTACTTCCGGCGGGATTTGCTGCTGTTTTTATATTTGGCTATTATACGCTTTTTGTTATCGGACTATGCTGTTTAACCGCGGTTCTTACGGAAGCAGTTATTTCAATTTTAAAAAAGCAGCCTGCATTTGAAATGATAAAAGATGGCAGCGCTTTTGTTACCGCTATTTTACTTGCCTATACTCTGCCACCGGGAGTTGTGTGGTATGTTCCCGTGGTGGGGTCTTTTTTTGCAATCGCTATCGTTAAACACGCTTTTGGCGGGTTGGGGAATAATATATGGAATCCGGCGCTCGCTGCACGCGCTTTTCTGCAAGTGGCATATCCGGTCGCTATAAACTCCGATTGGCGTTTTTTCACTGATGCCGGAGCGATGAATGTAATGAAAAATATCACGAGAATCGGTGAAAATGGTTTGCTCCTCGATGCGGTAACCAAAGCAACCCCTCTTGCAAAGGAATCAGGGACAGAGATATACACATTATACCAGTTATTGATTGGCAGTGTGCCCGGCTGTATCGGAGAGACTTCCGTGATTGCACTGCTTGCGGGAGGTTTATATCTTATCTATAAGAAATGTATTAAATGGTATGTGCCCGTTACGTATCTTGCAACCGTTTTTATCTTTTCAATTTTTCTGCCTCCCCGCACTATGACTCCCTGGGCAAATAATCCTTTCTATCATTTATTTGCCGGAGGTCTCTTTTTGGGCGCTTTTTTTATGGCAACGGATATGGTGACTACCCCGTTGACGAAGAAAGGTATGATTATTTTTTCCGTTGGGGCAGGATTACTGACTATTTTGATTCGGTTTTACTCGGGGTATCCGGAAGGCGTATGTTATTCCATTTTAATCATGAACACTGCGACTCCCCTTATTGACCGGTTTACAAAACCACGCTTGTATGGCTCAAAGCTAAAAAAATAAACTATGAAAAAAAAGTTGCAATATACCATAATTCTTACGATTGTCTCTCTTTTGGCATCTGTTGGTGTTTCCTCTACGTATCTTGTCACGAAGGAAAAAATCAAGGTAAAAGAGTTGGAAATACGCACGAAAGCTCTTTATACGGTGCTTCCCGGCATTGATAAAACACCGGAAGAAATTACCCCGCCGGACACGAATGAACTGGACAAGATATATAAAGGCATAAATAGCAAAGGAGAATTGATCGGGTATGCTTCAAGCGGTGCGGCTCAGGGTTATTCCAGCAAAATAAAGGTTATGGTAGGGGTTGATTCACATCTTGAAAAAATTCTCGGAATCGATATCATTTATCAGATGGAGACACCCGGCCTTGGCACAAAAATGACCGAAATAGAAAGTTCCGATACATTGTTGAGCGTTTTAATGAGCGTTTTTGGAAAATCTTCAGATGTTAAACATGGGGAAAAGAAACAATTGCCTGAATTTACGCTGAATCGGGAAAATGAAGGTGATAATTCGAAGAATGGAAAGACAGAGGAATTGCGTCCGCGCTTTCAGGAACAATTTAAGAATAAATCATATTATCAACTGGTAGTTTCCAAAGTTGAAGATAAAGAAAAAATAACGGCTATTACGGGAGCAACCATATCTACAAATGCCGCAGTAAAAGCGGTGCAAAATGCAATTGAAAAAATGAAAAGTCAACTGCAGGAACATACCTGGCAAATTAAATGATTCAGTGTGCAGAAATTGAGACGATATTCATTTCGCTATGAAAACCGTTGAGGAAATAAAATCTATTGTTGAAGCGTTGTTGTTTACTGCAGACGAACCTCTCTCTGTTAAAAAAATATGCACGATAGTCGATGATACAGACGCAAATCTCATAAAAGACGCCATCACCTTGCTGCAAAATGATTATGATCAACAGGCGAGGTCTTTCCAGATTGAAGAAATTGCCGGCGGCTTCCAGATATATACACGGCCTGAATACCACGAATGGATATCCAAATTACGCAAAAAAACATCAGAAACAAAGCTTTCGCAGGCTTCTCTGGAAACGCTTGCAATCATCGCATATAAACAACCCGTATTACGCGCAGATGTTGAATCTATTCGCGGAGTTCAATCCGGCCAAATAATCAGACTATTGATGGAAAAAAACCTTGTCAAAGTGGTAGGAAGAGACGAATCCCTTGGCCATCCCTTGTTGTATGGCACTACAAAGCAATTTCTTGAACATTTTGGCTTAAAAAACATCAAGGATCTGCCAAAGGCTGAGGAATTGGAAGCTCCGTAAAATCGTTTAAAACATTTTTCGAATGTTTGTTATTTTCTTTACACGGCTCGTTCCCAAACTCCAGTTTGGGAATGTACTTGTTCGAGAAACTCCGGTTTCTCGCCGGTATATTGACAGATAGGAAATAAAATTACCTGATTCAAATAGTTTGTAATTTAAATAATTTGTTAAGTCAAACCCTCACGGGAAACAGAGTTTCCAGTGCAGTTGCGTTTCCAAACTGGAGTTTGGGAACGAGTCGCGCTCTGCGCCCAAGATAGTTTGATAAATTACGCTGAATAGTTACGGAAATTCTTTGAATGCATATAAAAAGAATACATTCATGGACAAAAAATTACAAAAAAGCCGTTCAGATTCAGCAAGAATTAAGTAAATCAGTAATAATAAGAAAAGACCATGGCAAAATATGTACGGTAGCAGGAGCTGATGTTTCATACGATAAGCACAGCGATCGTGTATTTGCAGCGGTAATTGTCTTTGCGATTAATAAAAAACTTGAAAAGATTGAAGAAGCGACAGCAATTGAAAAGGCTAGGTTTCCTTACATACCTGGCCTTTTGTCTTTTAGAGAAGCGCCTGTCTTGCTCAAATCATTTAAAAAATTGAAAACAGAGCCTGACATAATTGTTTTTGATGGCCAGGGGATTGCTCATCCCCGCTTTTTTGGCATTGCATCGCATATAGGAGTTATTCTGGACAAACCTGCTATCGGATGTGCCAAAAGCTGCCTTGTAGGTGAATATTCTGAAGTTGAAAACAATGTAGGGGCTAATTCCCGTCTCATTTACAATGATAAAACTGTAGGAGTCGCCTTGAGAACAAAATTAAATACAAATCCTGTGTTTGTTTCTGTCGGACATAAGACAGACCTTTCTTTTGCTATTCAATTCATTTTAAAAATATGCAGAGGATATCGTATCCCTGAACCGGTACGGCAAGCTCATTTACTGGTAAATACATTACGAATGCAAAATCTAAAAAATACCCGAACTATATAGTACCTAAATTGGAGAAAAAGTTAGTAACTATGCAATAAAACCTTGCAATTTCGTTGTATTCTCTGTATATTAAGGCCATTTGTTAATTAATAACTAGCTATTACTATGGCCTATATAATAGAACAGAAAATAAAGGGCAAGATATACCTCTACAAGGTTGAGAGTTACTGGGACAAAGCAAAAAAACAACCTCGTCAAAGAAGAACCTATATCGGTCCAAAGCGGAACGGAAATAAAGCCAAAACCAGGCAAAACCAATCCAGTTTGGTCTCAAAAGGG